>JAOATF010000047.1 GCA_030158285.1 Hyphomonadaceae bacterium
CCCCGTTGATGTTGAAGCACTGGAACTGGAAGCGCGCCCTTGGGCACGCGTTCCCCGCGACCTGTCTCCCGAAGCTCGACCCGTCTCCCAAAGCCCGAAGGGCGTCGGGAGAAGAGCGCAGGGAGAAGGCGGGGATCCGGCCAGCGCGCCACGCGCGCTCCCCAAGCGCACAATCCCCTCGACTGTCATTCCGGCCGAAGCGCGTCAGCGCGCAGAGCTGGAACCCAGGAGCCACGCGCACAAACGTCAGCACGTGCCACCCCTGGCTTCCGGCTCGCGCTATCACGCGTCCGGAATGACAATGTGCGTGGAAAACGGCCCGCTTTAGCCGCGGCCACAACCCAAACCACCCACCCCACGGCCCCCGGCCGCAGGGAACGCGTCCGCACGCCTTCCTCGCGCCAACATCCCGTGCGATACCCCCGCCCATGAAGCCGTTTACGCACCTCACCGGAACCGCCGCCCCGCTGCCGATCGCCAACATCGACACGGACCAGATCATCCCGAAACAGTTCCTGAAGACCGTTTCGCGCGAGGGTCTGTCGAAAGGCCTGTTCTTCGACTTCAAGACCAGGCCCGACGGCACGCCCGATCCGGACTTCGTCCTCAACAAGCCGGCCTACGCCAAGGCCTCGATCCTCATCGCCAAGGAGAATTTCGGCTGCGGCTCGTCTCGCGAGCACGCGCCCTGGGCGCTGCTCGACCAGGGGCTGAGCGTCATCATCGCGCCGAGCTTCGCCGATATTTTCTATAACAACTGTTTCAAGAACGGCATCCTGCCGGTCGTGCTGCCGCGCGATGTGGTGGATAGCCTGATGGAACAGGCCGGCGGCCCGAACCACATCTTCAATATCGACCTTGCCGCCCAGACGGTCGCCGCGCCCGATGGCAAGGTGCATCATTTTGACATCGACCCCGGCCGCAAGGCCAGCCTGCTCTCCGGCCTCGACGAGATCGGCGAGACACTGCAGCATTCGGGCGACATCAGCGCCTTCGAAGCGCAGAGGAAACTGTCGCAACCATGGCTCAGCTGATCCGCCCGCTTCTTGCCTCCACGCTACTTCTCGCGCTCGCAGCCTGTGGTGGCGAATCCGAAACCGCCGGCCGTGAAGACGCCGCCGTCGGTATCGCCTCGCTCGAGAAGCCCGATCCCGAAGCCGAGACGGCGAAGGAACTCGCCGTCCTCGTCTCCATCGACAAGGAACCGTTCGACGCCGCTCTCGCCGCCAATGACGAGACGCAGATCAGCGCGCTCGCCGATGGCGGAAATTCCTACGCGCTGCACCATCGCGCCCTCGCCCGTATCAACAGCCATGACTACATGCTGCAACAGGGCGGCTATGACGACATGCAGGCTGCGTCCGACAAGGGCCTCGCCGCCGCCCAGCTCTGGATTGGCCAGCGCATGGCCTACGGCCAGGACAACTTCAAGCTTCAGCCGAACTCCGGCCTCAAGCTGATGGAGAAGGCCGCCGCGCAGGGCAATGTCGACGCCATCATGGCCGTCGCCGCCATGTACGTGCAGGACGCCTACATGCACGACACGAAGAAAGCCCGCGACTGGTACAAGCGCGGCGCCGAACTCGGCTCGGCGGACGCCAAGACCGCGCTCCAGCAGATGGACCAGGCCGACGCCGGTCAGCCAGAAACGCCAGCGCCTTAGCTCCTGTCGTCATCGTCCACATGCAAGGCGTGCAACACCCGGTGAAACACCGGCGCGAGTACGATGCCGGATACCAGTACGAGTACCAGTCCGCAGCCTATTGCGTAGATCCCGGCGAACAGCTTGCCCGCTTCCGTCTGCAGCTCCGGTCCCACCGGCCCCATGCCGCCGAGCAGCATGGCGGAATTCAGGAAGGCGTCGATCGGCTGCATGCCCTCGGTGGTCATGTAGCCATACATGCCGATCGCCAGCGCAATCGCCACGAGGATCAGAGCGACAAGGATGTTGATGAGGAGCCGCCACGCGAACCGCGCGTGCGAGGCCAGCGGTTGGCCCTTGTAGTCGAAATTGAACAGCGCCATCTGCGTGGTCCTCCAGATCCGGCAGGCGGATCATATCCGCCTGCCGGCCGGGGAGGAACGCCCGTCCTGTTATGAGAGTCAGAACGTGGCGGTGGCGGCCGGGTTCTGTCCCCGGCTCTTTGTTGTCTTCGATGGTTTGGTTTCAGCGGCCGGGAAGCTGCGGATCGCCGCTGGAATGCCGGTCTCGAATGGCGTCGCGTCAGACCAGAACCGGCGCGAGAACTTGGTCGCATCGACATGGTAGGGCCGGTTCCAGGTGAAGCTCAGCTCGGCGTATTCGCGGAGGGAAGGAACGATCAGCCCGATCACCGGCAGCAGCCATCCCGGGATCGCTGTCACCCGCAGCTTGTGGCCGACCGCATCCGCCCCCATCTGCAGCAGCTCCCGCGCCGTGCGTGTCGGCGCGCAGGGCACATGCCAGACCTGGTTGAAGGCGTCGTCGCCCGCATCCAGCAGGCTCATGACGGCGCGCGCGATGTCGGGCACGTAGGCAAAGGCGTGCGGCTGGTCCGGGTTCATCAGCATCATCGCCGGCTTGCCCTTGGCGATCGCGCCAAGACCCGTATCACCGATATGCGACCGGCCGACGCCCGCGCCGTAGAAATCCGGCGCGCACAGCGCCGCCCAGCGCACGCGCCCGGCGCGCGCCGCCGCTTTCCACATGCGCGTGATCTCGGAGCGCACGGCGGGCTTCACGCCGAATGAGGTGAGCGGCATGTCTTCGTGCACCGGCTCATCCTGCGGGCCGTACTGGTACATGTTGTCGATGTGGACAACGCGGACGTTCGCTGCTTCCGCTGCCGCGAGAAGGTTGCGCATGGCCTTGGGCCACACCACCTTCCAGACCTTGCCGCTGTATTCGAAGCCGATGGTGACGACGGCCTGCTCGGCGCCTGCGAGCGCGCGCTTCACATCGTCGGCGTTGAGCACATCGCAGGTCATGAACGCGGCGCCCGCCGGAAGATTGGCCGGCCGCTTGCGCTGGACGACACGCACGTCCCGCCCGTGCTTCAGCAGGCGCTCGACAGTCGCCTCGCCGGTCGGGCCGTAACCGAACACCGTGACCAGTCCCTTCTGCGTGTTCCCTGCCTGCGTGTTCATCGTCGTCTCCATCGCTTGTTGACAGCAACATACGCGTTGGGAGACTATATCATAAATGCATAGTTGGTATTTTTGATATGCGTGATGTGCATCTCTCGGGTCTCGACCTCAACCTGCTCCCGGCGCTCGAAGCATTGCTGCGGCGGCGCAATGTGACGGAGGCAGCCCACGAGGTCGGCCTCAGCCAGCCGGCGATGAGCCGCGCGCTCTCCCGCCTGCGCGACGTGCTGGGCGACCAATTGCTCGTCCGCGCCCCCGGCGGCGGCTATGCGTTGACCCCGCGCGGCGAGGCGCTGTCGGCGCAACTTCTGGCGACGCTCGATCATGTGAAGGCGATTTTCCGCGAGCCGAGCTTTGATCCCGCCAAAGCCGAGCGCACGATCCGCATCGCCGGCATCGACACGCACACCATCATGCTCGCCCCGCCGCTGATGGCGCGGCTGGCGCGGGAAGCACCGGGCATCGACATCCGTTTCGAGAACTATTCGCCCGACCTGATCCAGCGCATGGAGCTGGGCGAAGTCGACCTCGCCTTCGCGACTGCCTCTACACCCCTGCCGCCCGGCGCGCGCAGCGAGCCCTATGCGAAAGACAAGCTCGCCCTTGTCATGCGCGCCGGTCATCCGATGGCGAAGAGCAAATGGACGATTGCCGACTATGGCGTGGTCAATCAGGTCGGCATCTCGATCTTCGGCGATGCGGGCTCCGAGATGGACGCGCAACTGGCGAAAGTCGGCGTCCACCGCCGCATGGCGCTGGTCACGCCGCACTTCATCGCCGCGCTTGCCGCCGTTTCACAGACCGACATGGTGACAACCCTCAGCCGTGTTTTCGCGCTGCGCTTTGCCGACCAGTTCGGCCTGATCCTGAAAGAACCGCCCCTGCCCAACCTCGATCTCGACCTCACCCTTGTCTGGAACCATGTCCGCGCGGCAGATCCTGTCCTCGCCTGGGTGCGGGGCGTGATCCGCGAAGAGGCCAAGCTGGCGATGGATATCGGGAAGGCAAAAGCGCGGTAGGTTGCGCGCGCGCCTCGCTCTGTTAAGACGCCCCGCATCCCACGACGAAGGCGGCGATCATGACCCAGACCCTCCTGCTCCTCCCCGGCGACGGCATCGGCCCGGAAGTGACCGAGGAAGCCTGCCGCGTGGCCAAGCACGTGATGCCCGAACTGCAGATGGAAACCGCCTTCTTCGGTGGCGTATCCTACGATCATTTCGGCACGCCGCTGACCGATGAAGTGATGGCGCAGGCCCGCAAGTCCGACGCCATCCTGATGGGCGCGGTCGGCGGCCCGAAATGGGATGGCGTCCCGCGCGACAAGCGCCCGGAAGCCGCCCTGCTCCGCATCCGCAAGGAGCTGGACGTCTACGCGAACCTCCGCCCTGCCTTCTGCTTCCCGGCGCTGGCCGGCGCCTCAGCGCTGAAGCCGGAACTGGTCGAAGGCCTCGACATCATGATCGTGCGCGAGCTGACCTCGGGCGTCTATTTCGGCCAGCCCAAGCACATCGAAAAACTGCCCAATGGCGAGCGCCGTGGCGTCGACACGCAGAGCTACACCACCGGCGAAATCCGCCGCGTCGCGGCCCGCGCGTTCGAACTTGCGCGCGGCCGCAAGCGCGACTCGAAATTCGCCGGCGTGCTCTCGTGCGAGAAATCCAACGTGATGGATTCCGGCCTGCTCTGGCGCGAGGAAGTGACCGCCCTGCACAAGGAACAGTATGGCGACGTGAAGCTCGACCACATGCTGGCTGACGCTGCCGCGATGCACCTCGTGAAAGCGCCGAAGGACATCAACGTCCTCCTCGCCGACAACCTGTTCGGCGACATCCTGTCGGACGAAGCCTCGATGCTAACCGGCTCGATCGGCATGCTGCCGTCCGCCTCGCTGGGCGAGCCGGGCGTGCCGGGCCTCTACGAGCCCGTCCATGGCTCGGCGCCGGACATCGCCGGCAAGGGCATCGCCAATCCGATTGCGGCGATCCTCTCGCTCGAGATGGTGATGCGCTGGAGCCTCAACCGCGCCGACATCGCCGACCGCATCTTCGCCGCCGTCGGCAAGGCGCTTGAAGACGGCGCGCGCACGGCTGATCTCGGCGGCTCGATGGGCACGCGCCAGATGGCCGATGCGATCCTGAAGCATCTGTAGGCGCGCCCGCCGACCTCGCATTTTATCGCGCTGCCTCTTGTGTTCGGCGCCATCGACTCTAGAACATTTCATGAACAACAGGGGCCGTGCATGACCCATCTCAAGATCAACTATGTCGAGTTCGCCAGTGGTGATCTCCCCACCACCAAGGCCTTCTTTTCGAAAGCCTTCGGCTGGAGCTTCCAGGACTACGGCCCCACCTATGCGGCGATGACCAATACCGGCCTCGATGGCGGCTTCCAGAGCGACCCCACTGAAGCTAGCGCCGCGCCGCTGGTGATCCTCAAGGCCGACGATCTTGAAGCCGCCGAACAGGCGGTGAAGGCTGCGGGCGGCGCGATTACGCGCGCGATCTTCTCCTTCCCGGGCGGGCGCCGGTTCCATTTCCGCGAGCCCGGCGGAAACGAGATGGCAGTGTGGAGCGAAAAGTAGAGGCGTAGGGTGGATAGAGCCAAAGGCGAAATCCACCTGATGCCACCCGCGCAGCGTTGGATTTCGCTGCGCTCAATCCACCCTACGAATAATCGCAGATGCGGCTCAGCTTGTTGTCCCTGAGCTCGAACATGGTCGCGCCGCGGATCGAGACGTGCTCGCCGGGGCGGACATACTGGCCAAGTTCGGCGGCGGCGACGCCCGAAAACACGGTTTCGGCGGCGGCCCGCTCGCCATCGACGAGGATGGACACAAGTTCATGGCGCCGTTCGCGGAAGGCGCGGGTGGTCGCCTCGATCACTTCGCGCATCTCGTCCTTGCCGGTCAGGCGGATGGAACCGCCGGGGTTCGAGACAGTCTCGAACACCACATCGTCGGCGCAGCAGTCCAGCATGCCGTCCACGTCGTTGAGATTGTACCGGTCCACATAGCGGCGGACGAGGGTCGCGAGGTCAGACATTCCGGCTCCTGATGGGGCCTGCCGCCGCAGGAATCGCTCCGCATCCACTAGGCGTGCGGGGTGATTTGAGGCAACTGGACCCGGCATTCCGGCGGCGCGGCTGAAACGCACCGCCCGCCTTATGGGCTACTGCGGCTGAACAAACCGCAGGAATGTGACCACAACACGACGAACGCCCAACTGCGAAGGGCGGAGATGGAGAAGCTCATGGCGCTAAAGGTCGCAGTTCTCGGAGCCACCGGCATGGTTGGCCGGGAAATCCTCAGCATCCTCGCGGAAAGGTCCTTCCCGGCGACGGAAGTGATCGCCCTCGCCTCGCGCAAGATGCTGGGCGCCGAGGTCAGCTATGGCGACGCCACGCTGAAGGCGAAGGACGTCGACGATTTCGATTTCTCGACCATCGAGGTCTGCATCATGGCGACCGGCGATCCGGCCGCCCGCAAGTATGGCAACGCCATCGCCGCGCAGGGCTGTATCGTGATCGACACCTCCCGCGCCTTCCGCAATGACCCGCAGGTTCCGCTGGTCGTGCCCGAAGTGAACGCCGACGCCATCGCGGGATATGCAAGGCGCAACATCATCGCCGTGCCCGATGGCGTCACCTGCCAGCTGGTCCGCACGCTGAAGCCGCTGCACGAAGCCGCCGGCGTCGAGCGCGTGGTGGTCGCAACCTACCAGTCGGTCTCAGGCGAGGGCCAGCGCGCCATCGACGAGCTGTGGACGCAGACCAAGGGCATCTATGTGAACCAGTCGCCCGAGCCCAAGGAATTCCCGCGCCAGATCGCCTTCAACGTCATCCCCTCGGTCGACGACGTGATGGACGATGGCTTCACCGAGGAAGAATGGCGCATCTCGGCCGAGACGCGGAAGATCCTGGACAACGACATCCAGGTGGTCGCCACCTGCGTGCGCGTGCCCACCTTCGTTTCGGTCGGGGAGGCCGTGCATGTCGAGCTGGCCCAGCCTTTCAGCGCCTCCGAAGCGCGCACGCTGCTGCGTGAATCGCCCGGCCTCGTCCTTATCGACCGGCGCGAGGAAGAAGACGGCTATGAAACTCCGATCGGCGCGGTCGGCGAATGGGCCACCTATGTCTGCCGCGTGCGGGATGACCCGACGGTCGAAAACGGCCTCGCCATGTGGATCGTCGCCGATGACCTGCGTAACGGCTCGGCCATGTGCGCCGTCCAGTGTGCCGAACTGCTGCTCAACCGCGGCGCGTTCGTGGGTGTGATTGGCGTCGGCATGAGCCCCGAGGCGGTCGAGGCAGCGGGCGACGACGAGGACTAGCGCCTCGCTCCCCACCTTCCTCCATGCCGCCTTCCTCCACGCCGCTAGGAGAAAAACTCCGGGGTCGTTGAGAAACTATCGTCGCCCGCCCGGTTACGCTCACCGTCGAAGCCGCCTATCTGTCCGCGATGCCGACGAACCCGGAAACCCGCGCAGGACTGTTTGCCGCCATGGCCGCCTACGGCCTGTGGGGCTTCCTGCCGCTGTATTTCCAGTTCCTCGGCGACACGCCGCCGCTGGTCATCCTGGCCCACCGCATCGTGTGGTCGGTGCCGACGGCGCTGATCCTGATCGCAGCGTCCGGCAAGTGGGCGGAGCTCACTGCCCTCGCCCGCAACCCGCGCCTGTTGTTCACGCTGCTGGCGTCCTCGATCGCCATCGCCGCCAACTGGACGATCTACATCTGGGCCGTCACCAACCATCGCGTGCTGGAAGGCAGCCTCGGCTACTACATCAATCCGCTGATCGTGTTCGTCTTCGCGGCTTTCTTCTTCGGCGAGCGTTTCCGCCCGCTGCAGATCGTGGCCGTGATCATCGCCGCCGCCGGCGTCCTCAACCAGACGCTGGTGGTGGGGCAGTTCCCGTGGGTGTCGCTATCGCTGGCCTTCTCGTTCGCGATCTATGGCGCGATCCGCAAGACCACTGCCGTCGACAGCCGCATCGGTTTCGGCATGGAAGCGCTGTGGCTGGCCCCGTTCGCCGGACTCTACCTGCTGTTCTTCCTGCCGCCGGGCGTCGCCGCTTTCGGGTCGGGCGAGCCGGGCTTCGTCGCCCTGCTCCTGCTGGCCGGACCGCTGACCGCAACGCCGCTGATCCTGTTCGCCATGGGCGCGCGCCGGCTCAAGCTCTCGACCATCGGCATCCTCCAGTACATCGCCCCCTCGATCCAGTTCCTGATCGCGATCGGGATGGGCGAGCCCTTCACCCCCGGCCATGCCGTCACCTTCGGCCTGATCTGGACCGGCGTGCTGCTGTTCACGCTGGCCGGCCGCCAGCCGCGCGTGGCCACGCCCCGGCCTGTCTAGACGTCCGTTCTGGAAGTTCCCTCCGCGCCAAAGAAAAACCCCGCCGGGATGGTCCCGCGGGGTCGAGGTAGGAGGTTTGCCATGCGAAGTCGCGAAGAGCGATTTCAGACAGGATGTCGCAAGACCGGCGCCAATGAATTTTGTCCGGCCTTAACCTCGATTTCCCAGCAAATGCGCGTCTGATCGCCATCCGCGTTAAGGATTGCATTAACATTTCGGCGCAAAAATCCGCGCTGGCACACAAGCACTGCTTTCTTCAGGTACACCCGAAAAGCAGCCCTTGGGCTTCATGCTCAGGAAACCTTGCGTGTGATCTACACCGGCGCAAACGCCGGAGGGGCGTCGTAGATTATAAGCGGTTGAGGGCAGGAAACATGAGCGCATCGGCAGACCCCACCCAGTCACCCGAATGGGAAGCCGCGCGGCTTGACTGGTGCAGCATGACCCGCACGCAGCTCGACCAGCTGCAGCAGACGGTGAACGCCGCCACGCCCGGCAGCCTCGCACTCGAGACGGTCTATGTCCCGATGCACGACATGGCGGGCCTCGCCGGCGTGTTCGGCTACAGCCTGCTCGGCAAGATCGCGCGCTCGCTGATCGAGACGCTGCGCAAGGGCGCAAACCCGCTCGACGACAAGATGCTGATGATCGCCCGCGCCCATCTCTCCACGCTCTCGGCCCTGCTGGCCAAGGACGTGCGCGGCGAAGGCGGCCCGCAGGGTGTCGCCATCCTGGCCAAGCTCGCCAGCATCCACGCCTGAGCCACGCCTGACAGTTATTTCATGCGACTGACGCCTGATCCTCCCGCCCCTTGCGGCCGGGGGGAAAGAGGCTCATGCCTGCCCCATTGAAGCGGCAGGACGGGATGCCAGCGACACTCTATTTCGCGATCGGAGACGTGCACGGCGAGTCTGCAAAGCTCGCTGCGCTGCACGACGCTATCCTGGATCGCATCCGGTTCGAGAAGCTTCCCGCACGCATCGTCCATCTCGGCGACTATGTCGATCGCGGCCCCGATACGCGCGGCGTCATCGACCGCATCATGGCGCTTGAGGAGATGTTCGCGGGCAGTGACACCATCCAGGTCATCTCGCTGATGGGCAATCACGAGCAGATGATGCTCAATGCCTACGACTCCACCCTCGATCCCGGCACGTGGTGGAGCCAGGGCGGCGCCGAAGCCGCCGACAGCTATGCCGGGGGCAAGGGCCGCGCCGGAACAGACTGGCGCGATCATGTTCCCAAGGCGCACGTCAACTGGATGCGCCGCCTCCTGCCGATCTATCGCGATCTCGCGCGAAAGCTGGTCTTCGTTCACGCGGGCATCGAGCCCGCATCATTCCCGAACGAATCCGAACGCACCTATCTCTGGACGCGCTCGGAGCGGTTCTTCGACGACAGCGCCTGGCCAGCCCGCCCGGAACTCGCTGGCCTCACCGTCATCCACGGGCATACGCCCGTCGACTTCCGCCCCGAATTGAAACTCCGCCGCATCAATGTCGATACCGGCGCCTGCTTCGGCGGCCCGCTGACGGCTGTGATCCTGAAGGACGGCGCAGAGCCGCAATTCATCGCGGCGCGGTGAGTGCCCGTCTCACATCCTTCGAGACGATTGCTTCGCAATCCCTCAGGATGAGGCCGGTGGACGTTGATGCAAACTATCTTCGAACAACACCTACCGGCCTCATCCTGAGGGATCGCAGGCACGCCGGCTCAGCAGCACAAGCCTCGCGATGCGATCGTCTCGAAGGATGCGCTCAGGGCGCAACCAAAACTACAAACATCCATAGAGCGCATCAATCAGCTTCGACCGGCGATCATCCGCCAGCAGGTGCGTCACCTGCTTGTTCATGATGTACGCCCCCGCCAGCCCCGTCGACGGATCGCCGAACGCGCCTGATCCCCCCCAGCCCGAATGGCACAGCGTTTCGGGGTTCGGCCCATAGATCAGCGGCAGGTTGCGCATCACGCCCGCGCCGAACGCCACGCGCCCCGGCAGCACGCGATCCTCGCCCCGTACGCGCTCGCGCGTCAGCTCGTCCCACGTCACCGGCGCGATCACGCGCGTCTCGCCGATGCGGCCCATCTGCGCGAACGCCGAATAGAGCCGCGCCATTGCCGGCGCCGTGCCATGTCCATTGGCGGAAGGGATTTCCGTCTTGCGCCACTCCGTCGTGCCGCGCGGCGCCGCGGCCCATGGCGTGAGGAAAGCCGCGCGCGTCTCGACGTTCTTGTGCGGAAATTGCGCCGCCGCTTTCGGCTTCAGCAGTTCGGCACAGCGATCATGTTCGCTTTCCGGCAGGCCGATCCAGAAATCGATGCCCAGCGGCGAACACACATCCTCGCGCAGGATCGTTCCCAGCGAGCGCTTTGACACGCGCCGCACCAGCTCGCCCGCGATATAGCCCCATGTCAGCGGGTGATAACCCGAGCCCTCGCCCAGCGGCCACATCGGCGCAAGCTTCGCCAGCTCCGCCGACAGCGTGGGCGGATCAAGCCACAGCGCCGGATCGATCGCCTCGGGAAACCCCGGCAAGCCCGCCTGATGCGACAGCGCCTGCGCCACCGTCACGGCGCTCTTCCCGTTCGCCGCAAACTCCGGCCAGTAGTCCGCCACGCGCGCGTCGTAGTCGAGCAGCCCACGCTCCACCAGCATCGCGATCACCAGCGCGCCAACCGGCTTTGTGCTGGAATAGACCGGGCACAGCGTGCGTTCATCCCACGCCGCTGTGCCTGCGCGATCCGCAAACCCGCCGCGCAGGTCCACCACCAGCTCGTCGCCCAGATACGCCGCGAAGCATGCGCCATGCTCCAGCCCGTCCGCGAAGTTCTTTTCGAACGCCTCACGCACGGGGCCAAACCCCGCCGCCACAAATCCGGTGATGCTCATGGCCGACACATCGGCCCAGCTGCGCCAATGGTCAAGTTGCGGAAGACGACGGAACCTGTGCAACTTGCACCCGGGAGGACGCCCACATGATCGAGATCAACGGCATCGCGCACATCCAGATCACCGCCGGCCGCTATGACATCGCCCGCGAATTCTACATGCAGCTCCTGCCTTTCCTCGGGCTGAAACAGGTGCTCGACAAC
The DNA here is from genome assembly GCA_030158285.1 of Hyphomonadaceae bacterium. Classification (GTDB taxonomy): domain Bacteria; phylum Pseudomonadota; class Alphaproteobacteria; order Caulobacterales; family Hyphomonadaceae; genus UBA7672. Next base: position 11,573 of record JAOATF010000047.1, read on the forward strand.
GAGTACGGATATTACTGCGTCGGCGGCCGCACCGGCGTCCTGATCTCCAAGCCGTCTCCCGAGCACGAGGGCGAGCGCTTCGTGCAGACGCGCGTCGGCCTGCACCATGTCTGCTTCCGCGCCCGCACGCGCGAGGACATCGACCAGGTGCATGACCTGATCAAGTCGCTCAACGTGCCGATCATCCGCGCGCCACAGGAAGATGGCTGGGCGCCGGGCTATTACTCGATCCTGTTCGAAGACCCGGACGGCGTACGCCTCGAAATCAACTTCGTTCCCGGCAAGGGCGTGTTCGATACGGACGAGAAAACCGTGAACCCGGTCTACCCGCGCTCACCCGCGCGCGACTGATCGCACCGGCGCGGCAAAGCGTTTCGCCAACCGGTCGCTGCACGCGGCGAGATTCAGCTCCGTCCCCGCCCACGCCACGGTCTTCGCGATCACCTCATGCGTCGCGCCAGTTGCGTCGGCGAGCGCGCCCTCCGCGCCAAAGCCCGACACCAGCCCGCCCGCAAAGCGCAAGGTCAGCATGTCGCCTGTCCCGTTGGGAATCTTCCCCGCCACGCGCGGCGTCTCGGCGATCATCGCGTCATCGCCATCCACATGCAGCACGCCGATCCCCTGCGGCGAGGGCACGGACGAGATCAGCCACCGCCCGCCCCGCGCCCGCGCGACGGCCGCCACATCCTCCGCCGTCTTGAGCTCCGCCAGATCCGTCTCCGTCAGCCGCGCGAACTCCCACAGGTTCGGGGCCAGCACGTCCGCCATCGGAACCAGACGCGCCGCCAGCGCCTCCGCCACCTGCGGCTTCACATAGAGCCCCGGCGCCTCATCCCCCATCACGGGATCGACAATCACGATCGGCTTCGCCGGCGCATGGTCGTGCGCCTTGGCACGCGGCGCCGCGCGCACGTTTGCGATCGCCTCGGCCGCCACCGCCACTTGCTCGGGATGCGAGAAATGCCCCGTCACAACAGCATCCACCAGCGAATAGAGCCCGTTCGCGGCAATGCCCTCCAGCATCTGCGCCATCACGTCCGCGCCGACAGGCCCGCCGCCCGGCGGCCCCCAGCCCGGATGCCGCCCGAACAGGCAGGTCGGCACGTGGACAGGATCGACCTTCATCGGCCCCAGCACGTAGGGCGCTATGCCTCCGCCGACGCGGCTTGCGGCGACATAGGATGAAATCACCAGCACCAGAGGCATGCCCTGCTCTTCTTTCGCGTTGGCCCGTGCGGCGGCTTGAAATTGAAAGCCCGCTCCGTCATGACCCTTCTATCTCAAGATAGAGGTCCGCGCCCATGTCCGCCAGCATCGCCAGTATCAGGCCGCGCCGCTCCGTCCTCTACATGCCCGGCGCCAACGAACGCGCGCTGGAAAAGGCCAAGACCCTTCCCGCCGACTCGCTGATCCTCGACCTCGAGGACGCCGTCGCGCCCGAGGCCAAGGTCGAGGCCCGCGACCGCGTCTGCAATGTGGTGAAGGCCGGCGGCTATGGCCCGCGCGAACTCATCATCCGCGTCAACGGACAGGATACCGAATGGGGCAAGGCCGATGTGAAAGCGGCCTCCCACGCCAACCCCGATGGCATCCTCGCCCCTAAAGTCACCTGCGCCGATGACATCCGTTGGCTCGACGAAGCCATCTCCGAAGCCGGCGCCCCGCGCAGCTTGCAGCTCTGGGTGATGATCGAGACACCGCTCTCCATCCTCAACCTGAAAGAGATCGCCTCCACCGCGAAGACCACGCGTCTTGCCGGCTTCGTCATGGGCTCGAACGACCTGATCAAGGATTTCCGCGCCGAGCCGATGCCCGGCCGCGAAAACCTTGCCGCCTGCTACACGCTCGCCATCGCCGCCGCCCGCGCCTTCGACATTCTCGTGTTCGACGGCGTCTATAACGACATCGCCAATGCCGAAGGCTTCGCGGCTGAAGCGAAACAGGCCCGCGCTTTCGGCTTCGACGGCAAGACGCTGATCCACCCCAGCCAGGTCGAGCCCTGCAACACCGTCTTCGCGCCCGCAGCCGACGCCGTCGCACAAGCCCGCGACGTCATCGCCGCCTTCACCGACCCCGCCAACGCCGGCAAAGGCGTGCTGAAGGTCAACGGCAAAATGACCGAGCTGCTGCATCTCGTGCAGGCGAAGCGAACGGTCGCCGTGGCCGAGGCAATTGCGGCGCGGGAATCGACGAACTGAGCGTACCCCACTGGGGTCATTCTTGGGTAAGCGAAGCGCATCCCAAGAATCTCGGTTGGCGCCATGCGGGGATCACGGGAAATTCCCTCGGATATCGAACCAGGATTCTCGGGATGCGCTTCGCTTACCCGAGAATGACCCGTTGTTGTTGCGCGATTGGCCACGTAAACACCGCTGCATAGTCAGCCGGAGCTCAGCCCAATGACCCTCAAATCCGATCCCGGCAATTTCTTCGAGGATTTCGTCGTTGGCGACGAGCTGATCCACGCCACGCCGCGCACGGTGACGGAGGCGGATGCTGCGCTCTACACCGGTCTCACCGGATCGCGTTACGCGCTCTATTCGGCGGACACGTTTGCGCAGGACATTGGCCTTGCCGGATCGCCGATCGACCCCCTGCTCGCCTTCCACATCGTGTTCGGCAAGACGGTGCCGGATATCTCGCTCAATGCCGTGGCCAATCTTGGCTATGCCGATGGCCGCTTTCTATCGCCGGTGTTTCCGGGAGACACGCTGCGCGCGGTCTCCGAAGTGATCGGCCTCAAGGAAAACTCCAACGGCAAGACCGGCGTCGTCTATATCCGCACGCGCGGCTACAATCAGGAAGACGATGAAGTCCTGAATTACGTCCGCTGGGTGATGGTCAACAAGAAGGACCCGGCAAGCCCGGCGCCGACGCCCGTCGTGCCTGACCTGCCGAAGGCGGTCGATCCGCGCGAACTGCCGCAACGTGGGTACGAACTGTCGGACTACAACTTCGTCCTCGCCGGCTCGCCTTTCGGTTTTGAAGACTACGAGATCGGCGAGAAGATCGATCACGTCGATGCCTTCACTGTGGAAGAGGCCGAGCACCAGATCGCCACGCGCCTCTACCAGAACACGGCCAAGGTCCACTTCAACCAGCACGCGCAAAGCCAGACGCCGCGCGGCAAGCGCCTGATCTATGGCGGCGTCGCCATCTCGCTGGCACGCTCCATCGCCTTCAACGGCCTCGCCAACGCGGCCGAGATCATCGCGATCAACGCCGGGAGCCATGTGAACCCGCTGGGCGCGGGCGACACGGTGTTCGCCTGGTCGGAAGTGCTGGACAAGGTCGACCTCGGCGATGGCCTCGGCGCACTGCGCCTGCGCCTTGTGGCCACAAAAAACCTGCCCTGCACGGAATTCCCGTGGAAAGACGCCGAGGGAAAACACCTCCCCGACGTCATCCTCGATTTCGATTACTGGGCGGCGATCCCGAAGCGCGGCTGATGCTGCTGAGGGAATGGGCAGTAGGCAGTAGGTTGTCGCGCCCAGTGCGACATCCGGAACACTATTCCCCACTCCCTATTCCCTACTCACTCGCGCCCGCAGGGCGCGACCCCTATATTCTCTCCATGATGATCGCCGACTTCCCCCAGTTCGCCGCCGCGTGCGCCATCCTGTTCTCGGTGGTGATCCGTTGGCTGCGCGCGGGCGCCAGCTGGGATGCGGTGGAGGAAGGCCGCGCCACGGCCCAGACCCTGCGCGATCTCACCGGCATCCTGCCCTACGATCGCCTGCAGGAAGTCTTCGGCGCCCCGCGCCTGCAGGACGGCATCTTCAACGTCACCCGCCACGAAGTTCTGCGCCAGCGCACAGCCCCGGCCTACCTCATCGGCGACCGCTGGCTCGATGGCGGTTCGGCCCTCATCGCCATCGCCGCGCTGCTGCCGATCTGGCCGATCTGGGGCACGCGCTGGTGGCTCGATATCCTGATCACGCTCGCCAGCCTCTACCAGGTCGCCGGCTGGGTCGCGATCATGCAGATGATGAAGCGGCGCTAGCACCCACTAGCGCGCCGTCCGGAAGAAATTCGCCATCCACTGCCCCACCAGCGCGCGGTCCACCGGCGAGTTGAGCGAGGCCAGCGCGCCCTCCACCTGCGCATCGCTCAGCGTCTTTCCCCGCCGCGCCGCATAGAGCGCCGCCACGAACTCGTCCGAAAATTCCGGATGCCCCTGCAGGCTCATCACCGGCGCCGTGTCATAGGCCAGCATCGCATGATCCGTGTGGGCAGACCGCGCCAGCGTCCGCGCACCTATGGGCGGCGTGATCACCTGGTCCTGATGGCTGACGGACAGGGCAACCTGAGGCCCAGCCCCCGCCATCCATGCCTCCGGCGCTGTCACGTCATAGACATGCCGCCCCAGCCCCCAGCCCTTGTCGGACTTGGCGACCTCCCCGCCCATCGCGTCGGCAATCACCTGATGCCCGAAGCACACGCCGATCATTGGCCGCTTCGCCGCGAACACACCCCGGATGAAACCGCGCAGCGGATCCATCCACGGCGTCGAATCATAGACGCCAAAAGGCGATCCCGTGATCAGCACGGCCTCGCAGGTGTCCGGCGCCGGAAGATCCTCCCCGTCCAGCACATGCACGGTCCGAAAGGTCAAATCCCTGTCCGCCGCCCCCAGCAGCGACATGAACATGCTGGGATAGCGCGGATAATCCTCGCTCAGCCGCCCCGGCGCCCGCCCTGTCTCGATGATCGTGACCTGCATGTGCCCCTCAATAAGACCTTTCCGCCCAAGGCCAAAGCGCCGCTTCCCGCCGCGTTGACAGGGCCAAAACGGGGTCTAATACCGGGTACGGTGCGATGAGGGTCGCGCCAGGGCGAAAAGGGAAATCCACGCCATGTCCGACTGGACAGATACGCGGCCAATGTCGCCGCATACGACGATCTGGAAATGGCATCTCACGATGGCCTCCTCGATCCTTCACAGGGTCACCGGGGTGGGCAATTACATCGGGATTTTCCTGGTCGTCGCCTGGCTTTTCGCCACCGCCGTCGGCCCTGATTATTACGAGCCGCTGTCGGGCCTGATCGGCTCGATCTGGGGCCAGCTGATCCTGTTCGGCTTCACGGTTTCGGTGAGCTACCACACGCTCAACGGCGTGCGTCACCTGTTCATGGACGCCGGCAAGGGCCTCAACCCGAAAATGGGCAGCTTCCTTGCGGGGCTCGTCCTCGTGCTCGCCGTCGTCCTCGCGGTCACCATCTGGATGCTCGCGGGCCTCGTCCCCGGCGTCGATCCGCTTCACCTGACGGGAGCTGCGTGATGAGCAAGCCGCAAGCCACCCTCCGTACCCCGCTCGGCAAGGTCCGTGGCCTTGGCTCGGCCAAGCACGGCGCCGGCCATTTCATCACCCAGCGCGTCTCGGCAGTCGCGCTCGTGTTTCTCGTTCCGTGGTTCCTGATCTCGCTGATCGGCGCGGTGCGCGGCGGCTATGATGGCGCGCTCGCCTGGGTCGCTGATCCGATCAACGCGGTCCTCGTCCTCCTCGCCGTCGGCGCCTCGCTCTACCACATGCGTCTCGGCATGCAGGTCGTGGTCGAGGACTATATCGGCAAGAACAGCACCAAGGCCGTCCTGCTGATCCTCAACACCTTCATCTGCGTCGCCCTCTTCGCCATCACCGCCTATGCGGTGCTGAAGGTCGCGATCGCCTAGACCTCCACGTTTCCAAGGCCTCTACGTTTCCAAGGACTGCCCCATGACTGCGTACACCTGGAACGATCATACCTATGACGTGGTGGTCGTCGGCGCCGGCGGCTCCGGCCTCCGCGCGGCGCTCGGCTGCGCCCAGGCGGGCCTGAAGACCGCCTGCGTCACCAAAGTCTTTCCCACGCGCTCGCACACGGTCGCGGCGCAGGGCGGCATCTCCGCCTCGCTCGGAAACATGGGCCAGGACGACTGGCGCTGGCACATGTACGACACGGTGAAGGGCGCCGACTGGCTCGGCGACCAGGACGCGATCGAATACATGGTCCGCGCCGCCCCCGCCGCCGTCTACGAGCTCGAACACTGGGGCGTGCCGTTCTCCCGTACGGAAGAAGGCAAGATCTACCAGCGCGCCTTCGGCGGCATGACCAAGAACTATGGCGAAGCCTCGATCCAGCGCACCTGCGCCGCGGCCGACCG
>JAOATF010000048.1 GCA_030158285.1 Hyphomonadaceae bacterium
CAGCACGTCCTTGCGCGGCAGGAAGGTCATCCGCTCCGGCATGCAGTAGGTGCAGCGCAGGTCGCACCGGTCCGTGATCGACAGCCGCAGATAGCTCACCCGCCGGTTATGCGAATCCACCAGCGCGCCCTGCGCCGCGGCCAGGGCCGTCGGCGAGGCAGTGCTGACGGGCATCTCCGCCGGTCGCGCATTGATGAGCGTGTAAGCCATTCGCCCCAGTCTATCGTTATAGTCCGCCAAGTCGAGCGGTCGCGGACGTTGGTAACAGGCAGTTTTCCTGCCGCCTGCCCGGCCCTTCGCTTGCGCTACGGGCGTTCGCCCCGCGATTTGGTCCCCCGGACCAAATCGCGCCTGCGGCGCCGGGGCTCACCCCATCGGATACCGGATCTCCTTCGAGACCTCATCGACCTTCTTCATCACCTCGGGGCTCAGCGTCACCTCCGCCGCAGCAAGAATATCCGGCAGGTGATCCTCGTGCGTCACGCCCACAATCGTGGACGCCACGAAGTCGTGTTGCTTGCTCCACGCCGTCGCGAACGTTGTCACCGACATGCCCAGCTCTTGCGCCAGCCCAATCCAGCGCTCAGTGGAAGCCAGCGTCTTCTCGTTGACGAACCGCCGCGCCATCGGCGCTTGCCGGGCCGGCATGTCCTTGTACTTGGTGAACCGCGCGCCTTCTGGCCACGCCCCGTCCTGATACTTGCCCGTCAGCACCCCACCGCCCAGCGGCGAATACGGGATCAGGCTCACGCTCTCCTGCCGGCACACCTGCGCCAGCTCGTCCTCGAAGCGGCGGTTGTTCAGGCTGAAATTGTTCTGGATCGCATTGTGCCGCGCGATGCCCAGCTTTTCCGACGTCGCCAGCGACTTCATCAGCCCCCAGCTCGTCTCGTTCGAACACCCCAGCACGCGCACCTTGCCCGCCGTCACCAGGTCGTCGAGCGCTTCCATGTGCTCGTCATAGGCCACGCCGTGATCCGGCCAGTGCGTCTGGTAGAGATCGACATAATCCGTCTGCAGGCGCTTCAGGCTCTCCTCGATCGCCCGCACGATGTTGTGGCGGTCCAGCGCCGTCATCGCATGACGTTGGGCAGACTTGATCCAGCCATGGCTCGGCCCCGAAACCTTGGTCGCCATCAGTACGGCGTCGCGCGGCTTGGTCTTCATCCAGCGCCCGACAATCTCCTCCGTCCGCCCCGCATACTTCGCATCCGGCGGCACCGGATAATTCTCGGCCGTATCGTAGAAGGTGATCCCCACATCGAAACACTTGTCGAGCACACGATGCGCCATCGCCTCGTCCGCCTGGTTGCCGAACGTCATCGTCCCCATGCAGATGTCAGAGACAAAAAGCGGGCTCTTGCCCAGCCGACGCGTTTTCATGGAATCTCCCCTTCGTGACGCTCAGAGATAGGCGCGTGAGCAAACGCTCACAAGCGGCGCGAGAACACACTCCCCGTAGACCGTCCTCAGCTTCGCCAAAGGCACCCGTCCAGCCATCCGCGAATTCGTTCGGACAGCCCGTTTGTGGGATTTGGCCGCTCCCCCTTGCCAACCGACCCCACCCATCCTAATTATTGACTGACCAGTCATTTATTAGAGTCATCCCAATGACCACAGCCACCCCCAAATGGCGGCGCCAGAAGGAAACCCGGCCGGCGGATATCGTCCGGGCGGCCCTCGACGTGTTTTCGGAGAAGGGCTTCGCCGGGGCCCGGATGGAGGAGATCGCGGCCCGCGCCGGCGTCTCCAAGGGCGCGCCCTACCTCTACTTCCCCACCAAGGAAGACCTCTTCGCCGCCGTCGTCCGCGAGGCGGTGGAGCCCAACCTCGATCCCATCATCCAGCTGGCCCAGTCCTATGACGGCCCGCTCGACCAGATCTTCCGCCTGATGACCCAGCAGGTCGCCTCGCTCGCAGAGACCACCTCCCTCGGCCGCGTCGTGAAGCTGGTGATCAGCGAGTCGCAGACCTTCCCCGAAATGGCGCGCATCTGGCACGACACTGTCATCACCCGCGCGCTCGGCGCCCTCGCCACCCTGATCGAGCGCGGTCAGCAGCGCGGCGAAATCCGCCCCGGCGATCCGCGCAGCCACGCCATCAGCATCATCTCGCCGCTCCTCCTCGGGGTGATCTTCCGCGAGACCTTCGTCCCCATCGGCGCGAAGCCGTTCGACCTCCCCGCCCTCATGCAGCAGCATCTGGATACGGTGCTTCCCGGCCTGCTGCTGGAGAAACAAACGCCATGAAGCCGCAAGCCATCCTTGTCGCGGCCCTGCTTGCCGGCGCCGCCGGCCTCGCTGCCTTCCTCGTGCTCGCACCGCACAACGCCAGCTCGGCCACGCTCTCCGGCTATGTCGAGGGCGAACCGCTCTATCCCGCAACGCCGCTGCCCGGTCGCCTCGTCGAGATCGCGGTGAAGCGCGGCGACACGGTGAAAGCCGGCCAGCTGCTCTTCACCGTCGACCCCACGCAAGGCGAAGCCCGCCTCAGCCAGGCGCTCGCAGACGTCGCCGCCGCAAAGGCCCTCGCCGCCGATGCGCGCAAGGGCCAGCGTCCCGCCGAGCTCGGCGTCTTCCAGGCCGATGTCGCCGCCGCTCAGGCCCAACTCACCGAAGCGCAGAAAGCCCTCGACCGCGCCCGCCCGCTTGTCGAAGCCGGCGCCTTCCCGAAAGCCCAGCTCGACAGCGCCATCGCCACGCGCGACACCGCCACGGGCCAGCTCAATGCCGCGCAGAAACGCCTGCAGGCCGCGCGCCTCGGCGGCCGCAGCGACCAGATCACCGCCGCCGACGAACGCATCCGCCAGACCGAAGCCGCCGCCGAAGCCGCCCGCGCACAGCTTGCCGACCAATCGCAAGCCGCCCCCGCCGCCGGCCGCATCGAGGATGTCTTCTTCCAGCAAGGCGAATGGACGCCCGCCAGCCAGCCCGTCCTCTCCCTCATCCCGGAAGACCGCGTCCGCATCCGCTTCTTCGCGCCCGAACCATCCGTCGCCAACTACACGGTCGGCCGCGAAGTCGCCTTCGCGTGCGACGCCTGCGCCACAGGCCTGAAAGCACGCATCACCTACGTCTCCCCGCGCCCGGAATTCACCCCGCCCGTCATCTACAGCCGTGAATCGCGCGATCGCATGGTCTTCCTCGTCGAAGCCTCGCCCGTGGGCGACACCAAACTCATCCCCGGCCAGCCGATCGACGTCATGCCGCTCGGCCCGGCTGCGGAGTAACGGCCATGGATGGCGCCGCAACCGACTACGCCATCGACGTGAAGGGCCTCAACAAGTCCTTCGGCGACAAGCAGGTGGTGAAGGACTTCGCCATCCAGGTCCCGCGCGGCCGCATCACCGGCTTCCTCGGCCCAAACGGCTCGGGCAAGACCACGACGCTGCGCATGCTCTGCGGCCTGCTCACGCCAGATTCGGGCGAAGGCACATGCCTCGGTTACGACATCATCCGCCAGGCCGACGCCATCAAGCGCCGCGTCGGCTACATGACGCAGAAGTTCTCGCTCTACGAAGATCTTACCATCGAGGAAAACCTCCTCTTCATGGCCCGCGTCCACGGCCTCGACCGCCGCCACGAACGCGTCAGCGAAGCCCTTGAAAACCTCGGCCTGCTCGAACGCCGCAAGCAGCTCGCCGGAAAGCTCTCCGGCGGCTGGAAACAGCGCCTAGCCCTCGCCGCCACCACGCTTCACCAGCCCGACCTGCTGCTGCTCGACGAACCCACCGCCGGCGTCGATCCTCAGGCCCGCCGCACGTTCTGGGACGAAATCCACGCCCTCTCCGCCAAGGGCCTCACCGTCCTCGTCTCCACCCACTACATGGACGA
>JAOATF010000049.1 GCA_030158285.1 Hyphomonadaceae bacterium
CCGCCGCCGATGCCCTGGATGCCGCGGAAGATGATGAGCTGCATCATGCCGTCGCCGAGGAGCGGCAGGTCGCCGAACTCGCCGGCGAGGCCGCACAGCCAGGAGCCGCCGACGAAGATGGCGATGCCGATGATGAGGATCAGCTTGCGGCCATAGAGATCGCCCAGCTTGCCCCAGATCGGCACCATGACGGTGGAGGCGAGCAGGTAGCTCGTCGTCACCCACGCATAGAGCTCGAGGCCGTTGAGCTGCTGGATGATTGTCGGCATGGCGGTGGAGACGATTGTCTGGTCCAGCGCGCTGAGCAGGAAGACGATCATCAGCGCCCAGAAGGTCAGGCGCTTTTCATCGGCCGTGGGTTCGCGGCGGTGGGGCAGGTCGTGGGTGGGGCTGGCGTCCATCGTTCAAGCTCCGTCCGGGCCAGAAACTCGGCAGTTTCCGGCTTCCATAGCTGCCGGAGGGCGAGTCGCCAATGGGCGTAATGTCGCTTACAAACAAAATCTGCCTCCCCGCAAGTATTTGAATCCTTTGGCAGCCCGGCTACGCTGTCCCCATGATCCAAGGGGACAGTCCATGCTCGCGCTGATTGCACGGGTGAAAAACCTGCTGCTGTCGCCGGGGACCGAATGGGAGGTCATCGACCGCGAGGAGACCGAGCCCAAGCGGCTCGCCCTGCGTTATGTGGCGCCGCTGGCCGCCATCCCGGCCCTGTCCATCGTGCTCGGCCTGTCCGTGGTGGGCGTGCAGGTACAAGGCGACTGGCATCGCGCCCCGATCCTGGGCGTGGCGATTTCGGCGGCGGTTTTCTTTGCGCTGTCCATCGCGGGTGTTTTCGTTTTCGCCGCGATCATGGACTGGCTGGCGCCGCGCTTTGGCGCGCCGCGCAGCTATCGGCAGGCGTTCAAGGTTTCGGCGTATTCGATCACGGCGGCGATGGTGGCGGGACTGCTGGCGATTGCGCCGGCGTTGCAGGTGTTTGCGCTGCTGGCGGGGGCGTACAGCCTCTATCTCCTGTTCATCGGGACGCCGAAGGTGATGCACCCGGCGCCGGCTTCGGCGATCAACTATTCAATTGCTGCAACGCTTTCGGCGATTGTGGTGGCGCTGGTGGTGGGGCTGGCGGCGATGTTTACAGTGTCGCCATCGGGCAATCCGTTTCCGCAGCTGCGCAACATTCCGTTCCTCGCTGACATCGTGCCGGGCGGGGCGCAATCGCCCGCTGCAACAGCGCCGAACGATCCGGCGGGATCGCTGCGGCCGGGCGGGGGCGGCCGTCCGATTGGCGGCGACCTGCGCGGGGCAACGCCGGATGCACTGGTCGGCCTAGCGCGTGTGGCGGCCGGTGTGGAGCGCAGCGGGCAGCCGGGGCATCGCACCATTCGGCTCGAGGCCGAATACCAGAGCGGCGCGCGGGGCCTCACGCTGCAGATCGTCTATTCGCCTGCAATCGCGCAGGTGATCGGCTTTGGCGGCGCCAGCACATCGGAATATGACCGCGAAACGCCGGATGGATATTCGCGCCGCAAGCGTGTGGGCGAGGCGCTGGTGGTGGAAGACTGGAATACGGCGTCGCAGGCCGGCAGCTATGCCCGGCTGGTGCAGGATCGCTTTTACGTCAAGGCCACGGGCCGTGGCGTCAGCCCGGAAGATCTTCGCGCTGCGGTGGAAGTCTTCGGGCAGGAGACTCTGGCGCAGTTTGCCGCCGAGAGCTAAGCCTCGCCCATGACATCAACCATCGTTCGCCCCGCCCAACGCAGCGACCTCGACAGGCTCGAGAGCATGATCGCGCGCGTTGATGCGGGGATGCTGACCATGCCGTCCTCGCGCGATGCGATGGCGGCGCGGATTGAACGCTCGCTGGAAGCGTTTGCGCGCGGGTCGCTGCAGCCGCGCAACGAGTGCTATTTCCTCGTGATGGAGGAAGACGGCGAACTGCTGGGCACGGCGAGCATCTTCACCAATCTGGGGGTGGAGCGGCCGTTCTATTCGTATCGCATCTCGCGTGATGCGAAGGTATCGCCCGAGCTGGACGTGAAGGTCGAGCTCGACCTGTTGTTCCTGGTCAACGACTATCATGGCGACAGCGAGCTCGGCACGCTGTTCATCGAGCGCAAGGCGCGGGGCGGCGGACGCGGCCGCCTGTTGTCGTTTGCGCGGCTGATGCTGATCGCGGCGGATCCGATCCGGTTCGGGCCGAAAGCGATGGCGGAGATCCGGGGCTATACCGACGCAAAGGGGCGCTCGCCGTTCTGGGACGCGGTGGGCTCGAAATTCTTCGAGATGGAATATCGCAAGGCCGATGCGCTGAGCGCGCGCGACCACCGTTTCATCGCGGACCTGATGCCGCGCTATCCGATCTATGTGTCACTGTTGTCGGACGAGGCGCGCAGCGTGATCTCCCGCCCGCACCCGGACGCCGAACCAGCGCTTGCCATGCTGAAGGCGCAGGGCTTCCGCTACAATGACGTGGTGGACATCTTCGATGCCGGGCCGACGGTTGAGGCGTTCATCGATCATGTCGATACGGTGCGGGAATCCGTTCGCATGTCAGCGGCGGAGTTCATCAACGGCCCACGCCCGCCCGCGGGGCTGGCGGCCAATCCCGATCTTGCTCGGTTTTCCGTGACGCAGTTTGCGGCGGAAGATGATGCCGCGGCCGTGCTGGCGCGGATTGGCGTCGGTGCGGGGCAAGAGGTGATGGTCTACCGGCTGAAAGGCTCGCGCATATGAGTCTGCCTGTGTTCTCCGGTGAGTGCTTCATCAACGGACGCTGGCTGAAGGGCGGGGGCCCTGAGTTCGCGTCGGTCGCGTCTGCCGATGGCGCGGAAGTCTGGCGCGGGCATGAGGCAAGTGCGGCCGATGTGAATGCAGCGGTGGCGGCTGCGCGCGCGGCGCTGCCGGCATGGCGGCGTCGGCCGATCGAGGAGCGCATCGCGCTGGTGCGTGCGTTTGCGAAGCTGGTCGACGCGCGCAAGGCGGACATGGCGGCGGTCATCTCGCGCGCGACGGGCAAGCCGCTGTGGGATGCGGCAACCGAGGCCGCCGCGATGGTGGGCAAGGCCGAACTGTCGGTGAAAGCCTACAATGAGCGGACGCCGACGAAGGAAGCGCCGGCAGGCGCGTTCACCGCGCGCATCAGCCACCATCCGCATGGCGTGATGGCCGTGCTGGGGCCGTTCAATTTCCCGGGCCACCTGCCCAACGGTCACATCATGCCGGCGCTGATCGCGGGCAACACAGTGATCTTCAAGCCGTCGGAGCAGACGCCAGAGGTGGCGGAGTTCACGGTGCGGCTGTGGGAAGAGGCGGGACTGCCGGCGGGCGTCATCAACCTGCTGCAGGGCGCGCGGGCGCCGGCGGAGCAGTTGGTGGCGCATGATGATGTCGATGGCGTGCTGTTCACCGGTGGCGTGCCTGCGGGGTGGGCGATCCACCGGGCGCTGGGCGGCAAGCTGGAGAAGATTGTCGCGCTTGAGCTTGGCGGCAACAATCCGCTGGTCGTGTGGGATGCGGCTGATCTTGAATCCACGGCCAAACTGATCGTCAAATCCGCCTACATCACGTCTGGCCAGCGCTGCACCTGCGCGCGCCGCCTGATTGTGAAGGCAGGTGCGGAGGGTGATGCAATCCTTGAAGCGCTCACCACGCTGATCGATCGCATAGTTGTCGACAAGCCGGATGCGCAGCCGCAGCCGTTCATCGGCCCGCTGATTTCGGCGCACGCCGCGAGCCAGGTTCTCGCCACGCAGGCGGAATGGCTGCGCAATGGCGGTGTCGCGATCCGCGAGGCCAAACAGCTGGCGCATGGCGCCGCCTATGTGTCGCCCGGCCTGATTGATGTGACTGCGCTGCCGGAACGGCGCGACGAGGAAACATTCGGGCCCCTACTGCAAGTGATCCGCGTGGCTGATTTCGACGCTGCGCTTGATGAAGCCAACAACACGAAGTTCGGTCTTGCCGCCGGGCTGATCTCCGACAGTGCCGACCTGTTCAACCGGTTCGAGGCGGAAGTGCGCGCGGGCGTGCTCAACTGGAATCGTCAGACCACCGGTGCATCCGGCGCGGCGCCCTTTGGCGGCGTCGGCCAGTCGGGCAACCACCGCCCCGCCGGCTACTACGCGTCGGACTACAGCGCCTGGCCGATGGCCAGCCTGATCGCGCCCGGCGCCGTGAAGGATGACGAGGCGATCGTGGGCCTGCGCCCATGAGTGCGGCGTCCGGCGCAGTCGAAGTCAATTTCGACGGTCTTGTCGGGCCCACGCACAATTATGGCGGCCTCGCGCACGGCAACCTCGCCGCTGCCGCCAATGAGGGGAAGGTCTCCAATCCGCGCGAAGCCGCGTTGCAGGGCCTTTCGAAGATGCGCAGCCTGCTGCGCATGGGGCTCGTGCAGGGCGTGCTGCCGCCGCAGGAGCGGCCGCATGTGCCGAGCCTGCGCAAGATGGGCTTTGGCGGCACGGACGAGCAGGTGATCACCATCGCCGCCCGCGCGAACCCGACGCTGCTGGCCAACGCCTCCTCCGCGTCCAGCATGTGGACGGCGAACGCGGCCACGGTGTCGCCCTCGGCGGATACGAGCGATGGCAAGCTGCATCTGACGCCGGCCAATCTCTCCGCGCATTTCCATCGGTCTCTAGAAGTTCCAACGACGACGCGCGTGCTGCGTGCGATCTTCGCGGACGCATCGAAGTTCACCGTCCATGACGCCGTGCCGTTCCATACCTTCGGCGATGAAGGCGCGGCCAATCATTGCCGGCTTGCGCCGAGCCATGGCGAGCGCGGTGTCGAAGTTTTTGTCTATGGCAAGTCTGCGTTTGCGAAGGACGAGCAGGGTGGCTTTGCGGCGCGACAGTCGCACGAGGCCTGTCACATCGTCGCCTCGCAGCATCAGCTGTGGAGCGGCGGTGGCGCTATCCTGACGCAGCAATCGCGCGCGGCCATCCATGCCGGCGCGTTCCACAATGATGTTGTCGCCGTTTCCAACGGGCCGGCCCTGTTGTTCCATGGGCAGGCGTTCGAGCAGCGCGATGCTTTCCTCGATGGGCTGAAGCGCGCTTGTGGCGCCAAGGGTTTTGACCCTGTCCTGCTTGAAGCGCCTGCTGACGAACTAACGCTCGATGAAGCGGTGAAATCCTACCTGTTTAACTCGCAGATTTTGACGCTGCCGTCTGGCGCGATGGCGCTGGTGTTGCCGCATGAGGTGGAGGAGACGCCGCGCGCGAAGGCATTCGTCGACAAGGTGCTTGCGACCAACGGGCCGCTCCGCGAGGCGCATTATTTTGACCTGCGGCAGTCGATGCGGAATGGCGGCGGGCCGGCATGCCTGCGCCTGCGCGTTGTGCTGACGCCGGAGGAGCTGGCTGCGCTGGGCGCGTCGGTTATCCTTGATGACGCGAAGATCGATGCGCTGGAAGCGGTCGTCCGTCAGACATATCGTGATCGCCTTGCACCGGCCGATCTTGCCGATCCGGCGCTGGTTGGTGAATGCCGCCAGGCGCTCGACGCTATCGGACAGGTTCTCAAGCTAGGTTCCGTGCATGACTTCCAGCGGGTTTGATCGCGCGCCGACTGTCGAGATACCGCGCCTGCGGCTGCGTGCGCATACGGCTGCGGATTTTCCGGCGTGCATTCCCTTGTGGAATGATCCGATCGTCACGCGCTTCATTGGCGGGCGGCCGTTCACCGAGGAAGAAGTGTGGCAGCGCGTGCAGCGCTATGCGGGGTCGTGGGTGCTGCTGGGCCATGGCTTCTGGGTGATCGAGGAGAAGGCTACGGCCAAGGTGATTGGCGAGATCGGCATCATGGACGCCAAGCGCGATATCGATCCGCCGTTCGGCGACAATCTGGAGCTTGGGTGGGCGCTGCTGCCGGAAGTGCATGGCAAGGGCTATGCGAGCGAGGCGCTGGAGGCGGTGATCGGTTGGGAGGCGCGTGTGCTGAATGCGCCATCCGTGATCTGCATCATCGATCCCGACAATGCGCCCTCGATCAGGCTGGCGGAGAAGTTCGGCTTCGTTGAGCATGCGCGCTCGACCTACAAGGGAACGCCGACGACGCAATACATCCGGAAGCGGCCGGCATGAGCACTGCCAGAAAAACTG
Organism: Hyphomonadaceae bacterium; assembly: GCA_030158285.1. Taxonomy (GTDB): domain Bacteria; phylum Pseudomonadota; class Alphaproteobacteria; order Caulobacterales; family Hyphomonadaceae; genus UBA7672. The sequence goes on from JAOATF010000049.1 coordinate 6,102, forward strand.
GGGGCGTGATCCTCGCACTTGACCAGGGCACGACGTCCAGCCGTGCAATGGCCATCGGGCTTGATGGGCAGGTGATCGCCTCCGCGCAGGAAGAGTTTCCGCAGATATTCCCGCAGTCCGGCTGGGTGGAGCACGATCCGGAAGCGATCTGGCGCACGCAGCGGCGGACGGCGGAGCAGACGCTGGAGCGGCTGGGCGACCGCAAGGTTGCGGCGATTGGCGTGACCAACCAGCGCGAGACGGTGGTCGTGTGGGACCGCAAGACGGGCGAGGCCATCCACAACGCCATCGTCTGGCAGGACCGGCGCACGGCGCCGCGCACGCAACAGCTGGCCGCTGAAGGCCATGAGCCGATGGTCTCGGAGCGGACGGGGCTGGTGCTCGATCCGTATTTCTCGGCCTCGAAGATCAGCTGGATTCTCGATCAGGTTCCGGGCGCGCGGGAGCGAGCGGGACGTGGCGAGCTGGCGGCGGGGACGATCGACAGCTTTCTGATCTGGCGTCTCACGGGCGGGCGCAGGCATGCCACGGACGCGACGAATGCATCGCGCACGGCGCTGTACGATATTCGCAACGGGCAGTGGGACGCGGACCTGTGCGCGCTGTTCAACGTGCCGATGGGCTTGCTGCCGGAGGTGAAGGATAGCGCGGCAGACTTTGGCGTGTCTGATATCTTCGGTCCCTCGCTGCCCATTCGCGGCGTGGCGGGCGACCAGCAGGCGGCGCTGGTGGGGCAGGCCGGGTTCAATGCCGGCGATGTGAAGTCGACCTACGGCACCGGGGCGTTCCTGGTGCTGAACACGGGCGCGGAGCTGAAGCGTTCGACATCGCGGCTGCTGGCGACCATCGCCTATCGGGTTGCGGGGCGGACGACATATGCGCTGGAGGGCTCAATCCTTTCCGCAGGGTCCACGATCCAGTGGTTGCGCGACGAGCTGAAGATCATCCGCGACGGGGCGCATGCGGGCGAGCTGGCGGAGAGCGTCGCGGATACGTCTGGCGTGCATCTTGTGCCGGCGTTCACCGGGTTAGGCGCGCCGCATTGGGATTCGGATGCGCGAGGCGCGATCCTCGGGCTGCAGCGTGGGTCGACCATTGCGCATATCGCACGCGCGGCGCTGGAGAGCGCGGCGTTCCAAACGGCGGAGCTGCTGGAGGCGATGGCGCAGGATGGCGTGGCGCCGCAGACACTGCGCGTCGATGGCGGCATGTCGCGCAATGACTGGCTGCTGCAGTTCATGGCGGACATTCTGGGCATCGAGGTGGTGCGGCCGAAGACTGTCGAGACGACCGTGCTTGGCGCAGCCATTCTTGCGGCTGTAGGGGCGGGGGAGTTCGGTTCTCTCGATGAAGCCGCCTCGCTCTGGCAGCTCGATCGGCGGTTCAAGCCGGGGATGCGGGCGGATGATCGCGCGGCGCGGGTTGCGGCGTGGAAGCAGGCCGTTGGCCGCGTGAAGACTGTCTAGCGCCGCATCCTGATCACGGGAAACGCTGCGAAGGCCAGTTGTCCGATCAGGCCAAGCAAGGCTTCCGGCCGTTCATAGCTTGCGAGGAAGTCCGGCAGGCTGCGGCCGATCACCAGCGCGGACAGCGCAAACTCCCCCGACACCATCACGATCAGCGCTGTGACGCCCATCAGCATCCGCACGCTGGACTCCGCTGGCGCCTGCATCCGCTCCAGCAACAGGCCGCATATCACCCACGACATCAACAACAGCACGGGCAGCTCGATCGCCACGCCCAGAACAGGCGGCGCGCCGGTGCTGCTGATCGCCACGGTCCGCAATGCTCCCGTCAGGAAGGCGAGGCCGAATACGGCCACGGCGTAGACCACGCCAGCCCAGATGCCTTTCAACATGAACGCCTCACGCTATTGTCGCCCGATAGCTGCCGTTCTGTTGCGGGGAAGGCAAGCGGGAGTCCCACTCAATCGATGCGCCCGATTGACTATCATCTCCGCCGGCACGACTTATCGGCCATGGACCCGTTCGCTCCGGCCAACTTCATCCAGATCGTTCGCGCGTCCGTCGCGTTGGCGGCTGTCGCCATGGCCGCCGCTTGCGGGCAATCCGAGCCGGTTTGCCAGAATGAAGTCATCCGCGAGGCGTTGTCGCCGGATGGCGCGTTCAAGGCGTCCCTGTTCCGCCGGGCTTGCGGCGGGCCCACGGGGATGTCGTCGCAGGTTTCCATTCTTGCTGCGAACGAGGCCGAGGATGATCGTGGCAATGCGCTGATCGCGGATACGGCGGGCGGGGCTGCGCCGGCGGCGGCGTGGGGCGGGCCGGATGTTGCGATGGAGTGGACATCGGCGCGCGCCGTGACACTTACCTATCCGATCCGCGCGCGGATAATCGCGGGCGAGTCGTCCGTTCGCGGCGTTACGATCAGTCACAGATCCAGGGATTGAAGCCATGACCACACGCATCGAGATGGTCGAGGTTGCGGCGCGGGACGGCTTGCAAAACGAGCCGGGCTTCTTCCCGACAGAGGACAAGCTGGAGCTGATCCGGCGCGCGGTTGCTGCGGGGTCCAAGCGGATCGAGGTGGCGAGCTTCGTTCATCCCGGGCGCGTGCCGCAAATGGCGGATGCGGAAGCGGTTGTTGCGGGCCTGCCGAAGCGGGATGCCAGCGAGATCACCTATATCGGCCTCGTGCTGAACAAGCGCGGGGCGCTGCGGGCGCTGGAGACGCAGGTGCATGAGCTGGGTGCGGTCATTTCGGCCAGCGATGGCTTCGGCACGCGCAACCAAGGGCGCACGTCGGATGAGACGCTGGAAGATGCGCTTGAGATCATCCGTATCGGCAAGGAGCATGGGCGGTCAGCGCAGGCGACCATCTCCGTCGCGTTCGGCTGTCCGTTCGATGGCGAGATCGCACCATCGCGGGTGGCGGATCTGGCGCGCCGCGTTGCGGCGGTTGGTCCACGCGAGATCGCCATTGCGGATACGATCGGCGTTGGCGTGCCCAATCAGGTGAAGGCCGTGATGGCAGCGGTGAAAGCCGCCGTGCCCGGCATGCCGATCCGCGTGCACTTCCACGATACGCGCAATACGGCTGTCGCGAATGCGTGGGCGGGCGTTGAGGCCGGCGCGACGACGGTGGATGCCTCCATCGGGGGAATCGGCGGCTGTCCGTTCGCGCCCAATGCCACCGGCAATGTGGCGACCGAGGACGTGCAATACATGCTGCAACGCTCGGGCGTTGAGACGGGTCTCAACCTCGATGGCCTGATCGACACCGCGAAGTGGCTGGGCCAGAAGATGGGCCGCACGCTTCCGGGCCTTGTCAGCCGCGCGGGCGGATTTCCCAAATGACAGAAAAGCGCAACCGACGCGCCCAGATACACGTCCTTAAGGCGTCGATCTCGGACGTTCGCGTGCGTTTGGAGGCGGCAGGTTTCAAAACTTGGGTCGAACACGTGTTTGAGGATGGCTCGGTGGATTTTCGATTCACGAAGATGACTGACCAGGAGCTTGTACAACTCGTCAGGACAGTGCCGCGGGAGGCCTACGCCAAGCGTGCCGTCTCCGGAGCTTCTGTCGCGAATCTTTCGCCAGATGAATTGAAACGTCTTATGTTCAAGCGGCCCGACGGCGAGAACTCATGACCGGCCCCCTCGCCAATCTCCGTGTCATCGAGATGGGCTCGCTCATCGCGGGGCCGTTCTGTGGGCAGCTCATGGGCGACATGGGCGCGGACGTCATCAAGATCGAACAGCCCGGCGAGGGCGATCCGATGCGCCAGTGGGGGCAAGGTGCGAAGCCGGCATGGTGGCGTGTGATTGCGCGCAACAAGCGTTCTGTTGCGCTGAACCTGCGCGTTGAGCGGGGGCAGCAGGTGGCGCGAGACCTGATCGCGCATGCGGATATTCTCATCGAGAACTTCCGTCCCGGTACGCTCGAGAAGTGGGGCATGGCGCCAGAGGCGCTTCACGCGATCAATCCGAAACTCATCATCGTGCGTGTCTCCGGCTATGGACAGACCGGCCCGTATGCAGACCGCGCTGGTTTCGGCCTTGTGGGCGAGGCGATGGGCGGATGGCGGCATCTGGTTGGCGACCCCGACCGCCCGCCCTCGCGCATGGGGCTGTCGATTGGCGATACGCTGGCCGCCACTTATGGCTGCATGGGCGCGCTCGCGGCGCTGCATCAGGTGAAGCAGACAGGGCGCGGGCAGGTGGTCGACAGCGCGCTGTATGAGGCCGTGCTGCAGGTGACCGAGTCACTGTTGCCGGACTACGGCGCGAGCGGGCACATGCGCACGCGCTCCGGCTCGATCCTTCCCGGCATCGCGCCATCCAATGCCTATCCGTGCAGCGACGGCGACATCGTGATCGGCGCCAACCAGGACAAGGTGTTCGCGCGCTTTGCCGAGACGATCGGCAAGCCGGAATGGGCGGAAGACCCGCGCTTCAAGACGCATCATGCGCGCGGGGCGCGGCAGGCCGAGCTGGACAGTCTCATTTCAGAGTGGACGCGCCAGCACACCGTGACTGAGGTTGATCGCATCATGTCGGAGGCCGGCGTGCCGGCCGGGCCGATCTATCGTCCGGACGGCATGTTGCACGATCCGCAATTCCTGGCCCGCGAGGCCATCCACTGGGAGAGCCATCCCAGCCTTGGCCGTATTCCCATGCCCAACGTAATGCCTCGCCTGTCCGAAACGCCGGGCAGCATCCGCCGTCCCGCGCCGGATACCGTGGGGCAACACACGGATGAGGTGCTAGCGGAGGTGCTGGGCCTCGATTCCGCCGCGATTGGCGCCTTGCGTAACGCGGCTGTCATCTGAAATTCCCTGTGTTTCGCAGCTGACGCGGGCTTTTGCCTCCAGCCTCGGCCGGTCTATGTTGGAACCCAGCAGATTCCGGTTGGAGAACCCCATGTGCGAAAATCATAACGTCGCCCGCCCGCAGGTCGTGTCGCTGGACGGCATGCCCCGTCGCGATGTCATTCGCCGCCTCCTGGCGGGCACCATGGTGCTCGGCGTGGCCAGCACGGCCGGCGGCTGCGCCAGCGTGAGCAAGTATCTCGAACCGTCGGACACCGATCTTGCCCCGCTCGCCGCTGAAGCGTGGTCGCAGACGAAAGCCAGCACGCCGATCTCCAAGGACGCGGCCGCGAATGCGCGCCTCGTGCGCATCGGTCAGAAGATCGCGGCCGTTGCGCCGGTGCAGAATGCGCAATGGGAATTCGTGGTGTTCGACACCAAGGAACTCAACGCCTTCGTGCTCCCGGGCGGCAAGGTCGGCTTCTACAAGGGCCTGCTCGATTTCGTGGACAATGACGATCAGGTCGCCGCTGTGCTCGGCCACGAAGTCGGCCACGTCGTCGCGCGTCACGCGGCCAAGCGTGCGGGTCGCGAAAACGCGACGCAGCTCGGCGTGCAACTCGGCGGCGCGGCGCTGGGTGGCGTGGCCGGAAGCACGGACAACGCCATGGCGATCCTCGGCGCGGGCGCTGCGGTCGGCGTCACGCTGCCGTTCAGCCGGGACAACGAGTCCGAGGCCGACAAGCTCGGCGTCGATTACATGCGCGCTGCCGGCTATGACGTGAAGCAAGCCGTGAAGCTGTGGGAGAAGATGGGCGCCGCGTCTGCCTCGCGCAGCCCGGAATTCATGTCGACCCACCCGAACCCCGAGACCCGCATCAAGGATCTCAAGGCCTACATCACGGCCAAGGGCTACGCGACGTTCTAGGACTGCAGAGGGAGGCGTGCGTCAGCGCGTCTCCCGCACCTGCCGCGGCTCGTAGATTGCAAGGTGGCGGCAGCTCATGATGTGCCGGCCGCCGGTCAGCATCTGGACGTCGAGCGTCACCATCAGGTGGCCCTTTGTTTCCACATTATCGACCACCACCGCGCGGACTTCGAGAGGTTCGCCATCCATCAGCAGCGAATGCATGTTGATGGCGCTCTCGACATGGATCCACGGGCCGAGCTTCACATTATCCGCCAGCACATAGTTGGCGCGCCGCAGCAGCCAGGCCGCGTTGGCGATGCGCCCGCCATCATAGAGCGCTGCATCATCCCGCACGGCCTCGATATGCTCCAGCCCCGCTTCGCGCGTGTAGGTTTCGCGGAGCGTGCCCAGCGTCGAGCCGACCTTGAGACTGTCCATCGATGCCTTAGGCCGCGTCTCCATCGCGGGCATGTCCGCCACGCCGAGCAACGCTGTCGGCGCCGCTGCGCCCCTCCTGCGAGCGGAGCCTTCGGCGCAGGCCAGCCCACGCGCCGAGCAGGCAAGCGTTAGCCCGTCGCCATCGGCAGCGGATGTCACTGTTGTCGGGTCACCGTCATAGACAGGGTTGCGGAAGCGCGCCTGCATGAAGCCGTCGGCCAGCCAGTCCTTGCCCCAGGCCGCCATGGGTTCGTGGGCGAGGTAGGCGAAGACGTCGACGCCCGGAACGAGGCCGCCGGTAAAGCCGAAGCGGCTGGCCACCGTGTCGTCGTGAATCTTGTTCTCGCTCGCGGTGGCGGTGTTGAAGGCGATCAGTGTGCGTGTCGTTGTCATGTACCGGAGCCTAGAGCGTCCCGGCCATCAGCGGAAGCAGCCCGATCCGTCGCAACGCAAGAGAATGATCCGCCGCGCCGCAGCATTCCCGCCACAGTCGACATCCCCGTCGCCCGCGCTAGTCTCCCGCAACAGAACGTAGGCCGGGATAACCGGCCACGGCCGAGGGGAGCTTGTTAGATCATGACGCCAGACGATCCACACGATGCCGTCGTTGTCGGTTCCGGCGCGGGCGGCGCGATGGCGGCCTGGGTGCTCACCAAGGCGGGCGCCAGCGTGCTGATGCTGGAGGCGGGCCGGGACTACAATCCCGACGAAGCGCCCATGCTGTCGATGGCGAAGGATGCGCCGCTGCGTGGCGTCGGCTCGCGAGACAAGGAGTTCGGCTATTTCGACGCCACGGTGGATGGCGGCTGGGACATGCCGGGCGAGCCCTACACTATGGCCGAGGGATCGGAGTTCATGTGGTGGCGCTCGCGCATGCTGGGCGGGCGCACCAATCACTGGGCGCGCAACTCGTTCCGCATGGGCGAGTATGACTTCAAGCCGTACACCCGCGACGGGCTCGGGGTGGACTGGCCGGTCGAGTACAAGGACATCGCGCCCTGGTACGACAAGACGGAGAAGCTGGTCGGCGTCTACGGGACCAACACCGGGCTTGAGAACCATCCGAGTTCGGGGCCGGGCGTGTTGCAGCCGCCGCCGAAATTCCGCGTGTGGGAGACGTTCCTGAAGGCGGGTGGCGATGCAGTGGGCATTCCGGTTGTGCCGGCGCGCCGCGCGATCCTCACGAAGAAGATCGACGAGCGGCAGGCTTGCTACTGGGCCTCGGGCTGTGGGCGCGGATGCGGCATCGGCGCGGCGTTCCAGACGACCACGTCGCTGATCCCGTGGGCCAAGAAAACCGGCAAGCTGACCATCGCCACGGGCGCGATGGTGTACGAAGTTCTGCTCGATGCGAGCGGCAAGGCCAGCGGCGTGCGCTACATCGACAAGGCGACGGGCACGCACAAGGAAGCGAAGGGGCGCGTGGTCATCATCGCCGCCTCGACCGGAGAGACAGCGCGTATCCTGCTCAACTCGAAACCCAATGGCCGATCGGAAGGCCTTTCCAACTCGAGCGGGCAGGTCGGCCGCAACCTGATGGATACGGTGGGCTCCAACCTTTCGGCCTACTTCCCGCAGCTCGAAGGCCGCCCGCGCTACAATGAAGACGGAGCGATGGGCCTGCATGCCTACATTCCCTTCTGGGATTACGGGCGGGTCAAGAGTGGCGAGGCGGGCACGCCGCGCGGTTATCACGTGGAGATCGGCGGTTCGTTCGGCGATCCGGGCATGGGCGTTGGCGGCGGCCTCGATGGCTATGGCGCCAGCCTGCGAGGCGACGTGAAGCGCCGCTATGGCGCGCGCATCGGCCTGACGCAGCGCGGGGAGATGATCCCGAACAAGAATTCCTTCTGCGAGATCGACACGAACACCAAGGACAAGTTCGGCATTCCGGTGCTGAAGTTCTCGTTCGCGTGGTCGGAGCATGAGCTCAACCAGGTGAAGCACTTCCAGAAAGCGATGGGGGAGCTGGTCGACAAGCTGGGCGGCACATTCACCAGCGACATGCCCGAGCCGGGCAAGGCCATCTCCAAGGGCGGCGAGATCATCCACGAGGTCGGCACGGCCCGCATGGGCAAGGATGCAAAGGACTCGGTGGTGAACCAGTACGGCAAGTCCTGGGATGTCGATAACCTCTATCTCACCGACGGATCTGTCTTCGTCTCGAAGGCGCACAAGAACCCGACCATCACCATCATGGCCCTCGCCATGCGCTCGGCGGACAACATCGCCACGCGCCTGCGCACGGGCGAGCTGTAAGGGAGGATGAGCCATGACTGACATGAAAACGCTCATCACGATCGACCGCCGCGTCACGCTGAAATGGCTGATGGGGGCGATGGCCGTTGGCCAGCTGGCCGCGTGCGGCGATGGCGCAAAGGGCATCAGCTGGCCCGAGCTTGAGGCCATCAAGGCCCAAGGCGTGGGCAAGGATCCGGACCTGCTGAACCCCGTCGTGCCATGGCCGCTGACGATGACGGCGGCTGAGCTTGCCATCACTGCGGACCTTGTCGACCTGATCCTCCCCGCGGAGGGCGACCTTCCGGCCGCGACGAAAGTCGGCGTGCCGGCCTTCATCAATGAATGGGTCAGCGCGCCCTACGAGGACCAGCACAAGGACCGCGTGCTGATCGTCAACGGGCTTGCGTGGCTCGATGAGGAATCGAAGGTGCGCAACGGCGTTGGCTTCACGCAGGCGGATGCGAGCGCGCAGAAGAAGATCCTCGATGACATCGCCTTCAAGGACAAGGTGAAGGTGGGGCTCGAGAAGCCGGCGGAGTTCTTCGGCCGTATCCGCTCGCTGACGCTGGGCGCGTACTACACCACGTCCGAAGGCTGGGCCGAGATCGGCTATATGGGCAACACGCCGGGCACGGGCGATTATGCCGGGCCGACACCAGAGGCGCTGACGCACATCAAAGGCGTGATCGAGGGGATGGGCCTGACGTACACCGCGCCGTAAGCACTATCTGGACCGCCGGGCCCCCGCCCGGCAGTGCGTCGCGTAGCGGCGCGATTATGCAACGTCACAGCCGCTCGCTGCTGCGCAGCGACTGCCGGGCAGGGGCCCGGCGGTCCATAGCGGTCCTGCGCGGTCTACTGGATCGCCCGGATCTTGATGTTGCGATACCAGACCTTGTCGCCGTGATCCTGCAGGGCGATGTGGCCCTTGGCGAAGGTGCCGAACAGCGGCCATTGCTTGAACTTCGAGGCCGCGACTTTTGCCTTCCACGCATCGTCGCCATAGCTGGACTCGGAGACGAGCTTGTCGTTGAGCCAGTGTTCGATCTCGCTGCCGGTGAAGCGGACGACGGCGGTGTTCCATTCGCCAATCGGCTTCACGGCGCCATCGGGCGGGGTCTCGAAGTCATAGAGAGCGCCGGCGCGGTGCGTCGGGAATTTGCCGTCGGCGTGGCCGTTATTGTCGAGCACCTGCATCTCGGGGCCGGTGTTGTAGGTGTTCTCGGCGGCCGGGTCCTCGTTGATCAGGTAGATGATGCCGCTGTTGCCGTTGGGCGAGATTTTCCATTCCAGCGACAGCTCGAACGGGCCGAACTCCTCGGCCGTCATGATGTCGCCCGCGCCGCCGGCAGTGAGCGCCAGCGCGCCGTCTTCCACTTTCCACGCGTCGCCGGGCGCGTCCTTCTTGTAGCCCTTCCAGCCGGTCAGGTCCGTGCCGTTGAAGAGCAGCTTCCAGCCCTGCGCGGTCTGGTCCGCCGTCAGCGTGTTGGGACCGCCAACTTCCGGCGCGGGCGCGGGGGCTTCGGCCACGGGCTCGACGGGCTTTGCCGGCTCGCCGCCGCATGCGCCCAGAACGATCGCCATCATCGCAACGCCTGCCAGAATCCGCATGTCACTCTCCCTCAATCGACCGGCGTCCATGCGCCGTTGTTCTTGCTCGAGGCGACGGCCGCCTCGATGAATTTTACACCGCGCACGCCATCCGCCACGCCGGGTGCCAGTTTCGCGAACGCATTCGGCGCGCGCTTCTCCAGATGCGCACGCACCAGTTCGGCGGCGTCAGCATAGATCTGCGCAAAGCCTTCAAGATACCCCTCCGGATGCCCGCCGGGAACGCGCGTTGCGTGTGTGGCCGAGGGCGAGACGCCCGCGCCGCCGCGGCGGATAATGCGTTGCTGTTGCCCAAGCGGCGTGAAGAGAAGCGTCTCGGGCGTTTCCTGCGCCCATTCGATCCCGCCCTTGTCGCCAAACACGCGCAGCTTCAGCCCGTTGACCGAGCCGGTGGCAACCTGGCTCGCCCACAGCATGCCGCGCGCTTCACCGAAGCGGAGCAGGACGTTGACGTTGTCGTCGACCTTGCGGCCGGGGACGAAGGCGGAGAGGTCAGCGGAGATCGATTGCGCCTGCAGGCCGGTGACGAATTCAGCCAGCTGGAAAGCGTGTGTGGCAATATCGCCCAGCGCGCCGCCGGGGCCGGCCTTCGCCGGATCGCTGCGCCAGTCGGCCTGCTTGTTGCCGGAGAGATCGGTTGCGAGCCAATCCTGCGCATACTCGACCTGCACGATGCGGATGGCGCCGAGCTCTCCCGCCGCAATCATCGCGCGCGCCTGACGCGCCATGGGATAGCCGGAATAATTATGCGTGAGGATGAAGGGCAGGCCGGTCCTGATCACGACCTCGGCCAGATCATCCGCATGCTTGCGCGTGATGGTCATCGGCTTGTCGCAGATGACGGCAATGCCGGCATCGAGGAAGGCGCGCGCGATGGCATGGTGCGTCGAGTTAGGCGTGACGATGGAGACGGCGTCGATCCGGTCGGCGCGCTTGGCTTCGCTTTCCGCCATGGTGCGGAAGTCGGCATAGGCGCGATCGTCCGCGAGGCCCATCGTCTTGCCGAACGCGATAGACTTCGCTGGGTCGGACTGGAAATTGCCGGCGACAAGATCCCAGTGGCCATCGAGCCGCGCGGCCATGCGATGGACGCCGCCGATGAAGGCGCCTTCGCCGCCGCCGACCATGCCGAGGCGAAGACGTCTCACCGGTCAAGTCCCAGCAGGCGGCGGTTGGCTTTCTCATCCGTGCCGCTGGCGGCGAAATCGTCGAACGCGCGCGGCGTGACGCGGATGATGTGGTCCTTGATGAACTGTGCGCCTTCGCGCGCGCCATCTTCGGGGTGCTTGATGCAGCATTCCCACTCCAGAACGGCCCACCCCTCATAGTCATAGCCGGCCAGCTTCGAGAAGATGCCTTTGAAATCGACCTGGCCATCGCCGACGGAGCGGAAGCGGCCCGCACGCTCGAGCCACGGCGCGTAACCGGAATAGACGCCCTGGCGGCCAGTCGGATTGAACTCCGCGTCCTTGACGTGGAACATCTTGATCCGCTCGTGGAAGAT
>JAOATF010000050.1 GCA_030158285.1 Hyphomonadaceae bacterium
CCTTGGTGGCGATCAAGCCGGGAGCGATCTCGGCCACGTCATCGCGCAGGCCATCAGTGCCCGGTGACATGGCAAGCGGCGCGAAGTAGCGGCGGATGAGGTCGAACTCACCCATCACAATCAACCCGCGCGCACATCACGCGACACCGCGTCCAGCAGGCCGTTGATGAACCGCGGCTCAGCGCCTTCGAAAAACGCGTGAGCAATGGAGACATACTCGTCGAGGATGATCTGCGATGGCAGGCTGATCTCGGCGACCAGTTCATAGACCGCTGCCCGCAGGATAGCGCGCGAGGTCGCGTCAAGACGCTCGAGTTTCCACCCGCTGGCAAGGCGCTTCATGATCGCGGCGTCGATGGCTTCCTGACGTTCGACAACGCCGGCCACGATGGACTTGAAGATATCCGGATCGGCTTCTTCAACAGGCTCGCCCTCGTCATTGAGGCCGAGGCGGTCTTCCATGAAATCGGCGATGACGGAGCGGGCGGACTGTTCCGTCTGCTCCATCTGGTAAAGCGCCTGGATCGCAGCGAGGCGCGCGCCCGAGCGGCGGGCGGCGAGCAGGTTGCGTTCAGCCTCGGCGGAGAACGAACTACTCATCGCCATCCTCGACCAGCTTGTTGAAGCGATAGGACAGGCCAACCATGCGCAGCACGGCGGCCACCACTTCGGCGCCCTTGTTCTTCTGCTTGCGGTCGGCGCGCACGCGGGCCTGCGCTTCGTTCTCGACCGTCAGCACGCCGAAGCCGAGCGGCACGCCGGAGATCGACAGCTCCATCAGCGCGCGCGCGACATGGTTGGTGATGAGTTCGTAGTGCGAAGTCTCGCCACGAATGACGCAGCCAAGCGCAACGAAGCCATCCCATTCGCCCGAACCAGCGGCCATCGAAATGGCGGCGGGGATTTCGAATGCGCCGGGGACTTCCAGAAACTCATACTTCGCGCCGGCCTTTTCGAGGCCTTCGGCGACGCTGGCTTCCAGCTCCGCCACGATGTGGGCGTAGTAGCGGGAGGTGACGATCAGGATGCGGGGGGCTTCAGCCATCTTACTCTCCGTCAATGCGGCGCCAGCCCTCAACCGTCAGGCCGTAGCCGTCAAGCCCCGGCAGCACGTTGGGACGTGTGTTGGACATCAGGATCATGCGGCGAACGCCGAGATCCTTGAGAATTTGTGCGCCTACGCCGTACTCGCGCAGCGGGTGCGCGGGTTCGCTCTCGGCGGGAGCCTGTCCGCCAAGCGCGCGGGCAATCTCCTCGCCCATGCCCATGCGGACAAAGACGACCACGCCCGGCTCGTCGGCAGCAGAGAGTTTTTCCATGGCGCGGCGCACAAGGCCTTCACGCTTGCCGGCTTCGCCGAGGAAGTCGGACAGGAAGTCCATCCGGTGGACGCGGACCAGCGCGGGCTGGTCGCCCTGAATGCGGCCCTTCACAAGCGCGACATGCTCGGCGCTGTCCAGCGTGTTGCGGAAAACGATGATACGGAACTTGCCGCCATAGGCGCTTTCGAAATCGCTCTCGATGCGGCGTTCGAGGAAACGGTCATGGCGGCGACGCCAGGCGATGAGGTCAGCGATGGTGCCGATCTTCAGGCCGTGCAGCTGCGCGAACGTCACCAGCTCCGGCAGACGGGACATGGTGCCATCGTCATTCATGATCTCGCAGATGACGGCAGCGGGATAGAGGCCCGCGAGACGCGAGATATCGACGCTGGCTTCGGTGTGGCCCGCGCGAACCAGCACGCCGCCATCGCGCGCGACCAGCGGGAAGACGTGACCCGGCGAAACGATATCGTCCGCGCCCTTGGTCGGATCAACACCGACAGCAATCGTATGTGCGCGGTCATGCGCGGAGATGCCGGTGGTGACGCCTTCTTTCGCCTCGATGGAGACCGTGAAAGCCGTCTTGAGGCTCTCGCGGTTCTCGCGGGCCATCATGTCGAGCTCGAGCGTGCGGGCGCGATCGCGCGTCAGCGACAGGCAGATCAGGCCGCGCCCGAAGCGCGCCATGAAGTTGACGGCGGCGGGCGTCGCGAACTGCGCCGGGATGATGAGGTCGCCCTCGTTCTCACGGTCTTCCGCATCGACGAGGATGTACATCTTCCCGTTGCGCGCTTCCTCGACGATCTCCTCGATGGGCGAGATCGCGGACGAGAAATCGTACTTTTCTACGTGGTCTTTCATGTGCGCCATTCCAGCATTCGCGCGACATAGCGCGCCAGCATATCGACTTCGAGATTGACCTTGTCGCCCACCCTGCGCTGTCCCAGCGTGGTGACCTGCAGCGTGTGCGGGATCAGCGACACTTCGAACCACGCGTCATCGCTCTTCGCGCTCACAGCAGAGACAGTGAGCGACACGCCATCGAGCGTGACAGAGCCCTTCTCCGCGAAGAACTTGCCGAGGTCTGAGGGGATGGCGACGCGGATCACGCGGCTGTCGCCGACCTGCCGGATCTCGGACACCGTGCCGAGGCCATCGACATGGCCATAGACGAGATGCCCGCCGAGTTCGTCGCCAAGCTTCAGCGAGAGTTCGAGATTGATGTGGCTATCGGCCTGCCACTGGCCGATAGTGGTACGGGACAGGGTTTCGGGAATGGCCTCGACCACCCACCAGGACCCCTCATCATCGGGCCCGAACTCAACCAGTGTCAGGCAGACGCCGGAATGCTGGACCGAGGCGCCCATCTGCAGCTGCTCTACCCGGTACTGGCTACGCATCGTGATGCGGCGCAGCCCGTTCGTATCCTCGACAGAGGCGACGCGGCCGACATCGGTGACAAGTCCGGTGAACATTCAAAATATCCTGGCCAGGACCGTTCCGCAGGTCCGACGCCACAGCCGCTACGCCGGTCCGGGCGGGATGACAACCATCGCCCCGCCACAGGTAAGGTTAGCGGCGCTGAAGGCCAAGGCGGATGCATCAATTGCTGGACTTTTGCTCTTCATGGAGCTGGAGCTTGTACTCTCCCCAAGATATCAAGCGGCTATCCAGAATTGGCGTGCCATCGATGCTCATGTCCGCAGGACCTGCCAGCAGATATGGGCCACTCCCGAGACTGCCGCACGAGTGCATCGGAACAATGACCGCCGCCTTTGCATCAGAGTAGCTGCCCGCGACAACGCGTTTCACATCGAAAACGGCAAACATCGTTGTGAACGCAAGCGTATGCTCGCCGACCTTGATGTCCGTCGCAGCGCTCGAGAAGGTCTTCATGCTCGCCATGTCGAGCTCCAGCAGAAAATCTCCGGGCTGGACCACCGTTGGCACAGAATCGCGGAGCGCCCATGTATTGTTGTCCGGGTTATCGCAGGCCAGCGCCATAGGCGCAGCGAGTAGCGATACTGCAATGGAGAGCGCGAGGCGGGCAGGCAGTCTCATCTCACGCCCCCATTCCGCAGGTAGCTTTCCCAGAGGTCGGGGCCCAGTTCACGGACGCTGGTGCGGGTGAAGTTTGGGGCTACGGCGAGCGCTTCGAGGCCGAGGGCGCCTAGGCAGGGGCGGCCATCCCCGCCGAGCACAATCGGCGCCCGAAACCATTCGATCCGGTCCACCAGCCCGGCGCGGATGAAGCCGGCGGCGAGCTGCCCCCCGCCCTCCACCATCATGCTGCCGACGCCGGCCCGCGTGGCGCTGTCCATCATCGCGGTGAGCGAAATACTAGCGGAGCCTTCCCCGGCTGGCAGCATCCAGAACTGCAGCCCCCGCGTGGACGGCCAGCCATTGGCGTCGAGATCGGTATTCTCAAGCGTTGCGATAGCAACAGGCCCCATCTCCAGCGTGGAGAAAAGCTTCGCGGAAGCCGGGATGCGGCCGCGGCTGTCGGCGACGACGCGGAGCGGTTGCTTCTCCGGCATCGGGTCGAGGCGGGCGGTGAGTTCGGGATCGTCGGCGATCACAGTCTCTGAACCGACGATGACGGCATCATGCGCAGCCCGCAGGCGATGCACTTCCGCGCGCGCCGCCTCGCCGGTGATCCACTTGCTTGTCCCATTGGCCAGCGCAATGCGGCCATCAAGCGACGTGGCGAGTTTCAGCGTGACCAAGGGCCGGCCGGAAGGAGCAGCCATGCTCACTCCTTCACTTCACCTTCGTCTTCGCTCGTCTGCTTGGCGACGAAGGCGGCGAAGTCGGCGGGGGATTTGAAATCCTTGTAGACGGAAGCGTAGCGGATGAAGCCCACCGGATCGAGACCGCTGAGCGACTCCATCACCATCTCGCCGATGTCGGTCGTCTTGATCTCGTTCTCGCCCATGTTTTCGAGGCGACGCACGATGCCGGAGATCATGTGATCGAGCTGGTCATCGCTCACGGGGCGCTTCTGCAGCGCGATCTTCAGCGAGCGGCGCAGCTTCTCGCGCTCGAACACGGCCTTGCGGCCATCGCGCTTGACCACGATGAGATCGCGCAGCTGCACGCGCTCGAAAGTGGTAAAACGCCCGCCACAGCTGTTGCAGCCCCGGCGGCGGCGAACCGCGTTGTCTTCTTCAGCGGGACGGCTGTCCTTCACGACCGAGTCGGCAGTTCCGCAATAAGGACAGCGCAAACCCTACCTCCGTATCAGCCCCAGGCTGCATCATAGATGGGGAAGCGCGCCGTCAGCGCCCTCACCTCGTCGCGCACCTTTGCCTCGACGCCGCTGGTGTCGCCGCCCTTGGCGAGGGCGTCGGTCACTTCCGAGATCCAGCGTGCAACCTGCTTGAACTCGTCTTCCTTGAAACCGCGCGTGGTGCTCGCCGGTGTGCCGAGGCGGATGCCCGAGGTCACGAACGGCTTTTCGGGGTCGAACGGGATGCCGTTCTTGTTGCAGGTGATGCCGGCGCGATCTAGCGCCACATCCGTCACCTTGCCCGTCACGCCCTTGGGCCGCAGGTCCACCAGCATCAGGTGGTTGTCGGTGCCGCCCGTCACGATGTCGAGGCCGCCCTTGATGAGTTCGCTGGCCAGAACGTTCGAGTTCTTCACGATCTGCGCGGCGTAGTCCTTGAAGCTGGGCTTCAGCGCTTCGCCGAACGCCACGGCCTTCGCCGCGATGACGTGCATCAGCGGGCCGCCCTGCAGGCCGGGGAATACGGCCGAGTTGATCTTCTTCGCGATGTCCTCGTCATTGGTGAGGATCAAGCCACCGCGTGGGCCGCGCAGCGATTTGTGCGTGGTGGACGTCACAACGTGCGCATGCGGCACGGGCGAGGGGTGCACGCCGCCGGCAACGAGGCCCGCGATGTGGGCCATGTCGACCATCAGGTACGCGCCGACTTCATCGGCGATGGAGCGGAATTCCGCCCAGTCCCAGAAGCGTGAGTAAGCCGTGCCGCCGGCGAGGATCAGCTTGGGCTTCACGGCCTTCGCCGTGGCGCGCACCTGCTCCATGTCCAGCAGCTGGTCCTGGCGGCGAACGCCATAGGACGCGACCTTGAACCACTTGCCCGACATGTTGACCGGCGAGCCGTGCGTGAGGTGGCCGCCCGAGTTGAGATCGAGGCCCATGAAGGTGTCGCCCGGCTGCAGCAGGGCGAGGAACACCGCCTGGTTCATCTGGCTGCCGGAGTTCGGCTGCACGTTGGCGAACTTCGCGCCGAACAGCTCCTTCGCGCGGTCGATGGCCAGCGTCTCGACCTCGTCCACGAACTCGCAGCCGCCGTAATAGCGCTTGCCCGGATAGCCCTCGGCATACTTGTTGGTCAGCACCGAGCCCTGCGCCATCATCACGGCGCGCGAAACGATGTTCTCGGAGGCAATCAACTCGATTTGATGGCCCTGGCGGCCCAGCTCTTCGCGGGTCCATTTTGCGATGATCGGGTCGGCCTCCTCAAGACCGGTCGAAAAGAACCCTTTTGTCAGGGTGTTCGACTGGCTCATGGGCGCGACTCCATCGGTGTTCCGGGGCGGGATGACGGGGCGATACGGGCTCCCCCGGCCCTTGGCAAGGGCGGATCAGGCTCAGGGTTAACCTTACTCCCGTGGTACTGTAGCGATAGATGAGAATGAGTATTCCGGATTAATCTCCGGGCAGCTTCTTGGCTGTTTTCTTGGCTCAACTTGGGGGCCGGAGCGGTGGGCATCGCTTCGGGACAGGTGGGAAACAGAAATGCAAGACGAAACAGGTAATTCAGCGCCATCAGGCGATGAACTTCTTCGAATGACTTCCGAGATTGTGGCATCGTTCGTGTCGAACAACACGGTCTCGGCCGAAAACCTCCCCGAAGTGATCCGCTCGGTCTACCGCACCGTGTCCCAGCTGTCGGGCACGCCGGAACCGCGGTCTGACGAGAAGCTGAAGCCCGCCGTGCCGGTCAGCAAATCCGTGGGGACGGATTACATCATCTGCCTGGAAGACGGCCGGAAGCTCAAAATGCTGAAGCGCTACCTGCGCTCGCGTTATGACATGAGCCCCGACGACTACCGCCGCCGCTGGAACCTGCCGGCCGACTATCCCATGGTCGCCCCGGCCTATACCGAGCGCCGGTCGGAGTTCGCCAAGAAGATCGGCCTCGGCAAGGGCGTGCGGAAAGCCCGGTAGGCCGGACTTTTTCGTAAACGCCCACAATCAGGCGATGAGCCCGCCTTTACCATTGGGGCCGCCACTTCCGTCTGGCTTGTCGGGCTTTTCGTCTCCACCGCCCCGCATCTTGCGCCGCACGTAAGCCAGCTTCTGGCGCGCGAGGCGCGCGAGATCGAACTGCATCGTACTGGACGGCGCCGTGAACGACACTTCGAGGCCGTCGGCCGTCGAGATCG
Organism: Hyphomonadaceae bacterium; assembly: GCA_030158285.1. Taxonomy (GTDB): domain Bacteria; phylum Pseudomonadota; class Alphaproteobacteria; order Caulobacterales; family Hyphomonadaceae; genus UBA7672. Next base: position 6,741 of record JAOATF010000050.1, read on the forward strand.
CGCGAACCTCCATCGACCCGCCGATGCGGCTCGTCTCGAGGAGGATCTCTTCTTCCGGATCGCCGGTCATGGCCGCAGAATGCCCTGCTCCGCCCGGGCTGTCATCCAGCGCGCTATCAATAGAAATCGATGCTCGTGTCCGTGATCCGGTAACGCCAGCTGCTGGCCTGGTCGCGATGCACGCTGGCGGCGACAAACGCCACGATGTCGTCGCGCATCGCCAGCGGCGCGCCCGTGGCGTCCACCCAGTGCTTCGCCGACGGTATCTCGATACTCGCCTTCAGGCTGCCGCCGCACATCTCGTTCGAGAAGACGATGCGGTGCATCGGGTCGATATAGATGACCAGGCCCGCACGGACATTGCCCTCGTATTCCACCCTTCGGCCGAACACGCGCTCCATCTGGGCCCCAGCCTGCGCGCGCATCTCCAGATCGACGTTCGGGATCACCTTTCCGAAGCCATCGCGATAGACGATCGGCGGCGCATCCAGATCCACCGGAGGCGCCGGCGGCAGCTCCGGCGCAGGCGGCGCAACGCCCGCCTCCAGCTTCCGCATGCTGGCCTCATGGCGCCAGCCATCATCGTGGGTGATGACGATGGCGTAATCACCCGGCGGCCAAGGCAAAGTATCGAACAGGATCTGCACGCTGCCATTGAGGCGATCGCGCACCGGACCGCGCTCTACCGCATCGTCGCCGCGCGTGACGCTCAGCTTGCCATAGCCCTGATAGCCCGATTGCGGCAGCCACAGGATCAGCTGCTGCGACCCCGGGTAGTGCACGAACTTCAGGGAGAGCAGGCCAACGCTTTCCGGCGCATCCAGCGTACGGATGTCGCCGATGACGGCATGGCCTTCAAACGTGGGTTGGTCGTCCGACATGGGCGCAGACTAGCAAGGCCAGCCTGCGGCGCCCACGCGTTTCGCTTACGCCGCGCGCTGGTCCAGCCCGAGCTGCTTCCAGATCGCCAGCAGGGCCGAGACCAGCTCGTCCATCATCGCCTCGGTGTGTTGCGGCGACGGGGTGAAGCGCAGGCGCTCGGTGCCTTTCGGGACCGTCGGATAGTTGATCGGCTGGACGTAGATGCCGAAGTCGAACAGCAGCGTGTCGGACAGCGCCTTGCAGCGTTCCGGGTCGCCCACCAGCAGCGGCACGATGTGCGTGTCGGCCATCATCACCGGCAGCTTGGCGGCGATCAGCTTCTGGCGAAGCATCTCGGCCTTCTCCTGGTGAACCTTGCGCAGGTCGCGGCCGAAGTCCGAGCGCAGCTTGCGGATCGAGGTCAGCGCGCCGGCGGCCAGCACCGGGCAGGTCGAGGTCGAGAAGATGAAGCCGGGGGCCATCGAGCGGATGGCGTCGACGATGGCGGTCTTGGAGGCGATGTAGCCGCCCATGACGCCGAACGCCTTGGCGAGCGTGCCTTCGCAGATGGTGATGCGGTCCATGACATTGTCGCGCTGGGCGACGCCCGCGCCTTCATGGCCGTACATGCCGACAGCGTGCACTTCATCCAGATACGTCATCGCGTCGAATTCTTCGGCGAGGTCGCAGATGGCTTCCATCGGGGCCACGTCGCCATCCATCGAGTAGACGGACTCAAACGCGATCACTTTCGGCGCGTCAGCCGGATCGTTCTCCAGCAGCGCACGCAGGTGCGCGAGATCGTTGTGGCGGAAGATGCGCTTGGCGCAATGGGCGCGCTTGATCCCCTCGATCATCGAGGCGTGGTTCAGCTCGTCCGAATAGATGATGACGTTCGGCATGATCTTGGCGAGCGTCGACAGCGTCGCCTCGTTCGAGACATAGCCGGAGGTGAAGAGCAGCGCCGATTCCTTGCCGTGCAGGCTAGCGAGTTCTTTCTCGAGTTCGACGTGATAACGCGTCGTGCCCGAAATATTGCGCGTGCCGCCCGAACCGGCGCCGAACGTGTCGACCGCTTCGTGCATCGCCTGGATTACGTCCGGGTCCTGGCCCATGCCGAGATAGTCGTTTGAGCACCAGACGATCACGTCCTGCTCGCGGCCATCGGTATGGCGCACGGAGGCTTTCGGGAATTCGCCACGGTATCGCTTGACGTCGATGAACACGCGATACCGGCCTTCCGACCGGATTTCCTCGAGGGCGTTCTCGAAAGCAGCAAGATGTTTCATGGGCGACTGACTCATCGTTCTAGCCTCACACCTCTACCGGGTGTGTCGTGCAACACTTAGGCCGCGGCGCGACCCTTTCCTAGACGCAGATCAAACGCAACTGCGTGTAGCGCCTTCAGGTCGCAGGAGTTTTTGCGAACCGGTCGCAACTACTGGCGGCGCCTGGGCCTCGCATCCGCACCGCAATTGCGCGATGCTGTCCGGCCCGGATCGGGTGGGGACAGGACAATGCTGAAACAGCTACTTGCGCTTGCTGTGGCGATTGGCGTGGGAGCGTGCTCCCCGGGAGCGCCGGAAACAGACAAGCCCGCCAACGAAATCGCCGCAACGCCTGAGACTGCGCCTCCACAGGACGGTCGCGGCGCGCCCGTCGCGATCGCGGACGCGCTGAAATGGCCTGAGTGCGGCTCGCTACCCGCTCCGGTCCCCGACACGCGCTATGTCGCCATGAATTGCCGGATCGATACAAAGGCAGGCGGCGCGGCTAGTGGCACACAACTGCTGGTCAGGTTCAGCCCGACGCCCGAGGAGGTCATGGCAGGCGGGCGGATCGACGTCGATGTCGTCGGCCCTGATGGCGCAGTGCGGGACACGCTCGTGGAGGCCTATGTGTTCCAGTATCGCTATCCGACCCTGGCCGACACGGACGGCGATGGCGTGCCAGAACTGCTGATCCCGCGCGAGGTCGCGGATGGGCAGATGACCCGCTCCATCTGGCGGATCGACCCCGCCGACGGACGCTATCGCCAGGCGGGCACGAACGCGACGCCGATGTAGGCGCCTGTCCGGCAGGATATCAAAGCCATGCTCCGCGCCATCCTTCTTACGCTCAGCCTCGCGACAGCGGCGCACGCGCAAGCCGCCGATATCCCGCGCACCGCAGAGGGGCGCCCCGACCTTCAAGGCGTCTGGGAGTCGCTCTGGCTGACACCACTCGAACGGGCAGCCGACGTGCCGGGCGATATCCCCGCAGCGGAGGTCGAGCGCATCATGCAGATGTTTGCCGAGCGTGAAGCCAGCCGCGCCAGGACCCAACTGGACACCGATGGCGAGATCGCGATTGCCGCAAGGATCATGAGCGTCGGCGGCGTGTACCGCGGCTCACAGGTGATCGATCCGCCAGATGGCCGCATTCCGCGAACCGAGTTGGGCAAATCACGCCAGACAAACGGTCCCGGCACAGATGGTCCGGAGAGCCTTCCGCGCGGTGTTCGCTGCATCACCGGCATCAACACGGGCCCGATGCGCACCACGAACTTCGATATGCTGCATCTGATCGTGCAAACGCCTGACAACGTTGTGCTCTATTCAGAGTCGCTCAGCGACGTCCGGATCTTTCCAGTTCGGGCGCCCCTGCCCGCCAACTGGCCGCGCACATTCACGGGATCATCCGCCGCGCACTGGGAAGGCGACGTGCTCGTTGTCGAGACATCGCATTTCGATAGCGACAAGGCCGCTGGCGGCGGCCCCACCCCGGTGCCGATGGGCGACAGGGGCAGCCTGGTCGAACGGATCTATCTGAACGGCCCGGATGAACTCGTGATCCACTACACAGTGATCGATCCCGACCACTACACCCAGCCCTGGACGGCCGAAGTCGCTTGGGTGCGGACGTCTCAACGCCTTTACCAGACGGCGTGCCACGAAGGAAATTACTCCCTGGCGAACATGCTGCTCGGCGCCCGGATTGAGGAGGCGCAGGCAACCGTGTCCACGCTACCCAGATGAGGCAAAAGAGTTTCCTGATCATCAGGCGAACAGCGCTCTTGGCGATGGCTGTCGCCGTCCAGCCGATGGCCTTCGCGCAAGCCCCCGATATCCCGCGCACAGCCGAGGGGCGCCCAGACTTCCAGGGCGTCTGGGAGAGTCGCTGGCTGACGCCATTCGAACGGATGGGCGGGACGACGGAGCCAACGGTGTCTGGCGACGCCGCCGCCGCGTATGTCGCCGCCCGCACCAAGGCGCTGCAAGGCGAAGGCGGCGTCGCCCTGCACCCGGACGATGACTTTGACTTTGCCGGGCTGCTCCCCGCAGGCGACGGGACTTTCCGCACCTCGCTGATCGTGGAGCCCGCCGACGGCAAACGCCCGCTGACGCAGCTTGCCAAGGATCTCGTTCCTATCGGTCGCGACATTCGCAAAGGCGCCGAAAACCCTGAGGGCCTGTCGAATGACGAACGCTGCCTGAGCGCCACCGGCCGCGCGCCGCTCGGCGTCAGCCCCGGCGGCATGTACCGCCAGATCGTCCAGACGCCGGCTCACATGGTGATCTACACGGAAGACCAGATCGTGACGCGGGTGATCGGCATCAATTCGCCGCCACGTCCGCCGGGGCTGGTTTCGTTGGCAGGCGACTCTGTTGCGAGGTGGGATGGCGAGACACTTGTCGTCGTCACAACGCAGATACGTCCTCAACTCGCCCCGCCGGGCGCGCCGCCCTTCGATCAGCAGCGCCGCGTGACCGAACGCTTCACCCTCGTCACGCCCGACCAAATCAGCTACGAGTCCGTTCTGGAAGACAGCGCCATGCTGACAGCGCCCGTGCGCGTGCAATACACGATGATGCGAACGAACCACGCCATGTTCGAGTACGCCTGCCATGAAGGCAATTACTCGATCCCGGGCATGATGCTGGGCGCGCGCTACATGGAAGCCGCAGAACGGTTGAAGCAGAAATAGATCCGCCGGCTTCTTGCGAAGCCGGCGGCGGGTTTATCGCTCGGGTCGGCGCTAATGCGCGAGTCCGGCGTCGCCCTTAGTTGGTCAGCCCCAAACTATCAGGTCGGGGTCTGCACGCGTACGAACTGAAACTGCGAAGCTTAGAGCTGGTAGCGGATCTGGTCGGACCAGAAGCGCTCGAGGCGGGCCAGCGACTTGTTCAGCTGGTCGAGGTCGTCCGAGCGAACCGAAGCGGTCGGCTCGAGCGAGGTCGCCTGTTTCTCGAACAGGTCAGCAACGCGGTTGCGGACGGCCTTGCCCGACGGGGTGAGCTTGAGACGAACCGTGCGGCGGTCGTCGTTGGAGCGCGACTGGATCAGGTAGCCGCCTTCCTGGAGCTTTTTCACGTTGTAGGACATCGAGGTGCCAGCGAACGAGCCACGGGCGCGCAGCGCCGAGGCCGGGGTTTCGCTCTCACCGATTTCATACAGCAGGAGGGCTTGCACGCCGGTCAGCGAACGCTCGCCGTTACGCTCCAGATTGTCCTTCACGACGTCGTGGAGGCGGCGATGCGCCTGCTCCAGCAGCGACAGGGCTTTCAGGAAGGACTGTTCAACGTTTTCGTCAGCCGCGCTAACGCGGACATTCACATTCGTCATCACCACCACCATCGTTTGTTTTTTGTCGTGCCGATTTGCTCGGCTTATGTGTGGTTGTACGCGACCTTGACTAAGCAATCGCTAAGTCGAACGACTTTGATGCAATTTTCTACTCGCTTTTCTGCAAGTCTACTTTGTTAGTCTTGGTAATTGGAAAGTAAACGCGAAGGATAAAATCAGAAGGGCCACACGGCCAGCCCATGCGCCGCGTTGCGCACGTCCAGGCTGAGATTGAGCCCCGCGATACAGACCCCCGCATCCAGGTCATGGATGGAGATGGTCGTCGGTGAAGACCCCGCCGCCACCAGCCTGTCGCTCAGCACGCATAGTCCCCGCCCGAAGCCCTGCCGCGCCAGGCCGCTGGCGTCGGCGTCCATATGGGTCAGCAGTTTCGTGTCATAGCGCGGCGTCCGGATCGCCACCCGCTCTTCCGGCCCCGCCCAGACCACACTGTCACTGTCCGTGTCGTTGAACAGCACGCCGCCCCGGAACGGCCGGGCGTTGTGCGTGCCGCGCGGCAGACCTGCCACCATGGCGATCTGCGTCTGCGTCACCTGCACCAGCGCGGGCATCTTGCGGCCGGAGACATAGACGCCGTTGTCGTCCACCCAGACATTGTTGATGTGCAGGATATTCGACGGGGCCAGTGCGTCAGGCGTGTTGGGATCGAAACCCCGCGCATTGACCAGACCGCCCGCCGCCACGATCGCAATGCCGAGATCGAACCGCTTCGACGCCATGTCGAACCGCACGAGCGCATCGAAACCGGTGGAGGTGATGTAGAGCTTGCCCCGGTGCAGCGACATCTCATGGCAATGCTTGAGATAAGGGTTGCGATACGACGCGATCAGCCGGAACCACGGATCATAGACGAACAGCTCATCGCTCGCCGCGATGAAGATCTCTTTCCCGGTAATGACGATGCCTCGCAAACCGCGATCGGCGCCCCGCCCTTCCCAGTCGATGCCGCTGGTATTCCAGTCGATCACCTGCTCGTACTGGCCGGCTTCGATATCGACGAGATAGAGCCCGCCATGGCTGTCGCCCTGCTGCGAGCCACGCACGACGGAACTGACCAGCAGTTTCGGAAGCGCGCTCACTGCAGCGTATAGTCGAAGATGAAATGGATGCGGTCCGGCCCGCGATTGGTCACCGCGTGATAGTCGAGATTGCTGACCTCGTACGCCATCCCTTCTTCAAGGTGATGGCTGACGCCGCGGATAACGAAATCCACGTCCGGATTGGTCACCAGCGGCACATGGATCCGGTGCGAGGCCGCAAAGCTCGGGTGGGCGTCCTTGTGCAGGGCGATCCGCCCGCCGGACATCAGCTTGGCCGCCACAGCCCGGATAATGCGTCCGCCCGGCGGATAGTGGTCGGCGATGATCCGGTCGATCACAGCGGTCGCCGCGTCCGACATGATGGCCCAACCGGGCTTCTGCTCCACCACCGGGTCCGGCCAGGTATTGGAGAACAACATCACCAGCGACTGGGTCTGCTTGTGCTGTTCGAATGATTTCTGGCGCGTATCGTCTTCCAGCCATGCCTGAGGCGTCGCTGCCATGACGGCCGATTTCAGGGCGCTATGGTCAACCTGACCAAGTGTGCGGACGGGAGTCTCGAGCAGCATGCGGGCCCCTTTCCCGGCTTTTCTAAGGGCTTCCGGCCGGATTGTCATGCAGCCGGACTGCTGCATCGCGCTTTACAGCGGGCTCGCTTCTGGGTTGTCTCCGTCCGGGCGACCGGGACGATGGGAGGGAAGGATGCGGTCCATTCTGGCTTTGCTGTGCGTGGCCCTTGCCGCACTGGCGACGGCTTGCGCCCCTGCGCCCACCGAAGAAGCCGCCGCGCCGGAAGCCATGGCGGTCAGCGCCCCGCTTCCAATCGCCCCGACGCTGGCGCCGGACACCGAGGCAGACTCGATCCCCATGCTGAACGGCGTGCCGCTGGTCCCGCTCACGGGCGAAGTCAGCTTCCTCGACGCGCTTGAGCCCCAACCGGTCTTCCAGCTGCCCTCCGTCTACAACACGAACCACACCGCCATTCAGATCATCAAGGAAGAGGAACAGCTGCGGCTGGAAGCCTACGAGCTCGGCGGCCTCTGGCTGATCGGCTACGGCCACCTGATGCTGGAGGGCGAGGACGACGTCATCACCGAGGAAACCGCCGACGCCTTCCTGAAGGAAGACCTGCACTGGTGCGAGGAATCGATCGAACGCTATGTCGATGTCCCGGTAACGCTCAACGAGTTCAGCGCCATGGTGGCGTTCTGCTACAATGTCGGCTCCGGCAAGACGCGCGGCTCGTCCATCGTGAAGCGCGTCAACAACGAGGACCGCCCCGGCGCCGCAAATGCCTTCCTGCTCTGGAACCGCATGAACGGCATCGTCATGCAGGCGCTGGCCAAGCGCCGCGCCAGAGAGCGGACACTGTTCCTTACGCCCTAGCCTCTGTCGCCGTCCCGTCGATGATCTGGCGGATCGCCTGCTCGAACACCTGCGGCGGCTGGCCGCCCTGGATCATCCAGCGCTGGTTGAAGATCACCGACGGCACAGCGCTGATCCCGCGATTGCGCCACAGCGCCTCGTCGCTCCGAACCTCTTCCGTGTAAGCGCCCGAGGACAGGATCTCGCGCGCCTTCACCTCATCGAGACCCGCCGCCTTCGCCGCACCGACCAGCACCTCATGATCGCTGGTGGATTTCTGCTCCGTGAAGTTCACTGCGAACAGCGCCTCCTTCAGCGCCATCTGCCGTCCCTCCAGCCCCGCCCAGTGCAGCAGGCGGTGCGCGTCGAACGTGTTCCAGATGCGGCTCTCGGAATTGTAGTTGAACTGGAAGCCCAACGCCTCGCCGCTCTCGCGGATGGCGTTACGCGAAGCCGCCGACCGCGCCGGGTCAGCGCCGTATTTCCGCGCCACATGCTCCGTCGTGTTCTCGCCTTCGGGCGGCATGTCGGGGTTCAGCTCGAACGGCTGGAAGTGCAGATCCACCTCCACCTTGTCGCCCACCGCCTCCAATGCCTTCTGCAGCGATCGCAGGCCCACCACACACCACGGGCAGGCAACGTCCGAAACGAAATCGATGCGCAGGGGCGTGGCCATGGGTCTCTCCGTGTTGGCCAATAGATAGGGCCGATCCCGGCCTTGCGCCACCATGGGGCCCCGCGCGATAGTTTTGGCAAAGGAGACCGCCCATGCCCGCCCGTGCTTTCGACACCCAGCTGGAATCCATCGGACAGGTGCTGGCCGGGCCGTGGCGCAAGCCGTTCAACATGCTGCTGGACCAGACCTATGACGGTCACGTGTCGCTGCATGACGACGCGATGGCGCAGAAGCTGGGCTTCAAGGCCGGCCCGATCGAAGGCCCCACGCATTTCAGCCAGTTCGCCCCGCTGGGAGAAGCCATCTGGGGCGAGCGCTTCCTGCGTGAAGGCTGCATCTCCACCCACTTCCGCAACATGGTTGTGGAGGGCGAGGAAGTGCGCGCCTTCATCGAGCGCGAGCCGGGGGAGGATCACGCCAAGATCTGGGCCCAGAAGCGCGATGGCACGGAAGTGCTGAAGGGCACCGCCTCCGTCGGCCCGCAGGCCCCGCCCAGCGCGCTCGACATGCGCCTCGGCGAACTCGGCCCGCTGGAACAGCCCGTCATCCTGCGCGACCTCAAAGTCGGCCACCGCACCAAACGCACGCCCATCCGCATGGCCGCTGACCAGCACATGGGCGACCTCTACCCCTTCTCCCTCACCCAGAAGCTCGCCAAGATCACCGAGAACTCCCCCTGGTATTCCGGCAAGGACACGCCGTGGGGCAAACCCATCATCCCGTTCGAAATGGTCAGCGTGCTGGTGCAATACCTCGCCCGCGAGGACAAATTCCCGATCAAGGGCCCGGCCATCGGCCTCTTTGCCGATCTCGAAATCCGCATGATCGATGGCCCGCTGTTCGTCGGCGAGGACTATGAGATCGAGCGCGAGATCGTCGCCCTGTCCGGCAGCCGCCGCACCGAAAGCTACTGGACCCGCACCTCCATCTTCCGCCCCGGCCAGTCCAAAGTGATCGCCACCATGCTGCTCAACCAGGCGACCCTGCGCGACTCCTATGCCCCCTATGCCGAGGAGCGCGCGAAGCTCTATCCGGGCGCCTGATCGCGACCCGTTCGCAAGCATTCCGCTTCGATGGAAATTCTGCGCGCGGGACCGGTCGCAGCAATAGATTCCGCCGAAGCGCCCTCCCGCGGGTTCTGTTTTCTCACGAAGGCTTTTGAACGGTTGCGCTTTGCGTCGGCAATAGCCGTGCGCAATGCCCGTGCGCGGAGGCATTCCAGAGCAAATGATGCCGCAGGACGGGCTATTCGATTGAAATTCTGTGCCTAGCTGCTAGGCGCACATTCACATCACTGAGTGGACGAGTTTACGCGCATGGAAATGGGCCTTCCCCCGGCACAGGGTCTCTACGATCCCCGCAATGAGCACGACGCCTGTGGCGTCGGCTTCATCGCCAATGTGAAGGGCAGAAAATCCAATGCCATCGTGGCGCAAGGGCTCCAGATCCTCCTGAACCTGGACCATCGCGGCGCCGTGGGCGCAGACCCCCTGTTGGGCGATGGCGCAGGCATCCTCATCCAGATTCCGGACAAGCTGTTCCGCGACTGGGCGAAGGGCGCAAAAGTCGACCTGCCCCAGCCGGGCGAATATGCCGTAGCCATGTGCTTCCTTCCGCAGGACGACGCGGCGCGCGATTTCGCGATGAATCAATTCGCGAACTACCTCACCAAGTCGAAGCAGATCCTGCTCGGCTGGCGCGATGTGCCGACCAACCTCAAAGGCATCGGCAAGGCGGTGGTCGCCTCCATGCCGGTCATCAAGCAGGCCGTCATCGCCAAGGGCGTGGCGTCGATGACCCAGGATGCGTTCGAACGGAAGCTGCTCGCCATCCGGAAAGAGACGCAGAACCCGCTGGCCGACATCGCCCGCAAGAAGAACCTGCCCGGCCTCGCCGAGTTCTATATGCCGTCGCTATCGACGCGCACCATCGTCTACAAGGGCCTGCTACTCGCCAACCAGGTCGGCACCTTCTATCAGGACCTGACCAACCCGCTGTGCGAAAGCGCGCTCGCCCTCGTCCACCAACGCTTCTCGACCAACACTTTCCCCTCATGGCGCCTCGCGCACCCGTATCGCTTCATCGCCCACAATGGCGAGATCAACACGGTGCGCGGCAACGTGAACTGGATGTACGCCCGCCGGCGCTCGATGGAGAGCCCGCTGCTCGGCGCCGACCTCGACAAGATGTGGCCGCTGATCCCGCACGGCCAGTCGGACACGGCCTGCCTCGACAACGCGCTCGAACTGCTGG
>JAOATF010000051.1 GCA_030158285.1 Hyphomonadaceae bacterium
CCAGCCGCGAAGTTGCAAAGGGCGGTTCCTGCTCGAGATAGAAGTTGCGAACGCCTGCTGCGTAGGCAGTCGGCAGGATGGTTTTCCAGTCGAGCTTGCCAGCGCCGACATCGCTGGGATCCATCTTGAGCGCGATATTGGGGGCGGTGGTCGCCTTGATATCCTTGATGTGCATGCCGGTGAACCGGCCCTTGTACTTGTTGAACAGGGCGACGATGTCGTTGCCGGCAGCTGCGGCCCAGCCGACATCAAGTTCGAACGACACGGCGGCCGGATCGGATTCCGTGACCATGATGTCATAGCCGGTACGGGCGCCTGCCTTGGCGAACTCGAAATTGTGGTTGTGATAGCCGAAGCCGATATTGTTGGCCTTCAGCTTCCGGCCGATGTCGCTCAGTTCGGCGGCGAGCTTCTTCCAGCGATCTTCGCCCATCGCCTCGGCGACGCGCGAGATGTAGGCGTAGCCTTCGCCCGGATTCTGCGTGAGGCCGATATCGGTGGGGATGGCCATCGAAGGCGCGTAGACATGCGTGACGCCAAGAACGTGCATGTCGGCGGCGAGCTTGCCGAGATCGCCGCGAAGGCCGGGAGCTGCATCCGTTCCAGCGTTCATGCCGATATGGGCGCCGGTGCATTTGACGCCATTGCGGTCGAACAGTTCGCGCAACTGGGCTGGCGTCTTGCTCATGTAGGACGGGATCTCGACCGTCTTGTAGCCGATGCGAGCGACAGCCGCGACAGCGCCTTCAAGGTTCGTCGCGAGCATGTCGGATAGGGTGTAGAGCTGGATACCGATCGGCACGTTCTGCTGTTCGAAGTACGGACCCGTTGTGGTGCAGGCCGCGATCATCGGGCTAGCCGCGCCGGTGGCGCACAGCGCCTGGACGAAGCTGCGGCGGGAGAGGCTGATCATGTTGCGCTCCATGTGTCGTCACTGTGTCTCGTCACTATGTCTCGATCTCAGGTGGGCGCCACGCTGGCGGGCGCGCGCTCGGCGGGGCGGAAGAACACGGCCAGCAGCAGTACGGCGACAAGGGCCATGCCGGCGGGGACCATGAACAGCGTGCGATAGTCGATGATGTTCGTCACCGGGTCCGTCCACTGGGCCATCATCGGCGCGAAGAGGTAGTTCGCGGAGACGACGCCGATGCCCAGGATCAAGAGGTTGAACAGGCCTTGCGCGCTGGAGCGGACGTCCTTCGGGAAGGCGGCATCGACGAAGATGTACACCGTCGCGAAGAAAAACGCGTAGCAGATACCATGCAGCAGCTGCATCGCGATGACGGTCGGGATGCTGTCCGGGAAGAAGGCGAAAGCGAGGAAGCGCGCGGCGTGGCCGAGCACGCCGATGATCATCGTCCACTTCCAGCCGAGCCGGATCAGCACGTAACCCAGCACGAACATGGTGACGATCTCGGCGACCTGGCCGAGGCTCTGCACCAGCATCGAGACGTTGGCGTCGATGCCGACGCGCTTGGTGAGGTAATCATCGACCATCATGAAGTAGCCGTTGTGAACGGTGCTGTCGATGAAGGTGACGATGAAGAGCACGAGCACGGCCGGGATGCCCAGGATCTTGATCGCCTTGCGCCATGCGAGGGGATCAGTTCCCGCGCCGTCGCGATTGGGCGGCGTGTGCGGCAACGTGAGGCTGTAGGCCGCGAAGGCGAACGATACCACAGCGGCGACAACGAAGATCAGGCGGATTTCCTCTGCCCCGGCCTTTGCGCTCAGCAGGAAGAAGAACGGCCAGCTGACCATGATCCAGCCGATGGTGCCGCCCATGCGGATGACGCCGAACTGCGCCGCGGGGTCGCGCAGGTTGGCGAAGGCAATGGCGTTGGCCACGGACATCGACGGCACGTAGACCATGCTGAAGATCAGGTAGCAGCTGAAGAACGGCCAGAAGTCGGTGAAGTAGGCGCAGCCGAGCAGCGCTGCACCGCCGATGACGTTGCTGGCGGCAAGGAAGCGTTCGGCCGAGAAATTGCGGTCCGCGAACTGGTTGGAGAAGAAGATGCCGATGATGGCGGCAATGCCCCATGCGCTGCCGACGAGGGATTGCTGCCACGCCTCGAATTTCAGCAGGCCCATATAGGGGTACAGCTTCGGCATATAAGCTCCCCATATGGCGAGCTGCAGCAGCATCATCAAAAAGAGACGTGCTTGAATCACTTGTCTTCCTCCCTCGCCCCCGCTGGTCTTGGGCCAGCGTTCGGCTCATAACGTTTCGGAGTGTTACCCGCGAGTCCGCCAGTGTCCACGGGTCCGGGCAAAGAAGGGGATGAGGCCATGGCCAGTGTTGTGGGGAAGCTCGCTATCGCGCTTGCAGCATTTGCCGCCGCGTCCTGCGCATCTGCGCCGGCGGGCGGGGAACACTGGCAATCGCTCTTTGATGGCAAGACGCTCAACGGGTGGACCCCCAAGATCAAAGGCTTCCCGCTGGGCGAGAACTATCGCGACACATTCCGGGTGAGGGACGGCGCGATTGTCGTCTCCTACGACAAGTACGACCAGTTCGCGGAACGCTTCGGCCACCTCTTCTATGACACGCCGGTCTACGGGCCTTACAAGCTGCGCCTCGAATACAGGTTCCTCAACGCGCACCCGGCCGACACGCCCGCCTGGGCCATCGCGAACTCCGGCGTGATGATCTACGGGCAGGACCCGAAGACGATGGCCGTGGACGACAGCTTCCCGGTCTCGGTGGAGGCGCAGCTGCTGGGCCCAGCGCCGGGGCAGGAGCGGTTCAACAGCAACATGTGTTCGCCCGGCACCCATGTGGTGATGGATGGCAAGCTCGAGAAAACGCACTGCATCAACTCGAAGACGCCGTCCGGTCCCAACGAAGTGTGGGCGACATTCGAGATCGATGTGGCGGCGGACGGAACGGTGACACAGTCGATCAACGGCGTGCCGACGATCATCTATTCCGACGTGCAGCTCGATCCCGACGGCAAGATGGCCAACTCGAAGCCGCTGGTTGCCGCGGCTGGCGGCAAGGTGAATCTGGAAGGCGGAACGATCTCGCTGCAGAGCGAAGGGAACCCGATCGAGTTCCGGAAGATCGAGATTTTGAAGTAGCGGGTTTGGCTGGCAGTCCGGCCGCTACGCGACCAGCCCCCTCCGTCGCTTCGCGCCACCTCCCCCGCCTTTGGCGAGGGAGGACTTCCCCACGATGTTAGCGGCTTGTGGTCCTGCCCCGCGAAGCGGGGAAGGTGGCCCGCAGGGCCGGAAGGGGCTGCCTGCGAAGCAGGCGGATGGGCCGGTCTACACCGACGACAGCGCAAACCCCTCATACCCCTTCGCCGCGATGTCCGCACACACCTGCCTGTAAACCCCCACACCCGCCACATACGGCATGAACACGCGCGGCTTCCCGGGCACGTTGGCGCCGATGTACCAGGAGTTGGCCTGCGGATAGAGCGACATGTTCGCCGCTTCATTCACGTGGGCGACCCAGCCTTCTTCCGCCTGTGCCGTGGCCTCGATCACGTGTTGCTGGCGCTCGCCCATGGCGGCGATGCAGTCGCTGATCCAGTTCACATGCTGCTCGATCGAGACGACCATGTTGGACAGCACCGACGGGCTCCCGGGGCCGGTGACGAGGAACATGTTGGGGAAGCCGGCGACCATCAGGCCGAGATAGGTGCGGGGTCCGCCTTCCCATTTTTCCTTGAGGCTTTCACCATCACGCCCGCGAATGTCGATCTTGCCGAGCGCGCCGGTCATCGCGTCGAAGCCGAGGGCGAAGATGATGACGTCGAGATCGTGGTGGCCGTCCTTCGTCTTGATGCCGGTCGGCGTGACGGCCTCGATGGGCGAGGTGGAGATATCTACGAGGCTGACATTGTCGCGGTTGAAGACTTCGAAATAGCCGGTGTCGACGCACATGCGCTTGGAGCCGAGTGGGTAAGTGCGCGGGATCAGTTTTTCGGCGGTGGCCGGGTCCTTCACCACGCTGCGGACCTTGTCGGCGACAAAATCCACCACGGTGTCGTTGGCTTCCTTGACCAGCAGCAGGTCCGCGAACGAGCCGCCGATGGCGAAGCCACCCTTGGACCATTTGTCCTCGAAGATGCGGCGGCGATCTTCATGCGAGGTGCTCATCGCTAGCTGTTCGGTGGCTTCGATCAGCAGCGTGCCGACGGCGGAGTTGCGCTCGGCCTCGCGATTGGCCTCGCGGTTCTCGCGCCACTTGCGGAGCACTTCCGGGTCTGCAGGGCCATTGTGAGCAGGGACGCTGAACGAGGGCGTGCGCTGGAAGATCACCAGTTCGCCGACCTCTGGCGCGATCTGGGTGATGGTCTGCACGGCGGATGAGCCGGTGCCGACGATGCCGACGCGCTTGTGGCGGAAGTCCACGGGCGTCGTGGGCCATTTTGCCGTGGAGTAGGTTTCGCCCTTGAACGAGGAGGCGCCGGGCACGTCGACCTGCTTGGGCGCGGAGAGGCAGCCGGTGGCCATGATGCAGTAGCGGGCGGAGACATGGTCGCCCTTGTCGGTCAGCACGGTCCAACGCGAGGCCGTCTCGTCGAACACGGCTGAGGTGACGCGCGTGTTGAGATCGATGTTGCGGCGGAGATCGAACCGGTCGGCGACATGATTGAGATAGCGAAGCAGTTCGGGCTGGGCGGCGTAGCGCTCGCTCCACGTCCACTCGTCCTCTAGCTCCGGGGAAAACGAATAGGAGTATTCGTGGCTTTCAATGTCCACGCGCGCGCCGGGATAGCGGTTCCAGTACCAGGTGCCGCCGACGCCGGTTCCCGCTTCGAACACGCGGGCGCGAAGGCCGAGGCCACGCGCCTTGTGCAGCATGTAAAGGCCGGAGAAGCCTGCGCCGACAATCACCATGTCGAGCAGTTCGTGCTTGCGCGTTGAATCCTGCGTCATGTCCAATCTCCCCCTGCGGCCGGCAGAGGACTGCTAGCGCGCGATGGCAAGGCGCAGGCTCGGCCCTAGCCGAGCGCCCACACCTTGCCGATTTCCTTGAGCGGTACGTCGCCCCGGAACGGGCCGGGCGTCTGTTCGTAGCGCATCAGTTTTGTAGCGCCGGCTTCGGACGTGCAGAAGCCGGTGATGGTGAGTTCCTTGATGAAGCGGAAGAAGTGCGGATCGCTGCCGGGCGCGAGCGGCGCGGCGTAGGCTACGCGGTCGTAGCCCTTCATCATCTCCACCTGCTGGTCCGCCGTGAGTGTCGGGAAAGCAGCGCCGTGTTTTGCCCTTGCATCGGTGGCGACGGTGGTGAGTCCGGCGCGGATGATGCCGCGTTCCTTGTCGGTGTAGAACCCGGCCAGCATCCGGTCGATGAAGGCAGGCACGCCGACATCGAGCGCGCCGGGCGTGTCTGTCTTCGGGATGATGTGGTCGGCCATCGACGTGATGGTCGCCATCTCCAGCGGCGTCAGGAAGTTGCCGGTGGCGCCCATCGGCGTCGGGCCATCAAGCTCCGGCGTGGCAGGCGTGGCGACGCAACCGGCGAGGATGCCGGAAGCGGCGCTGGCGGTGATGACGCCGCCGAGGGTCATCGAGATGCGGTGAAGAAGTTCGCGACGGTCCATCATGATCGGTCTCCGTCCTTTACAGTTCGCCGCGTTTCAGCGCGTTGGCGGCATGGTCCGCCGCGCGCGCTGTAACCGCGAGATAGGTGAGCGAGGGGTTCACGCACGCTGCCGAGGTCATGAACGACCCGTCGGTGACATAGACGTTGGTGGCGGCGTGGACCCGCCCCCAGCCGTCGAGCACCGATGTCTTGGCGTCGCGGCCCATGCGGGCGGTGCCCATCTCGTGGATGCCAAGGCCGACGCCATAGGGGCGATCGAAGCCACGGACATTCTTGAACCCGGAGGCGGCGAGCATTTCCTCGGCCGAGGCCTGCATGTCCTTCCGCATGTTGAGTTCGTTCTGGCGGATGGTGACGTCGAACTTCAGCGTCGGCAGGCCGTCAATGTCTTTCACATCGGGGTTCATGGTGACGCGGTTGTCGCGGTAAGGCAGCATTTCGCCGAAGCCGCCGATGCCGACCGTCCACGGGCCGGGCTCGGAAATGTCGTCCTTCAGCTCCTTGCCAAAGCCCATCTCTGCAACGAGCCGCTGCCAGCCGGTGCGGCTCGCGCCGCCCTGATAGCCATAACCGCGCGTGAAGTCGCCGCGCTTGGTGCCGCCATCGCCAAGGTTGCGGAAGCGCGGGATGTAGATGCCGTTGGGCCGGCGCCCGGAATAGTAACGGTCGTCATAGCCTTCGACATCGGCCTGAGCGCCGACGCCGAGATGGTGGTCCATCACGTTGCGGCCGAGTTCGTCCGAGTCATTGCCGAAGCCGTTCGGGAAGCGATCGCTCTTCGAATTGAGCATCAGCCAGGTGGAGTTCAGCGTCGAGGCGCAGAGGAAGATCACCTTGGCGTAGTATTCGGTGACGGTCTTCGTCTTCGCGTCCTGCACGCGCACGCCGGTCGCCTTGTTCAGCTTCGCATCGAAGATGATCTCGGTGACGATCGAGTCCGGCTGCAGCGTCAGGTTGCCGGTGTGGTCGGCGGCGACAAGGCTCGCGCCGTTCGACGAGAAGTACGCCCCGAACGAGCAGCCGCGCATGCAGAGGTTGCGGCTCTGGCAGGTGCCGCGGCCGATCTTCATCTGCTCATCGGTGGGCTTGGTGAGGTGAGCGGTGCGGCCGATGGTGATGCGGCGCTCCGGGAAGCGGCCCTCGACCTTGGCCTTCATCGCCTTCTCGGGCGCGTTGAAATCCATCGGCGGCTGGAAGATGCCGTCCGGCAGTTGCGGCAGCCCCTCCTTCGAGCCGCTGACGCCCATCCATCGCTCGACATGGTCATACCACGGCGCGAGGTCGGCATAGCGGATCGGCCAGTCGACGCCGACGCCTTCCTTGGCGTTGGCTTCGAAATCGAGATCGCTCCAGCGATAGCTCTGGCGGCCCCAGGTGATCGACCGTCCGCCGACATGATAGCCGCGGATCCAGTCAAAGCGGCTGACCTCGGTATAGGGATGTTCGTCATCCTTCACGAACCAGTGGTTCCACTGGTCGTTGACCGTGTAGCCGGTGCGGATCTGCTTGTAATAGTGCTTGTCGATCTCGTCCTGCGGCGTGCGGCCGTTGGGATAGCGGAAGTCCCACGGGTTCTTGGCGAAGGTCGTATAGTCCTTGCCATGCTCGACCTTGCGGCCACGCTCGAGGACCAGCGTCTTCAGGCCCTTCTCGCAGAGATCCTTGGCGGCCCAGCCGCCGGTGAGGCCGCTGCCCACCACAATCGCATCGAATGTGCGTTCTTCGCGCGGTGCCTGATCAAGCGTCATGGCGGCCTCTGTTCTGGTTGTTCCCTCGGACGTGTCTTTGCACGCTCGGGTTCACCCTGATGCGAAACGCAGGCGCGGGCAAGCGGAGGGCGCTTATTCGCAGGTGCGAATAGGCGCCGTTGCGGCATGGCAGGTTGAAAAGCCGATCAGCGTTGCGCGAAAGCCAGCCGTTGCGAGAGAATGGCGCGCTCGGCCCCATCGGCGCCAATCGCGCGGAGTCTCACAATGCCGGGCAGGTAGGTCTGCTCCAGCCAGTCGCTCCGCCAGGCTGTGGATTGATCGCCGGCGAGCCCGTCCCAGAAGACAAACGAGCCGCCCTCGACGCACGACATCAGGCGGCGGCTGTCCGCAGTCGCGGGCTCCGGTGCATCTTCGCCGCTGACCGCCGCAAGGCGCACGGAACGCAGCATCAGGTCTGTCTGCTGCGGGCAGGTTTCGCCCGCGACGAGTTCAAGCGTCACTTCATAGATGCCCGGCGTGCCGCCCATGGCGGGGGAGGCAAACTCGAACGTCACGCGGTTGGCTTCGCCGCTGAACGGCGTGTAGGCGGGGTCTTCGACGCTGCGCACCTTGGCAGGCATGGCCTGCGACAGCCATTCGGCGGTCTGGCTCAGCACCAGCTGCTCAACGCCCAGCCGGTTCGGCGCGCGTTCACGCTCCCAGACGCGGGCCCCCATCTGGAACGAGCCCATCATCAGCATGCCAATGATAGCGGTCAGCGTAAGGCCCAGCAGGGTCTCAAGCAGCGAGAAGCCGGACTGGCTGTCGGGGTGGCGGGTCATTCCACGCCTCCCTGTTGCGTCATCTCGCCAAGCCAGCGCGCCGTGGAGGCGGAGTAAGTCTGGCCGGTGGGATCGGTGACTTCGGCCGTGATCCACATCACGCCGCGGCTGGCGCCGATGCCGGCGTCGCTTGCGGGCTGGGTGGCGCCGATCGTCCAGCGCAAGCCGTCGGCCGCTTCGCCGCTGGTCTTCTGGCCGGGCAGCAGGCGGAGGCTTTCAAACGCCACAAGACGGTCACGCAACAGCACATGCGCCTCGTCAGACCAGCGCGCCTTGGCCTCGGCTTCGGCGCTGCGGGTGTAGACCTGCAGGCACATCGCCACGACAAGGCTGAGGATCACAAACGCGACCATCACCTCGATCAAGCTGAAACCGGCGCTACGATCAGGACGCGCTGTCATCGCCGCCTCCCGTCGTCATCTCAACGGCGCCGGTGAGCCAGTCGACGGTGATCGTGGCGCTGCGGTCGGGCTGGGAGAGCACGATAGAGCCGCCGGTCGATCCACCATCGGGCGAGAAGCTGAAGGCCGGGCGGCGCGTGGACGTCATCGCCTGGCTGGCGGAGACGACACGGATTGCGGTGTCGTCCGGAATGTCGATCGGGCGGTCGGCGTGCAGCTGGTAGGTATGGGCATCCACATCAAGCACGACGGCGATATCGCGGCCGGAGCGCAGGGCGCGGGCATGCGCCTCGCGAAGCGTCAGTGTCAGGTCCTGCGCGGCGGCCTCGAAGCGGAAGCCTGTGCTGGAGCGGGCGAAAGCGACGCCGACCAGCGCGGTGGCCAGCGCCAGGATCGCAAGCGCGATCATGATCTCGAGCAGCGAGAAGCCGGCTTCCCGGTCTCGTCCCCTGCTCGACTGGCTGTGGCCTGCGCCGGTCATGACTGCCTCAGACCGCGAGATCGTTGACGCTCATGATCGCGCTGAGCAGGGACAGCACAACGCTGCCCACCAGCACGCCGAGAATGATCGTGAGCGCGGGCGTAGCAACCGTCATCAGCTGTTTCACATCACGCTGCGAGGTCTCTTCCATGACGCGGCCGCCATGGCGGAGCATCTTGGCGAGGCTGCCCGAACGTTCGCCGACGGCAGCCAGCTGCCCGGCTAGCGGCGGGAAGACTTTTGATCTCGCCAGCGTATCGCCAAGGCGTTCACCGAGGCGGACGCGTGAGGCGATCCATTCGATTTCCGAAGCGATCACCGGATTGCTGGTGGCGCGACGGGCGATGTCGAGCGCGTTGACGACGCTGACGCCGTTGTCGAGCAGGGCGGCGAGCGCGTGCAGGAAGCGTGAGGCTTCGGTGCTGGAAACGATCGGTCCGATCAGCGGCGCTTTGAGGGCAAAACGCGCCATGGCCGCGCGGCCAGGAGGCGAGCGCAGGGACGACGAGATCAGGATGACAGCGAGCGTGATCGCGAGGATGCCGACCCACCAGTAGCTGCGCAGGGCTTCCGACGCGCCGATCAGGATCTGCGCCGACAGCGGCATGCGGTCGCCCGCGCCGGCGAACACAGGCTTCAGCGCAGGCGCCACGACGGTCAGCACGAGGACGAGCGAGGCGAGGGCGGTGACACCCAGTACGGCGGGATAGATGAGGGCCGAGCGCAGCGCGTCCGTGGTGCGGATCTGCATCTCAAAACTGTCGGCGAGGCGGCTGAACACCGGCGCGAGCACGCCACCTTCTTCACCGGCGGCGACGAGGCCGACCATCATGTCCGGAACGCGCTGCTTGCTGGAGGCGAGCGCAGCGGACAGCGAGGCGCCTTCCAGCACGGACTTGCGCAGGCTGGCGGCGAGTTCGGCGGTCTTCGGGTTGGAGTCGCGCGCGAGCAGGCCGAGCGCTTCGTCGATCGGCAGGTCGCTTTCGACCATGGTCGCCATCTGGCGGCAGAAGGCAGCGAGCGTGCCGATCGGGAGTTTGCCGCCGCGCGTGCTGGCGCGGGCCGCCGCGCCTTCGAGCACTTCGAACGGGGCGAGCCCGCGAACCGTGATCTGACGAACGGCATCGGCGCGGGTGGGCGCCGAGACGCGGTCGGCGATCAGCGAGCCGTCCTTCGCATATGCCTTGAAACTGAAATCAGTCATCACTCAAGCCCCGCCACTCTGATGACGTCGTCGAGCGAAGTCTGGCCGGCGGCAGCGCGGCGGAGGCCGTCCTGCAGCAGCGGCGTCATGCCTTCGTCGATGGCGCGTTTGCGAACGTCTTTTTCCGGCGCGCGGCGCAGGATCAGTTCTCGAATGTCGTCGGAGATCATCATGATCTCGGCAATGCTGGCGCGGCCGCGATAGCCCGTGCCGTTGCAGGCAGGGCAACCCTTGGGGCGCTTGAACGGTGAGTTGGCCAGCTGCGCGCCGCCGGGCAGGCGTTCGAGCAGCATGGCGGATGGCTGGTACGGCTCGGCGCAATGCGGGCAGAGATTGCGCACGAGGCGCTGGGCCGAGATCGAACTGAGTGTCGAGGCGATCAGGTATTCCGGCACCTCCATCTCCATCAGGCGGGTGATGGTGGCCGGGGCGTTGTTGGTGTGCAGCGTCGACAGGACCTGGTGGCCGGTGAGGGCGGCTCCGATGGCGATGGTCGCCGTCTCGCGGTCGCGGATCTCGCCGATCATCAGCACGTCGGGGTCCTGGCGCAGGATCGAGCGCAGGGCCTTGGCGAAGGTGAGGTCGATCGAGGTTTTCACCTGGATCTGCGAGACGCCTTCGATCTGGTATTCGACCGGGTCCTCCACCGAGACGAACTTCAGTTCCGGCGTGAGGACGTCGCGCAGCGCAGAATACAGTGTCGTCGTCTTTCCGGAACCCGTCGGGCCGGTGACCAGCGTGACGCCGTTGGGGCGGCGGATCGAGCGGCGCAGTTTTTCCACCGTGTCCGGCGCAAGCCCGAGATAATCCAGCGACAGGTTGGCCGTCGACTTGTCGAGAATGCGGATGACCGCGCCTTCGCCATGCAGCGTCGGCGAGGTGGCGATACGCAGGTCGATCTCGCGGCCCTGGATGCTGATGCGCGTGCGGCCGTCCTGCGGCAGGCGGCGCTCGGCGATATCGAGCTTCGCGAGGATCTTGATGCGCGAGATGGTCGCTTCCGTCAGCGAGGCGTCAGGCGCGGAGATTTCGCGAAGCTGTCCATCAACCCGGATACGCGCGCGCAGCCCGCGCAGGCTGGGCTCGAGATGGATGTCAGACGCGCCGACGGCGGTCGCGGATTCAAACAGCTGGTCGACCCAGCGAATGACCGGGGCGCCGCCGGCAAGATCGCGCAGGCGCTGCAGGTCTGAGAAATCCGCATCGGCGAATTCGGCGGAGGTCGTGGCGGGCGTATCCTGCCGGGCGGTGTGGCTGGCGGCGACCCAGCCGTCGATTTCGCTGCCGACGCCGACGGCGGGATGCACGCGCACGCCGGTCTTAAGCGAGACAGCAGAGACTGTCTCGCTGTTGAGCGGGTCAGCCATGACGAGCTGGATCGACCCGTCCTGCAGGCGTATCGGCGCGATACGCTGGGCGCGCAGATAGTCCGTCTGCAGCACACCATCGAAATGAGCTTCGGCCGGCAAATCGGCGCGGCGGATCAAGGGAAGCTCGCACGCCGCCGACAGGGCGCGGGCGAGATGTTCTTCATTAACAAGGTTCAGCTTGAGGAGGAGCAGGTCCATCCGGTCGCTGGAATGTTGCGACATCGCGATCGCACGCGCGTGCTTCTCCGCAGACAACAGCCCGTTCGCGATCAGCCAGCTGACCGCGTCCGCCGCCTGACGGTCGCGTTTTGATGTCACGTCGCCCTCTGTTTCCGCCGCAACACGCGTCGAGAATAACGCACGATCCCTGTTAACCATCGTGGCCCTTCCACCCGAGCCAACGCATAATCAGCGTTCCACCCGGATTGAGCCAGCAAGATCAAGGCCATTCAAGTCCCGCGAGTCAGCGTGGAACGGTTCTTGCGATGAGCGAACTTGTTGGCCCCCAAGGGGTCAGTGTTGCTGTTGTGGGGAGAGCACCCGTGTCGGTTGCCCAGGAAGGTAATCGCGATCCATCCGGCGCCCATGAAAGCGCCGTGCCGCAAGGCGGGACCGCGTCCGGGATTGGCGGCTTTCTCGGCTGGTGGCGCGACGAACTCGTTGCAATGGCCCCCAAGGGCCTGCGCGCGACATTCACCCACGATCCTGAAGTTGCGACTGTCCAGGAAGTGGACGGTCAGCTCTACCTGAAACGTCGCTCCAATGCGGCGCCGCGGGCGTTGCAAATGGGGACGGGCAAGACAGTCGGAAACCTCCCGGCTGGCGGGGTTGTTTACCTTCTTCCCGAGGATGGCGCGCTGCGCCGCGAGCGTCGCCTGCCGGCCGCCTCGCGCGCCCACATCCAGGACATCATGAACCTGCAGATGGCGTCCGAGACGCCGTTCACGGTCGATGAGGTCTATTCGGACTCGATCATTACCGGCGAAGACGACGAGGCTCGCGAGATCTTCGTGTCCCAGGCGTTGGCCCCGCGCACCGCGATCAACGCGCTGGTGCAACGGATGCGGGACGACTACCGCCTTGAAATTACCGGCCTCGATATCGCCGACCCGTCCGCCGCGAATGGCCGGGCGGGTTACAACCTCCTGCCGTCCAACAAGGCGTCGTCCGCCGGCGGGGGCGGTATCACCCTTAACCGCCTGCTCATTCTGGTTGTGCTGGGCGCGGGCGTTTTCGCCGCCGTGTCCTGGCGCGAGCTGCAGCAACGCCGGATCGCCGCCGCCGATACGCTGATCGCCGCAGCCGAGGGCAATGCCTCCGAGGCGCTGGCCGTTAACACAAAGATTACCCAAGGTGTCGAAGGAATTCAGAAGGTTACGGCGGAAACGCAGCAACCGCTCTCCTTCATGAGCGCCTATAATCTGGTGGCCAGCCAGCTGCCGGATGGTTCGTGGCTGGAAGAGTTCAGCTTTGACCGGCCGGTCGCCATCATCACCGGCCTGTCGGGCAACAGCGCGACGCTCGTGGAGGCGATGGAGTCCTCCGACCGCGTCGAGTCCGCCAAGTTCACCTCCCCGATCGTGACTGACCCGCGCAGCGGCGCCGAGCGCTTCCGCATGGCCGTCACGTTCAAGGCCCCGCCGAGCGCTTCCGCGCCTGAAGCCCCGGCGCCTGCCCAGGAGCCGCAGCCATGAAACTGCACGCCCTTCCCAGGCAATCGCGCCGGTCCCTCGCGCTCGGCCTGCTGCTCGCAGCGGTGCTCGCCGTGGCGCTGCTCATCTGGTCGCTGCTGTCGATGTTCGTGTTCGATCTCGATGCCAAGGCCTCGGCGGTCCAGACGCGCGTGACCTCCATCAACTCAGTCGCTGCCTCGGTCTCGCAGCTCCGTCAGGCCTGGGCCCGGCTCGAGCGTGACCCGCGCCTGTCGGTGGACATGTATCCGCCGGCGAGCGACGCACAGGCTTCGGCGTCGGTTCAGGCCGCCGCCCAGCGCGTCTTCTCCCGCGCCGGAGCAACGGTGCGCTCGGTCCAGACGCTCGACGTGGAACAGCAGGGCGCCGTCCGCCGCGTCGGCGTCCGCGTCGCCGTGACCGGCACCAGCAACCAGATCAACCGCGCGCTTGAAGCGATGAATGCGATCCGCCCGATCCTGATCGTGAACGGCGGCAACATCCAGCTGATGGGCGACAGCCGCCGCCCGGTCGACAATCCCCGTGCGCCTGAACTGCAGGCCACGTTCGACATCTTCGCTTTCGCAAGGAATGGCTAACATGGCCAACCCGATCCTTCCGAAACTTGGGCTCACCGTGGTGCTCGGCGCCGCAACCGCTGGCCTTATCGCCGCCGGTCTCGCCTTCCGCGCCACTGACGTAACGACACCGCCCGCCATCGAGCCGGGCGAAGTCTCCATTCCCAGCGCGCCGCCTGTCAGCGATGCGCCGACTATGGCGACCGATGCATTCACGCGTCCTGTCTTTCACGCCAACCGCGAGCCCGGTCCCGACAAGGCGCCGGCTGTTCCGACGGACATCGCAACGGATCCGGTTGATGGCCAGCCTGCCGAGCCGGGCGATGCGTCCGCCGCCGACAGCTTCGTGCTCAAGGGCGTGATCATCGGCGATCGTGGCGCGCGAGTTGCCTTGCAGTCTCCCGGCGGCGGCGCCCCTGTGTGGGCCAAGGTGGGCGATGCGGTCGAAGGCTGGACGGTCGATTCAATCAAGTCGGATCGCGTGCGGCTGCGGAATGGCGATGAGATCGCCGAAATCAAACTCTTCAAAGACAAGTGATTAACGTGGAGTCGGTCATGTCGTTCATCTCCCAGGCCAACGGCCCGGCCAGCTTCAGGCCCCGCCTGAAACTGGCTGCGTCGGCCCTCGTGCTGGTTGCGCTGTCGGGTTGCGTGTCGGTTGACGACGCGCCACGCAAGCCGCGTCCTCTCGCGAATGCGCCCGTGTCCGCGCAGGACACGCTGCAGCGTCCGCCCGGCGAAGTGCGCCTCACGCAGGACGGGCAGGACCGCCAGGTCGAACCGCTCGTGCAGAAGGGCACCGGCCGCTTTGTCGACTCCTCCGCGCAGATCAACCGCACGGGCCGCGGCAACTACGTGGTCAAGCTCGTCGATCTCGAGATTTCCGAGGCCGTCCAGCAGGTTCTGGCCGACACGCTCGGCCTCAACTACGTGATCGAAGGCAACGTCGCCGGAAAGATCTCGCTGCAGACCGTCCGCCCCGTCGACCAGCGCACGCTGCTGCAGATGCTGGCCGGCGCGCTGGCCAGCAACAACGCCGCCCTCATCAATGAAGGTGGGTTCTATCGCATCGCTCCGGCAGAGTCGGTGACGACCACGTCGCGCGTTGTCGGCTATGGCGGCAATGTCAGCGACCTCAAGGTCGGCCCCGGCGTGCAGGTGGTGCAGCTGCGCTACATCTCGGCGTCCGAGATGGAAAAAATCCTGCGTCCGGTCGCCGGCGACGGCGCCATCGCGCGCGTCGATGCGGCCCGCAACATCATCATTCTGAAGGACGACTCGCGCAACATCGCCTCGATGCTCGAACTGATCGACCTGTTCGACGTCGATTACATGTCGGGCATGTCGTTCGCGCTGCTGCCGGTCAAGAACACGTCGGCTGGCGGTCTCGTCAGCGAGCTCGACCAGATGTTCGGTGCTTCGGCCAACACGCCGATGGCTGGCCTCGTGCGCTTCGTCCCGATCGAGCGTCTCAACTCGGTTCTCGCCATCTCGGCCCAGCCGCACACGCTGGACCAGGTTCAGGAATGGATCGGCCGCCTCGACCGTTCGGGCAGCCTTGCCGACCAGTCCTTCCACGTTGTTCCGCTGCAGAATCGTGCGGCCAAGGAAGTGGCCGAGCTGCTGCAGAAGACGCTGTCGGACAGCAGGCAGACAACCGAAACCACGAGCTTTGGCGAAGTACGCCCGGGCCTCACGCCCGTCGTCACCGAAGTCAGCAGCTCGACCCAGACCAACACATCGCCGGCGGCCACCGTCGAAGTGACGCCTGTCGCCTCGCCGACCGGCAAGCCGATCCGCATCCAGGCGGATGAATCCAACAACTCGCTGCTGATCCTTGCAACGGCTGAAGAATTCCAGCTGCTGCAGCAGGTCGTGACGTTGCTCGACGTGACCCCCAATCAGGTCATGCTGGAAGCCACGATCGCGGAAGTCACGCTGCGCGATGACCTGTCTTACGGGCTCAACTGGTTCCTCGAGTCCGGCGAATTCGACCTGTCGTTCAGCGCGGCGGATGCCGGAGCAGTCGCATCGAATTTCCCCGGCTTTTCGGCGCTGTTCACCGGCGAAAATGGCCGCGCGGTCCTCAACGCCGTGGCCTCGGTGACGGACGTGAAAGTGCTGTCGTCGCCGACCCTGATGGTGCTCGACAACCGCACGGCGACGCTGCAGGTTGGCGACCAGGTTCCGATCGTCACGCAGACGGCTGTTTCGACCAACGGCACGAATTCGCCGATCGTCAACTCGGTTGCGCTGCGGGACACGGGCGTGATCCTCAAGGTTACGCCGCGCGTCAACGAAGGTGGCCGCGTCATGCTGGATATCGAGCAGGAAGTGTCCGACGTCATCGAGACGAAAACCTCGGGCATCGACTCGCCGACGATCCAGCAGCGCAAGATCAAGACGTCCGTCGCTGTCGACAACGGCTCCAGCGTTGCGCTGGGCGGCCTGATCCGCGACCGCGTCACGGAAGGCGCGACGAAGATCCCGCTGCTGGGAGACATCCCGGGCCTTGGCGAGCTGTTCCGCTCGACGACCAAGAAGAACGAGCGGACCGAGCTGGTCGTGCTGATCACGCCGCGTGTGGTTGGCGGCACGGAGGACGCGACGCGCGTGACCAACGAGCTGCGCGACAAGATGCGGGCCGTGAGCATCGCGATCGAGGATGCTTCGGCGCGGGGGATTGGTCAGTAGGCAATGAAACTGCCGCGTTCCAGACGCAAGCCGAAGGACCAGGGCGCCGCCCTGGTCCTGGTGCTTTGGGGCGCGGTGGTGATGTCGATCATTGCGGCGGCTGCAGCGAAGCAGGCGTCGACCACGGCGATCACGGTCAATGCGACGGCGGAGCTGACGCGGGCGCGCGCGCTGGCGGATGGCGGCGTGCGGGCAGGGTGGACGGCGTTCGCCGACAAGCGGATCAACGATTTTGGAATGACGTGGGGCTGCCACAGCGGGGACGACCTGCTGTTCGTGCGCCTGCGGCCGGAGACGTCGCGCATCGACATCAACCTCGCCGAACCGGAGCTTCTGGCGGCGCTGTTCGAAGCGGCCGGAGCGGATCGCGCGGCGGCGGAACGCATTGCGGTTGCGGCGGCCGAGTATCGCAGTTTCGGCGAGGCGCCGTCCGAAGACACTGGCGTGGAGACGGGCGAGGAGCCGGTGGAGATCGGCAAGACGCCGCCGGGCACGTTCAGGCGTGGGCCGTTCCAGTCGATCGAGGAGCTGGGCTATCTGCCCGGCATGGACACGACGCTGTTCCGCGCCATCGCCAGCGACGTCACCGTGAACAGCAAGACCACCGACATCGACGCCCGCTACGCCAGCCCCCTTGTGCGCATGGCGATGGAGAAAGCTGGCTTGCCTCTCGCGCCTCAGAACAGCGAAGCCGGTGCAGAAGCCCCCGGTTTCGAAGGCTCCCTCATGGACGTCCGCGCCATCGCCGTCACCGCCTCCGGCGTGGTGTTTGTGCGCGACAGCGTCGTCGAGGGCCCGATCGATAGCGACGGCGCGCCGGTGCTGGTGCGGTTGGCGCAAGGCCGGCTGGGTAATGACGAGATCCTGCCCGATGGCCGCGGCGCGCCCGCGTGCACGCAAGGGTTCGCTGCTGTGGGCCGGGTGCGGTAGCTACAGCTATTGGGCTGTTCCACAAACACCAAAAGCTCCACTGCCGTGCGGCATGGAGGTTCGCTGTCGTCTTGGGCCCTTATGGAGGGCCCGGGGACGCGGGATGCCCCGCGTGGTTTGGCAATGCTGATTGCTC
>JAOATF010000052.1 GCA_030158285.1 Hyphomonadaceae bacterium
GGCCTGCCCCCATCCCGGCTTCGCCGTACTTCCCCCGCTTCGCAGGGGAAGATGCAAGAGCGGGCATCCCAGCTTCCATTCCACCCGTGACGAGCTGGCCTGTGCGGTCTACATCAGCCCAAAAGGAGTTCTCCCATGGCGTATGAACACATCCTGCTCGACGTGTCCCCCGAGGGCACGGCCGTCCTCACGCTGAATCGCCCGCAGAAGCGCAATGCCTTCAACGCCGAGGTGATCGCCGAGCTGACCGACGCCTTCGAAACCCTGTCGAAGAACCCGGAATGCCGCCTCGTCCTCATCCGCGGCAACGGCCCCGTCTTCTCCGCTGGCGCCGATCTCGAATGGATGAAAGCCGCCTCGCACTACACCGTGCACGAGAACGAGGAAGATGCGTTCGGCATGGCCGAAATGCTCCGTCGCCTGTTCGAACTCCCGCAGGTCACCATCGCGCTGCTGCACGGCGCCGCCATGGCCGGCGCGTGTGGTGTCGCCGCCGCATGCGACATCGCCATCGCCAGGAAAGGCACGATCTTCTCCTTCTCCGAAGTGAAGCTCGGCATCATCCCGGCCACCATCTCGCCCTACATCGTCAACGCCATTGGCCCGCGCTGGGCCCGCACGCTGTTCGTCACCGCCGAACGCTTCGAGGCCGACGTCGCCGAGAAGCTCGGCCTGATCCATCACGAAGTCGAAGACGATGCCGCGATGGAAAAGCTGGTCGAGCACTATGCTGACCTCGTCTACGCCGCCTCGCCCGCCGCCATCGCCGACACCAAGTCGCTGGTCTCCGACGTCACCGGCGAAGTCATCGACGCCAGCCTCGGCAAGATGACCGCCAAACGCCTCGCCCACCGCCGCGTCAGCGACCAGGGCAAGGAAGGCCTCGCCGCTTTCCTCGAGAAGCGCAAGCCAAGCTGGGCGCGATAGAGGAAAACATGGGTGGGGGATGATGCCCGAAAGCGAACTTAGGAAGAGGCTGGCTGAGGCTAACGCACGGCTCGAGAAGGCGATTGCGGCGCTTGCTCCCCGGCATCAGGGCGGCGAGTGGGAAGAGTATGACGCTGCTCAAGCGGCCGCGCTTGGTCTGGAGCGGGAACTCTCAGCCTTGCTGGGCGAAGAGTATGCCGTTCCCGCGGATTTTCCAGTTCGGTGGGACATGGGAGCGCCATTGCCGCACGTCCTGCAAAATGACCACATGTGCTTGCTGATCTTTTATGTCGCTGAGCCGCCGGCCAAGAATTGGGATGGCACCAGTGTGAAGATCGTCAGCACGGGCGCTGATGAGCCGGCGTGGCTTGCACTGGTCGAATTCAAAGGCGTCATGGCGGCAAAGCTCGGCTCGCCCAACGACGAGGTGTTCAGCGGCCATCCGCTATCCGGTCACGGCCAGGATTCTTATGCAGCGCAACAGATCATCAACTCGCGCTGGATTGGTGAACTGCAGAAGATCAACAGTGTACACAGCCGCTACAATCCGGATCACTGGCGTTATCTCCGTCACTACATTTTCTGGTTCCATGATTCGACGTTCGAGTGCGTGGCCGACGAGTTTGAAGTCGAACTATCGACGGAACGCTTTCCCGATTTGCTGGCGCGCGCGTGCCAGCGCTTGCTTGTCTAGGCATCAGGAATGTCGCGCCGCCTCCAGCTCGAAACATGGCTGCACGCCCGCCGCGAGGCGTGGCGCGCCGCCTTCGTGCGCGGCTGGTTTACCGGCTTCCTGTTCGAGTTCGTCTCCTTCGGCGTGAAGCAGGCATGGGCCTGCCTGTTCGGCGGGCTGATGCTCGCCGTCCTCGTCGGCAGCTTCCTGTTCTATCCGGCTGACGCCCCGCTCACCCGCTATGACTTCATCACGCTCGCCGCGCTCGCCATCCAGGCCGGCATGCTCGCGACGAAGCTGGAGACATGGGAGGAGGCGCGCGTCATCTTCGTCTTCCACATCGTCGGCACGGTGATGGAAATCTTCAAGACCGGCGCCGGCTCATGGATCTACCCCGAAGAGTCCCTGCTGCGCATCGCCGGCGTGCCGCTGTTCTCGGGCTTCATGTATGCCGCCGTGGGCAGCTATATCGCGCGGTCGTGGCGGATCATGGAATTCCGCTTTGTCCGCTTCCCGCCGATCTGGATGCAGGGCCTGCTGGCGCTGGCGGTCTATGTGAATTTCTTCACGCATCACTGGCTGCCCGATATGCGCCTCGGCCTCTATGCCGCCAGCGTCGTGATCTATGGCGCGTGCATGCTGTATTACCGCCCGGACCGTGCGGAGCGGCCCATGCCGCTGCTGGTCGGGCTGGTTCTGGTGGCGCTATTCATCTGGTTTGCCGAGAATTTGGGGACATTTGCTCGGGCGTGGGTTTATCCGGGGCAGCACGATGGCTGGCGGCTTGTCTCGCTAGAAAAGCTTGGCGCGTGGTATCTCCTCATGATTATCAGCTTCGTGCTGGTCGCCGCGGTGCATGCGCGGTCGGGGAAGCAGGGGGCGGAGCCATGAGCGGGGAAATCGAAGCAGCCGGCGCTGCCATCACGGCGGGCCTTGCGGCGTCCACAATCGACAGCCACGGCAAGGGCGATGCCCATGCCGATCACGGCGCCTGCTCAAACTGCGGCGCGGCGCTCGACGGCAAGTTCTGCGCGAATTGCGG
This sequence comes from Hyphomonadaceae bacterium, assembly GCA_030158285.1. Lineage (GTDB taxonomy): Bacteria > Pseudomonadota > Alphaproteobacteria > Caulobacterales > Hyphomonadaceae > UBA7672. The sequence continues at coordinate 2,643 of JAOATF010000052.1, forward strand.
ACAGCCCGCCCACATCCACCGCACGCTCGGCCACATGGTGGAGGAGTTCCTCCACGGCCTGCTGCACTTCGACACCCGCGCCTGGCGCACGCTGCCCAAGCTGGTCTTCCGGCCCGGCACGCTCACGCACGACTATATCCACGGCAAGCGCGCGCTTCATCTCGCCGCTGGCGATGTTCCTGCTGGTGGTCTTCACCATGTTCGCCGTCTTTGCTTTCACCGGCGGCGCCGCCATCGGTATCGGTGACGATGTGAAGGAGGCTGAGCCCGTCGTCATCACACAGAACGAGACCGGCGGCGGAACGCGCACCTACAACATCGATCCGTCAAAAGGCGATTTTTACGAACAGATCCGCGCGGCCTACAAGCGCGGCGACATCATCGTGAACACCGGCTGGAAGGACTTCGACAAGAAGGTCGGCCACAAGCTCGAGAACCCCGAACTGGCGCTCTACAAGATCCAGAACGCGGCCTACAAGTTCGCCTTCCTGCTGGTGCCCATCTCGCTGCCCTTCCTATGGCTGCTGTTCTTCTGGAAGCGTGGCTTCACGCTGTTCGACCACACCGTCTACATTTTGTATTCCCTCAGCTTCGTGTCGCTCCTGTTCATCGTCCTGTCGCTGCTCTCGGGCATTCCCGGCGCTCTGGGATTCCTGACGCCGTGGTGGTTCTTCGCCATCCCGGTGCACGCCTATTTCCAGATGAAGGGCGGCTATTCGCTCGGCTGGTTCTCCGCCCTGTGGCGAACCCCCGTCCTGATGATTTTCGCCTCCCTCGGCCTTTCCATCTTCCTGGTCGCGATCATGGTCGTTGGCCTGACCGGGTAGGCGAGGGGCTGCCACCCCCAGAATCCGCAAATCCATGCCCCCGTTTGCGCTTCCATCCCCCGGCGGCGCGTCCTAGTTTGCCGCCATGTTTTCATCGCTCCTCATCGCCAACCGTGGCGAAATCTCCCGCCGGATCATGCGTACCGCCCGCCGCCTTGGGATACGCACGGTCGCCGTCTATTCCGAAGCCGACGCCGGGGCCGCCTTCGTGCGCGAGGCGGATGAAGCCGTGCTGATCGGCCCTGCGCCGTCCGCCGAAAGCTACCTCAAGGGCGACCACATCATCGAGGCCGCGCTGGATACCGGCGCAGAGGCGATCCACCCCGGCTATGGCTTCCTGTCCGAGAATGCCGCCTTCGCCGAAGCCGTCGCCAAGGCCGGCCTCACCTGGGTCGGCCCGCCGCCGGAAGCGATCCGCGCCATGGGCCTCAAGGATGCGGCCAAGGCCCTGATGGAAAAGCACGGCGTGCCCGTGACGCCCGGCTATCACGGCGAGGACCAGAGCCTCAAAACGCTGAAGGCCGCCGCGAAGAAGATCGGCTATCCCGTGCTCATCAAGGCCATCGCCGGTGGCGGTGGCCGCGGCATGCGCAAGGTCGATGCCGACGCGGATTTCGAAGCCCAGCTCGCCAGCGCCCAGCGCGAAGCGAAAGGCAGCTTCGGCGACGATCGCGTGCTGATCGAGAAGTTCGTCGAGAACCCGCGCCACATCGAAGTGCAAGTGTTCGGCGACAGCCACGGCAACTACGTCCACTTCTTCGAACGCGACTGCTCCCTGCAGCGTCGCCGCCAGAAAGTCATCGAGGAAGCCCCAGCCCCCGGCATGACCGACGCCGTCCGCAAGGCGATGACCGATGCCGCCCTCATGGCCGCGAAAGCCGTGGGCTATCGCAATGCTGGCACGATCGAATTCATCGTCGATGGCACGAGCGCGCTGCGGCCCGACGGTTTCTGGTTCATGGAAATGAACACCCGCCTGCAGGTGGAGCATCCGGTTTCCGAACTGATCACCGGCTTCGATTTCGTCGAGCTGCAGCTGCAAGTCGCCTCGGGCGGCAAGCTCCCCGCGCAATCCGAGATCACTCTCAACGGCCACGCCGTCGAAGCCCGTCTGTGCGCCGAAGACCCCGCACGCGGCTTCCTGCCATCGTCCGGCCGCCTCGAAGTCTTCGAACTCAACGCGTTCGAAGATGCTGCGTCGTCGCCCGGCGGCGTCACGCTCCGCCTCGACAGCGCGGTAGATGAGGGCGACACGATCCCGGCCACCTATGACAGCATGATCGCCAAGGCTATCTCGCACGCCGCCACGCGTGACGCCGCGCTCGATGCGCTGGCCGATGGCCTGCGCGAAGCCGAAGTCTGGCCTGTGTCCACCAACGCCGCCATGCTCGCCAACCTTCTCGACCACGAGGAATTCCGCGAAGGCGTCGCCACCACCAATCTCGTCGAAGCCAGCATCGAAGAGCTGACCCAGCCCGACGAAGCCGAAGAGGCGGACATGCTCGCCATCGCCGTCGCCGGCCTGCGCGAACTTTCCGATGGCGCCTCCGCCGATCCGTGGAGCACGGCGGATGGCTTCCGCATCAACGGCGCGGCCCGCGTCAGCCATGTCTTCGACATCGGCGGCGAAGCAAAATCAGTGCAGCTTGAAACCGGCCCCGATGGCGATGTCCTGCACATCGGCGGGGAGTCGCTCGAAGTCGCACTCGACACCATGCGCTTTGGCGATGGCGCGCTCGTCTCCGGCGCGGTCGAAGGCGTCGATGTCTACGGCGTCGTCCGCCAGCTCGCCGATGGCCCCGTGCTGTTCCAGCGTGGACGCGCCCTTGCGCTCCGCCGTCCCGACTATGCTTCCGCCATCGAAGGCCTTGCCGGCGGCGACGACATCCGCGCGCCCATGCCGGGCAAGGTGCTCGAGGTGAAGGCGAAAGCCGGGCAGGCGGTGAAACGCGGCGAACCGCTGATCGTCCTCGAAGCCATGAAGATGGAACACACGCTCACCGCCCCGCGCGATGGCGTTGTGGCCGAGGTTAACGCCACCGCCGGAACGCAGACGGCCGAGGGCGTTGTGCTGGTTAAACTGCAGCCGGCGCCGGAATAATCCGCCCCCGCCGCAGTCTCGCCTCGCGCGATTCGGACTTCGTTCATCATGCCTGCGGCAATGTGGGCATGAGCAGCCGCCCGGTCGATTTAATGTCTGGCGGCAAATTCCAGCCACATTCGGCCGCAACTTGGCGGTTGGAGTTGGTGGCGCCAGCGGCGCGGACGGATAGCCGAGCAATGCCCGCCTTTCTGCTTTTCGCCATCACGTGGGCCGGGCTCCCGCCGGAGCAGGCGCTCGAACGCGCCCTCCAGACTGTCGAGCCGCCGCCCGCCATGCGCGCGGCCTTCCACGCCACGCTGACCAGCGGCAACGCCATCCGCCGCATCGAATACGACCCCTATATCGAGACCGGCGACAAGTTCCGCATCACTTATTCCAGCGGCAGCAATGACGAGCTCGACGCCGTCGTCGACGGCTGGCGCGCCGAGAAGCAAGCCGACGCCCGCCTGTTCGCCGACGATCTCCGCCTCAGCCTCGCCGACGCCCGCATCGCCGGCGCGCCCGAGGCGATGACGGTCAGCTTCAAGCACCGCATGTCGGTCAATGACGGCCCGATGGACGCCGTGTTTTCCAGCGGCATGACCGGCCGCATGCAGCTCGATCCGAAGACCGGCTACGTCACCCGCATCGACTACCAGATCGAGCGCCCGGTGAAGCTCGAGGATGGAACCGAGGTGTCGGAATACCGCCAGAGCTACAACTTCGGCTACAGCGAGCGCTGGAACGTCAGCTACGTGATGAGCTACGACCTGTTCGCCAAGGGCGGCCGCTGGGGCATTTCCGAGGAACGCTCGGTCAAGGTCACGCTCACCGACATCGCCTTCGGCCTCGCCGGCGACGGCAAACAGGATCTGGCCTCGAAATCCGGGGATTACGTGCCGGGACTCACCGCCGTATTGCGCTAGGCCGTAACCGCGCTTAGCTCTCCGCCATGGCCCTTCACATGATCAAGCTGTGCGTCGGCGTGGAAAACGTCGAGGACCTGTCCGAGTGGCAGGTCAAGCGCATGGCCGAGCTGAAGAAAAAGGGCAAACCCGCCAACCCCTACCACGACACCCGCATGTCGCCGAAGCGCGCCACGGAGATGCTGGCCGGCGGGTCGCTCTACTGGGTGATCAAGAACTTTATCATCGTCCGCCAGCGCCTCATCGGCTTCGAGGAGGTCCAGGACAAGGACGGCAAGGCCATGTGCCGCATCCACCTCGACCCCGAGCTGATCCGCACCAAGCCCCGCAAGAAACGCCCCTTCCAGGGCTGGCGCTATCTCGAACCGACAGACGCGCCGACGGACCTCGATGGCAAGGGCCCCGCGCTGTCGGCTGATCTGGAAACGGCGCTGAAGGAGGCACTGGCCTGGTAGCTTGACGCCTCTCTCTCCGCGCCCACAACTATCGCCGGGACGAGGGAGCCAGCCATGCACATCCATCTGAAAGCGGTCGCCGCCGCCGCCATTCTTGCGCTCTCCGCCTGCGCGCCATCGCCCACGCCCGCTGCGCCAACGCCAGAAGCTGCAGCCCCCGCTGCCCCGATCAACTACGGCGCCAACGCTGCCGCCTCTGGCACGTTCGAGCACACTGGCGCAACGCTGTATTACGAGACCTATGGCGAGGGTGACCCGCTGCTGCTCGTGCACGGAAACGGCGGCAGCATCGGCAGCCTGGCCTTCCAGATCGATCACTTCAAATCGAAGTACAAGGTCATCGCCATGGACAGCCGCGAGCAGGGCAAGTCAGGCAGCAGCGACGCCCGGCTGACCTATGAGGTCATGACAGACGATCTCGCCGCGCTCATCGACCATCTCAAGGTCGGCCCCGTCGATGTCGTAGGCTGGAGCGATGGCGGCATCGAGGCGCTGCTGCTTGGCATCCGCCATCCGGACAAGGTGAAGAAGCTCGTGGCCATGGCCGCAAACCTCAATCCGTCGCTGGACGCGATCTACCCGGAAACCGACGGCATGGTGAAAGCGATCTCTGTCACTCTGACGCCGGAAGCACTGGCGACGGCGGACGGAAAGAAGATGTCCAAGATGGTCGACCTGATGGCGAACCAGCCGAACATCGCGCCGAAGGACCTTGGAACGATCACCGCCCCCACCCTGGTGCTCTCCGGCGACCAGGACCTCATCCGCCTCGAACACACCGTGGCGATCTTCAACGCGCTGCCCAACGCCGAACTGGCCGTGTTCCCGAACAGCACCCACGCCGTGCCGATCGATGATCCGGAGCTGTTCAACGCCACCGTCGAGCGGTTCCTTGCAACGCCCTTCAAGAAAAAGGCGCGCGTCGACGACATGATGAAGGCGTTCCAGAAGCTGGAAGCACGGATGGCGCCGTCGCCCTAGGGTGGCAGCACAGCTCTCCGCGCGCGCCTACTTCCGCACGGCTAATGTGTTCGGGTTGATCTGGATCGACACGGCCCGGCCGGTCGCGTCCGCGCTGTAGGGACCGCCGGGCATCGAGATCGCAAACGCGCTGGTGTCCGAGCCGACATAGAAGCGCTGCTTGCGTATCATGGGTTCAGCCTCGATCCAGAGCTTGCTGCCATCCGCCGTGATGGTCAGGGCCAGGTCAGGACGGCCCTCGCGTTTCGCCAGGTAGTCGCCCGCGAACAGCGCCGCGCGTTCCGGCGTCAACGCCTCCACCTTGCGCGTCTCCGGCGTCCCGTATTTCCAGCCATAGGTCGCGCCTAGCGATGCTGCGATCTCACTGGCGAGCATGCCGCCACGCTGTCCATTGGTCATGATAGCCGCCCCGCCATGGCCGTCGGTGTAGGCGAAGAACAGAGCCTCGAACCCTTCGTCCGATCCCCCATGCGAGAACACCTGTCCATCGCCATCATCCTCGAGCGCGAAGCCCAGCCCGTAGTCGTTCTTCTGCAGCGTCAGCATCTGCTGCGTCATGTCCGGTCCGAGGATCGCGCCGGCATCCCCGCGCGCGGCCGCGGTCACCGCAAGGCCCATCCGCGCAAGGTCGCTTGGCGTGGTCCAGAGACCGGCCGCCGCCATTTCCGGATAGGTGTGCCGCAGACCCGCTATCGCCTTCCCGGTGCGTTTGTGTCCCGTCGCGGCGTTGGCGAGGTTGTTGGCGGGCAGGGGATTGAGATAGCTCGACCGCGCCATGCCCGCCGGCTTCAGCACCAGTTCGTCCGTCAGCGTGACAAAGTCCTTGCCCGCAACGTCGGTCATGGCCAGCTGCATCACCGTGTACCCACCGCCCGAATACCGCCAGCTCTCGCCCGGCAGCTTGTCTACGCGCACGGGCGGGGTGTTCGCGGGCGGCGTTCCATCCAGCACTTGCTGCACGGTCGGCACAGGTTCGTCCGCCGCATACCCCGGAAAGCCATGCACGGTCAGGCCCGCCGTGTGGCTCATGATCTGGCGCAGCGTTACCGGCGTTTGCTGCGTGAACGCGTTGTCCGGAATCTTCCACGACGCCAGCGCGTCATTGATCGGCGCATCAAGCTGCAGCTTGCCTTGCTCCACCAGCTTCAACGCCGCGATCCCCGCCACCGGCTTCGAGATCGATCCCGCCTGGAAGAGCGTGTCGGGGTTGACCGGCGTTGCCGTCCCCGTCTCCAGCACGCCATAGCCCTTGGCCCACGCGATCTTCCCGTCGCGGATCACGGCGATGCTCACGCCGGGCACGTTGTGGAACGCCATCCGGTCCGCCAGCGACCAGTATTCCGTCGGCTCGCCCTCGATCTGCACGCTCTGCATGAGGCCAGCCTCGAATTGCGCAATCGTCGGATCGGCAGCGGCTGCAGGCGTGCCCTGCTGCCCACACGCGCTCGCCCACGCCAGCGCCAGGACGGCAACGGTCATCTTCGCCATGCGGATCATCAGCATCCCTCCCGTTTACCGGCAGGTGATTGATCCCACGCATCCCGCGTCAGGCAAGCGGTTTTGTGAGCCCTACTTCCGGACGAACGCCATGTTGTCGATCAGGCGCGTCTTGCCCATGCGCGCGGCGATCAGCAGGCGGCCCGTCACGCCAACCGGCGCGGTATCGCCGCCGAACGGGGCCAGCGTGTCGCCCCGGCGCACAGCCACATAGTCCACCGACGCAAAGCCCGCGCCGAGCAGGGCCTGTTGCGCGGCCTCTGCTGCCGCGCTGATGCGCTCGCCGGTTTCAACCTTGGCCGCTGTCTCGGTCATCACGCGATAAACCGCCGCCGCGCGCGCCCGCTCTTCCGCGTTGAGGTAAGCGTTGCGCGAGGACATCGCGAGCCCGTCCGTCTCGCGGGTCGTCGCCCCGCCCACGATCTCGATCGGAAAGCCCAGGTCCTGCACCATGCGGCGGATCACCAGCAGCTGCTGGAAATCCTTCTCGCCGAACACGGCCACGTCCGGCCCCACATGCAGGAACAGGCGGCTCACCACGCTCGCCACGCCCTCGAAGAAATGCGGCCGCACTTCGCCCTCGAGAATGTGCGACAGGTCCTTCACCGTCACCCGCGTCGAATCCCCCGCCGGATACATTTCCGATGGAGACGGGCAGTAGCAGAACGTGCACCCGGCCTCGGCCAGCTTCTGCAGGTCGCTGTCCTCGGCGCGGGGGTAGGTCCCGAGGTCTTCATGGGCGGCAAACTGCGTCGGGTTCACGAAGATGGACGCGGCGACCACATCGGCTTTCTCCCGCCCGATCTGGACAAGGCTCAGATGCCCGGTGTGCAGCGCGCCCATGGTCGGCACGAAAGCGATGCGCTTGCCCTGCGCCTGCAGCTGCCGGCGCCAGTCGCGGGCTTCGGCCCGCGTGCGGGCGACAACCAGTCCGTTTCGCTTCGGCAAACTCAACCCTTCCGGCGGCGACGGCGCACCTTTTTAGGGAACACCGGCGGATTTCAGGCGGCGGCTTTAGGCCTGTTCCGCGAGTGGATCAATCGCGCCGAATCGCGCGGGCTTTATGGGTCCTTAACCGCCTCGGTCGATCTTTCCCGCATGCGCCAGCGTCTCGTAAATTACCTCCGCTTGCTTGGATTCAGCCTGTCGGCCCTTGCGATCGGCGCCTGCGTGCGGATCGCCCCGCCGCATGAACTGGCCTTCGATCCGGAACCCTTGAGGCTCGACGCCCCGCCCGAAGGCACGTTCGCCTGGGCCTATGAGGGCCATTCCGAAGACGAACAGGTCGCCGCCCTGCAGGCCCGTCTTGACGCGGTCGAGGCCGAAATCACCAATCTCTCCAAGGCGCTGGAACATCTCGGCCCCCTCCCGGATCACGCCGACCTGTTCATTCCGGTCGCCCTGTCCGACATCTACGGGACCGACGCCGGCATCGCCCACCGCTACTCGGCCACCCCGCGCGGCGGCTATGCGGACGTCCTGTTCCACACCGTCGAACTCGGCGCGCTGCCCCGCCCGATCATCGTTCCGGACAATCTGCCCGGCTCTGCCCCCGGCTATGCCGGTCTGGACGAAGGCATCCAGCTGGCGTCCGATGATCAAGTTGTGAACGCCCTGTGCGTCGAGCTGTCCGCGCTGGCCGGCCCCTGCCACCGGATTGCTGCGATCAGGGCGTGGTAGATCAATGGCCACGGCGGTGATGACAGCTCCGAACACCACGTCGGATTCCGAAACGCCGGGCCGCTCGCGCCTCGCGCACACCATCGTCGTGGGCAACGAAAAGGGCGGCGCGGGCAAGTCCACCGTCGCCATGCACCTGTCCATCGGCCTCCTGCGCATGGGCATGACAGTCGGGATCATGGATCTCGACGTCCGCCAGCGTTCGCTCGCCCGCTATCTCGAAAACCGCGCCCGCTGGATCCGCAACACCGGCGCGCCGCTGCCGATGCCGGAAATGATCCGTATCGACGCCAGCCAGGCCCGCGATCTCGACGCCGCCGAGGCGGAAGAGTCGAAGCATTTCGAAGAGAGCCTGAAACGCCTCTCCGAGAAGTGCAATTTCATCATCATCGACGCCCCCGGCGGCGACACCTTCCTGTCGCGCACCGCCCATTCCGCCGCCGATACGCTGATCACGCCGCTCAATGACTCCTTCGTCGACTTCGACCTGCTGGGCGATGTCGACCCGCAAACGCTCGAAGTCGCGCGTCCTAGCTTCTATGCCGAACTCGTCTGGGAATGCCGCAAACAGAAGGCCCAGCAGAGCCGCAAGCCGATCGACTGGATCGTCATGCGCAACCGCATGTCGCCGCTGGACGCCCGCAACAAGCAGCGCGTCGGTGAAGCGCTGGAGAACCTCTCCCGCCGCATCGGCTTCCGCATCTCGCCCGGCCTGTCCGAGCGCGTGATCTACCGCGAGCTGTTCCCCATGGGCCTCTCGCTGCTCGATCTCACCGACAGCGGCGCCGGCGTCACCTTCACCATGAGCCACGTCGCCGCCCGCCAGGAAATCCGCGACCTGATGATCGTGCTGAAACTGCCGGGACTCGAAGGCAAGGACATCAGCTTCTAGAGCTGGTTGCGGATCCCCCGTCGTCCCACCCACCAACGGGTCATTCTCGGGCTTGTCCCGAGAATCTCGGTTGTCTCTGGTGCGGGATCGCCAGAGTTCCTACGCCGGTCGAACCGAGATTCTCGGGACAAGCCCGAGAATGACCCTGTAGGTAGTGTCTCTGCATAAGCGGGCAGGGAGACCCAACATGGCCGTAGCCAAAAAGACCGCGAAGAAAGCCCCGGCCAAGGCGGCCAAACCCGCCAAGCAGATCGTCCAGACGCTCAACATCAACGCGCCGGGCAAGACCTATCCCCGTGATGCCGCCAAGTACGAAGCCGCCCGCAAGGCCTTCCTGAAAGTGCTCCCGGCCAAGGGCCCGGGCGTCACCCAGTCGGAAATGATGGCGCTGATGAAGGCCGCGCTGCCCGCCAGCGCATGGGGCACGACGCAGGGCTGGTGGACCAAGACCGTCCAGCTCGACGCCGAAGCACGCGGCGAAGTCATCCGGGATGGCGGTAAACCGCTCCGCTGGAAACGCGTCAAATAGCTATGAAATCAGCCGTTTAGTTGAGCGGCAGCGCCAGTGGGGCGAAAGCGCCGGGGGCCGGGTTGGCCGCCAGTTCGCTCGTCACCACGATCGCGTCCGGCGACGGCCCGGTCACCGGCGTGGTCACCGGGGTCGAGCCATAGGCTGCGGTTTCCAGGGAGCCTTTCGCCGGGGAGGCGTCGATCAGCGCGCCGATCGGATCTTCCGGGGCTTCGCTGTCGCCCTCGGCCACTTCCTGCGCGTCGATCTCGTCTTCCGTCGTGCCTTCTTCGGAATAGGCGCTGTCGTCGTCCAGCGAGGCCACCAGCGCGGCATCCGGCTCCTGCAGGCGGCGCAGCTGCGCCAGCGCCAGGTCGTCCGCGCTCGATGGCGTCGTGGCGATGCGGTCACCGAAGGCGATCCGGCTGCGCAGGTCATCCTCGCCCGCCGGGGCGCCGCCAAGTTCCAGGTAGGCCGCTTCGATCAGGTCAGCGACATGAGCATCGCGCGACCGGCCGGTCGAACCGCCCAGCATCACCGCGATCACCCGGCGCCCGCCACGCTCGGCCGAGGCCATCAGATTGTAGCCCGAAGCGTTGGTGAAGCCGGTCTTGATGCCGTCCACGCCATCAACCCGGCGCAGAAGTTCGTTGTGATTCATGTACTTGCGCTTGCCCCAGCTGAACGAGGACAGCGAAAAGTAGTTATACCGGTTCTTGTGGTCGATGTAGACCGCCTCGGCGAGCTTCGCCATGTCGCGCGCGGTCGTGACCTGTTTCCTGTCGGGCAGGCCGGAGGCGTTGCGGAACGTGGTGTTCAGCATGCCGAGTTCCTTGGCCTTTGCATTCATCTTCGCAACGAATTTGGCTTCGCTGCCGCCGCCCAGCTTCTCGGCGATCACGATCGCCACGTCGTTGGCGGATTTGGTGACGAGGGCGCGAATCGCATCCTCCACCTTGATGGTCGAGCCGGATTTCAGCCCCAGCTTGGACGGCTGCGCGCGCGAGGCGGCCTTGGACACGGGCAACCTGTCGGTCAGCTTCAGCTTGCCCGACTCGATCGCATCGAAAACGAGATAAAGCGTCATCACCTTGGTCAGCGAGGCCGGGTGGCGAAGCTCGTCGGCTTCGCGGTCGTGCAGGACCTGTCCGGTCTCCATATCGATGACGATCGAAGCGTATTTACCGGCCCACGCCGGCGAGGCGAGGCACAGCACGGCAAGGAGGGCGACGGCCACCTTGCGGATCCAGGCGATCGGGGAGATCGTCTTCATACGCGTGGAATTCCTCGTTCAGAAGCACATACAAAGACGAGATTGAGGGTCCACCTGTGACCTTACCCAATCTTTAAGCCACGTCACCCCAGATCTTCAGGCTGACAAGTTTTTCCGTCCAAGTGACCATCTTTGGGTCTGCTGGCCCCGAATCTGCCGGGTCGGCGCTTAACCCTGCATGAACCATGCAAACTTGTCGCAGGTCGCCTTTGCGAGGGCCGGATGTGAACATCATGGGCCCGGACTTTGGGCAAACCAAGGCAGGCGCTGCATTTCCATGGTCAATGACGCTGCACGAACGTCGCAGTTAGCTAGGCCCTAGCACTTGGCTCGCGGATCAATATCTAATGGTGGTGAACGGTCGGCCCGGCCGGCCGCCACAGGCTCGAAGCCCGGGACATCATGACGGACAAGAAACAGACACCCGGAACCAACAAGGAGCTCGGCGTCGCCACGCGGACGAAGCCGAAGGTGAAGAAGCCGTCCATGTACCGGGTTCTCATCCTGAACGACGACTACACGCCCATGGAATTCGTGGTCCTCGTGCTCGAGCATTTCTTCAACAAGTCGCGCGAGGAGGCGACCCGCATCATGCTCCATGTTCATAACTATGGCGTGGGCGTCTGCGGCGTTTACCCGCTCGAAGTGGCCGAAACGAAAGTCACGCAGGTCATGGACCTTGCGCGAGACCAGCAGCATCCTCTCCAATGCACCAAGGAACGCGAGGACTAGACACCCTTAATGCCCTCTTTGACCCCAAGTCTTGAACGAGCCCTCGAACGCGCCCTTGGACTGGCCGCGGAGAGGAAGCACGAATACGCAACCCTCGAACACCTTCTCCTCGCGCTGACCGAGGATGAGGACGCCGCCGAAGTCATGACAGCTTGTAAGCTGGATATTGAAAAGCTTCGCCGCGACCTGGCGAACTATCTCGACAATGACTGCGCCTCCTTCGTCGTCGAGGACGGCGGGCAGGTGCACCCGACAGCCGCCTTCCAGCGCGTGGTGCAACGCGCGGTGCTGCATGTCGAAAGCTCCTCGCGCGATGAAGTCTCCGGCGCCAACGTCCTCGTTTCGATCTTCGCCGAGCGCGACAGCCACGCCGCGTACTTCCTGCAGGAGCAGGACATGACGCGCTACGACGCCGTGAACTACATCTCGCATGGCGTCGCGAAAAAGCCGGGCATGTCGAAAGCCAAGCCCGTCGAAGGCGCGGCCGAGAAGGAAGAAGACCAGACCAAGCCCGCGGGCGAGGCTCTCGGCGCTTATTGCGTCGACCTCAACCAGAAAGCGCGCGAGGGCAAGACCGACCCGCTCATCGGCCGTCACGCCGAAGTCGAACGCGCGATCCAGGTTCTCTGCCGCCGCCGCAAGAACAACCCGCTGCTCGTGGGTGATCCCGGCGTGGGCAAGACCGCCATCGCCGAAGGCCTCGCGAAGAAGATCGTCGACGGCGAAGCGCCGCCAATCCTCGCCGATGCCGTGATCTACTCGCTCGACATGGGCGCCTTGCTTGCCGGCACCCGCTATCGCGGCGACTTCGAAGAGCGCCTGAAAGCTGTCGTGAAGGAGCTCGAAGAACAGCCGAAGGCCGTTCTCTTCATCGACGAGATCCACACCGTCATCGGCGCCGGCGCCACGTCCGGCGGCGCGATGGATGCGTCCAACCTGCTGAAACCCGCGCTTCAGTCAGGCCAGCTGCGCTGCATGGGCTCCACCACCTACAAGGAGTACCGCCAGCACTTCGAGAAGGACCGCGCGCTCGCCCGTCGCTTCCAGAAGATCGACGTGGTCGAGCCGACCCTCGAAGACACCGTGAAGATCGTGATGGGCCTCAAGCCCCATTACGAGGAATTCCACGGCCTCAAATACACCAACGACGCCATCCGCACCGCGGTTGATCTCTCGGCCAAGTACATCACGGACCGCAAGCTGCCCGACAAGGCGATCGACGTGATCGACGAAGCGGGCGCGGCGCAATGGCTCCTGCCGGAAGGCAAGCGGCGCAAGCAGATCGGCGCGAAGGAGATCGAGGTCGTCATCGCCAAGATGGCCCGCATCCCCGCCAAGCAGGTCTCGAAGTCGGACGCCGAACAGCTCCGCTCGCTGGAGAAAGACCTCCAGCGCGTGGTCTTCGGCCAGGACGCGGCGATCACCGCGCTCTCGGCCGCGATCAAGCTCGCCCGCGCGGGCCTGCGCGAACCGAACAAGCCCATCGGCTGCTATCTCTTCTCGGGCCCCACCGGCGTCGGCAAGACCGAAGTCGCGAAACAGCTCTCGTCCATCCTCGGTGTCGAGATGCTGCGCTTCGACATGTCGGAATACATGGAGCGCCACACGGTCTCGCGTCTCATCGGCGCGCCTCCGGGCTATGTGGGCTTCGATCAGGGCGGCCTGCTGACCGACGGCGTCGACCAGCATCCGCACTGCGTGCTGCTGCTCGACGAGATCGAGAAAGCCCACCCGGACCTGTTCAACATCCTCCTGCAGGTGATGGATAACGGCACACTGACCGACGCCAACGGCAAGAAGGTCGACTTCAGGAACGTGATCCTCATCATGACCACCAACGCTGGCGCATCTGATGCCGCCAAGGAGTCCATCGGCTTCGGCCGCGGCAAGCGTGAAGACGAGAATGAAGAGGCCATCAAACGCCTGTTCACCCCGGAATTCCGCAACCGCCTCGATGCCACGATCGGCTTCTCCGGTCTCTCGCAAGAGATCATCGAGATGGTCGTCGACAAGTTCATCCTCCAGCTGGAAGCCCAGCTGGCGGATCGCAACGTCACCATCGCCATGACGCCGAAAGCCCGCAAATGGCTGGCCGTCAAAGGCTACGACGAAGCCTTCGGCGCCCGTCCGCTCGGCCGCGTCATCCAGGAACACGTCAAGAAACCGATGGCCGACGAACTCCTCTTCGGTTCGCTCCAGAAGGGCGGTGGCGTGAAGATCGACATCGACAAGAACGACCCCAACAAGCTGTCGTTCAAGTACGTCCCCGATCCCAAGCCGAGCGCGAAGGAAAAGTCGGAGCCGGAAGCAGTCGACTAGGACGGCTGGAATACGTATGCGGAAGGGCGGCTCATCGGGCCGCCCTTCTGTTTTTTGAGCGAGGCGCGGATGGTCAAGTACATCGCCAAGGCAAACAACGACGTGCTCTCGCATTGCCATTGCGGCGAGGCCATTGCGGCGGGCCCCGCGCAGCTGGATTGTCCGTGGTGCGGGTGTGGCTGGCTGTTCAGCTGCATGAAGTGCCGCAAGGCCTTCACCTTTGGCCGCGTCATCGACATTGACCGCACCTACGCCGACATCGCTCGCGAGGATCTTGTCGCACGTGGCGCAGATGCGTCCGACGAAGACGTTGCCGACGCAGCCGAATGGCTTGCCGAGGCGTATGCCGATCTCACCGTCGGCGACAGCGTCGTCTATCTCGACGGCGCCTATCTCAGGCTGGACACGACAGACTTCGCCTATGACGGCTGGTTCGCCCAGCACGACTTCGACCGCCTGCCTCACGCCATCGCGCGCGAACAGCCCAACGCCCTGCACGACACGCTCGGCAACGAACACTACTGGCGCGAACGCGAGTTCGAACCGGAAGAGGCTGACCCCGAAGACGACGAGTCCTGATCGCCCGCGCCAGGCGCCCGCAAGCGTCTTGCCATCACCGCCCTCTCGATGAGGTCACCCTCGGCCCCGTGCCGAGGGCGCTCGGTTGAATCATCGCGGGGACAGTCAGCTATCCCCCCGCTGCTTCCCCCTCCGTGGGGGGGGGGGGG
>JAOATF010000053.1 GCA_030158285.1 Hyphomonadaceae bacterium
GGCAAGCTGTCGCCGCCGATCAAGGAGGGCGTGCCGGAAGTGGTGATCCGCGGGCAGGCGGGCCTGCTCGACGTGGCGCTCGATCCGAACTTTGCCGCGAACCAGATGATCTACTGGAGCTATTCCGAGCCGCAGGCGGATGGCACGAACAACACGGCGGTGGCGAAGGGCAAGCTGGTCGACGGCGCGCAGCCCAAGATCGAGAACGTGCAGGTGATCTATCACCAGGGGCCGTCGCTGAACTCGCCGCTGCACTTCGGGTCGCGCGTGGTGTTCGCGAAGGATGGCACGCTGTTCGTGACGCAGGGCGAGCGGTCGATCCCGGCGGGTCGCGTGCAGGCTGAGGATCTCAAGAGCGGGCTCGGCAAGATCGTGCGCATCAAGACGGATGGTTCGATCCCGTCGGACAATCCGTTCGTTGGGCGTTCGGATGCGCGGCCTGAAATCTGGAGCTATGGCCATCGCAACGTGCAGGGCGCGTTCCTGCATCCGGTGACGGGCGAGCTGTGGGAGATCGAGCACGGCCCACAGGGCGGCGACGAGATCAACATCGCGCGCAAGGGCAAGGATTATGGCTGGCCCACGATCACCTATGGCGTCGAGTATGGCGCGGCCAACACCAAGATCGGCGAGGGCATCACGCAGAAGGCCGGCATCGAACAGCCGCTCTA
Organism: Hyphomonadaceae bacterium; assembly: GCA_030158285.1. Classification (GTDB taxonomy): domain Bacteria; phylum Pseudomonadota; class Alphaproteobacteria; order Caulobacterales; family Hyphomonadaceae; genus UBA7672. Next base: position 672 of record JAOATF010000053.1, read on the forward strand.
CTACTGGGATCCGGTGATCGCGCCGGGCGGGATCGCCTATTACAATTCCGACGTCGTGAAGGCGTGGAAGGGCTCGATCTTCGCGGCGGGCCTCAACTCCAACTATGTCGCGCGCCTGACGATGGACGGCGAGACCGTGAAAGGCGAAGAGCGCATGACCTTCAGCGAAGGCAAGGAGCGCTATCGCGATATCCAGGTCGGGTCGGATGGCGCGATCTATGTGCTGACGGATGGCCCGGCGGCGCGGATTCTGAAAGTGACGCCGAAGGCTTCGGGCGCTTCGACGCTGGCGGCGGCGGTGGTTGCGCCTGTAGCGGCCGCTCCTGCGGCAGCGCCTGTCGCCAATGCGCCGAACCGGACGACGCCGGCTGCTGCTGCGGCGACCTTGGCGCTGGTGACGTTGCCGGCGAAAGATGGCGGCAAGCTGACCGTAACGACGCCGGGCTGGAAGGATGGCGAGGATATTGCGTTCAAGTACACGCAGTATCAGGGCAACACTTTCCCGGGCCTCGAATGGACGAAGGGGCCGAGCGGCACCAAGTCCTATGCGATCATCATGCAGGACCCGGACATCGCGATCCGTGGCAATCCGGTGCTGCACTGGACGATGATGAACATTCCCGCGACCGTGACGAAGCTGGACGCGGGCATGGCGCCGGAAGGCAAGCCTGCGGGCTCGATCTACGGGCCGAACTACCAGGGTCTCGCCAAGCCCTATCTCGGGCCGCGCACGCCGCCGGGACCGAAGGATCGCTATCACTTCCAGGTCTTCGCGCTCGACACGGCTCTGCCGGCGGACTTCGCGCCGAAGAACTATGATGAGCTGATCGCGCCGATGAAGGGCCATGTGCTGGCCTCGGGCGTGGTGATGGGACAGGGGCAGGCCGATCCGGCTGCTGCGCCGCGCCCGGCCACGCCGCCGCCCGCGACACCGCCTGCAACGGCGAACTGATCGGACGGACGTGAAAATGAAAGCGCCGCGGTGAGAGCCGCGGCGCTTTTGTTTTGGGGGTGGAAGCGGTGGCCTAGTGCAGCGGCGTCACTTCCGGAAGGTCGGTGGTCGCGGGAAGCGGTTTGCCGCTTAGATAGACGGCGATCTCGCGTTTCATCTGCGCGGTGAGATCGGGCGTGAGGGCGGCCATCGAGCCGTTGATGAGCATCTCTGCGATGATGGAGGGCTCGAGCTTCTTGACCGTGCCGAGGGCGGGGGCCGCGTCTTCTTCTTCCATGTGGCACATCTGGCAACGGTCGCGGACGATGGCCTCGACGGCGGCGATGTCGCGGATGGGATCGGCGAAGGCGGGCGCTGCCAGCAAGCCGAGGGAGACGAGTGTTGCGGCGGCCAGTTTCATGCGTGCTCCCGAGCCCGCTATTCGCGGAATTACATAACGGGGGTGGCTTACAGATTTTTGGATGAACGCGCCATGAGCAATCTCAGCGCGGGGCAACACGCCAGTGTCATCCCGGAAGCCGCTGCGCGGCTCCCGGGATGACAACCTGTGTAATCAGACGACGTTCAGGACGACGTCGATGTTGTTGCGGGTGGCGTTGGAGTAGGGGCAGATTTCGTGGGCTTCGGCGACGAGCGCTTCAGCGGCGGCGCGGTCGACGCCGGGGAGCGTGACGTCGAGCTTCACGGTGAGGCCAAAGCCTTTCGGTTCGCGCGGGCCGATGCCGACAGTGGCGGCGACGGTGGCGTCAGCGGGGACTTTGGCGTGCTTGCCGCCGGCGGAGGCCGCTTTCAGTGCGCCGATGAAGCAGGCGGCGTAGCCAGCCGCGAAGAGTTGTTCCGGGTTGTTGCCCTTGCCGGCGCCGCCGAGTTCCTTCGGAAGGCCGAGCGCGACTTCGAACGTGCCGTCATTCGTGCGGGCGGAGCCATCGCGGCCGCCGGTGGCGGTTGCGGTGGTGGTGTAGAGGACTTTGACGGACATGGCGGGTTTCCCTGTTTTAATCGTTGGCGATTCTATCGCGTGCGACTGAATTAGGCTGGAGCTTGGTTGCCGTCAACCCTTGCGATTTAATCGCGCGCGATTTATTTTCAGGACATGACAAAACGTAACGCCAACGCCATCCCGCGCATCCAGCCGAAGCTGGAGCAATCGCTGTGCTTTGCCATCTATTCGGCGGGGCTGGCGTTCAACCGGCTCTACAAGCCGATCCTCGACGAGATGGGGCTCACCTATCCGCAGTACCTCGTGATGATGGTGCTGTGGGAGCGTGACGGGCAGGGCGTGAGCGAGCTGGGGGAGCAGCTGTTCCTGGAATCCAACACGCTGACGCCGCTGATCAAGCGGCTGGAGGCGGCGGGGCTGGTGACGCGCACGCGTGATACCGAAGATGAGCGGCAGGTGCTGGTGCATCTGACGGCGCAGGGGCGCGAGTTGTTGAAGGAAGCCTCGTGCGTGCCGGCGCAGGTGGTGGCGGCGACGGGCATGTCCGTGGAGCAGCTGGGGAAGCTGAAGGCTTCGGTGACGGGGCTGCGGGATGGGTTGCGGGCGGCGGTGGACGAGGCGTAGCGCCGCGTCTCAGCTGATCTCGTCCAGCCATTTCGGCAGCAGGCCCAGCGTTTCGACTTCGCGATAGCGCGGGTGGCCGTCGGGTTTGTCGGCGCGTTCCATTTCCCAGACCAGCGGATAGGGAATGAGGGCGGCATAGCCGCCGGCGGCGAGCATGGGGAGGATGTCGGACTTCACGGAGTTGCCGGTCATCAGCGAGGTCTCGGCGCTGCCGCCATGGCGGGCGAAGGCCTTGGTGTAGATCTCGGGCGTCTTCTCCGAGACGATTTCGACGCCGGAGAAGTACGAGCCGAGGCCAGAGGCGGCGAGTTTCGATTCCTGGTGGAAGAGATCGCCCTTGGTGATGAGGATCAGGCTGCCGCGGTCTTTCAGGTCCTTGAGTGCTTCCTCCACGCCGGGGAGGGGCTCCATCGGATGGACCATCATCTCGCGGCCGGCGTCGAGGATTTCGCGCAGGACTTTTGTCGAGACGTTGCCGTCGCTGATTTCCATCGCGGTCTGCAGCATGGAGAGCGTAAAGCCCTTCGCGCCATAGCCGTAGGTCTTGATGTTGGCGCGCTCGATGTCGGCGAGGCGGCGTTCGAGCGCGTCCTCGTCGGCGAACTCACCGAGGAGGTCGTTGAACTTCTTGTGAGTGAGGCGGAAGACAGGCTCGTTGTGCCAGAGCGTGTCGTCCGCATCGACGCCGATAATCTTGATGGACATGGGCGCTACTAGCCTCGTGAGCGGGTGGACCGCAAGAAAGCGCGCCGTGGGTAACTGTGTGGCCCCGAAACATCAATTGAGAGCTGTCACATTTCCTGAACAAAACTGTTCGGCGGCTGTCATGACCCACGCCTAGAGCCCCCACCATCAAACGGATGGAAGGTTCCCTCGATGGCAAAGATGCTGAAGGCCTCGCACCTCGCAAGTGTGGCGGGCGCGGCAATATCCCTGGCGGCTTTCCAGCCCGCCTTTGCCCAGACGGGGCCGGAACCGCAAAGCGCGCCGCCGAGCCAGGAAGCCGAAGCGATCACGACCTCCAACCAGGTCGTCGTGGTGGCCGAGATCGCCTATCGCGACCGCACGAACGAGACCGCGCCGGTGCTGGTCTATGACACGGACTACTTCCAGCGCTTCGAGCCGCTGTCGGCGGGCGATGCGCTGAAGCGCGTGCCGTCGGTGACCTTCCTCTCCGACGTTCTTGAATCGGACGGCGTGCGCCTGCGCGGCCTCGACCCGGCCTACACGCAGATCCTGATCAATGGCGAGCAGGTGCCGGGCGCCGGCTCGTCCTCAGGCGCGATCGGCAATGGCGCGGAGACGGCCTTCTTCGTCGACCGCATCCCGGCCGAACTGATCCAGCGCGTCGAGATCGTGCGCTCGGCCTCGGCCAGCCGTTCGGGCAATGCGATGGCAGGCGCGCTGAACATCGTGCTGAAGGACGGCTATGCGCTGGAAGGCGGCTATGTGCGTCTCGGCGCGCTGATGTTCGACGACGGCCGCGTGCGTGAATCGGCTGGCGCGGTGTGGGGCGGCAAGGTGGGCGATGGCCGCCTGCTGGTCGGCGCCAGCGTGCAGGGCCGCCGCAACCCGAAGGAAAAACTCTCGCTGCGTTTTGACGACATCGGCGGCACGCTGCAGAACCTCGAAGACCAGACCGACGTGCGCAACGGCACGGACTATTCGGCGAACTTCTCCTACGAGACGCCGGTGGGCGAGGGCGGTGAGTTCACGCTCGACGGCTTCTTCGTGAAGACCGATCGCACGCAGGACGAGAACTCGCGCGAATACGTCACCAACGGCTCCGGCCCGGCGACCAATCGCTTGCCCGGGCAGCTCACGACCGTGAACTCCAACGATGTGATGATCGACCAGGAAAGCTACTCGCTCAACGCCGGCTACAAGTTCCAGATGCTGGGCGGCGAGACGAAGGTGAAGCTCGGCTACGCGTCGTTCAAGGACGACACGTACGAGTTCGAGAACGAGATGGAATACCAGCGCGACGCCAATCCGTATCCGGAAGCCGACCGCTTCACGCGCGATCTTGCGCCGTTCGCGGTGGACGACCAGGAGATCAAGGCCAAGCTCGAGCATAAGCGCGAGCTGGGCGACCTCGACCTGCAGTTCGGCGTGCAGTTCAACGAGAAGGAGCGCGACACCTCGCTCGGCGACGGGCGCTTCCGCACCAACATTCCGGGCGGCACGCTGATCGGCGACGCCTCGGGCGCGGGCGTTCCGGGCTATACCGATCCGGCCGTCACCTACACGCTGAGCAACATCAAGCGCACCAATGTCGACCCGTTCGTGCAGCTGAACGGCAAGAATGATGGCTTCTCGTGGGAAGCCGGCCTGCGCGTCGAGGACATGACGCTCGAGGTTGACGGCGTCGAACGCGGCGAGACGACGTTCCTTCCTTCGGCGCACGTTTCGATCGATGTCACCGACAACGCCCGCATCCGCGGCTCGGTTGCGCGCACGATCCGCAGCGCGCCGTTCCAGTTCCTGTTCGCAGGCACGCTGGAAGAAGAACTCGGCTCCAACGACTTCCAGGGCAATCCGGACCTGACCCCGGAAACGGCCTGGGGCGCGGATGTCGGCTACGAGCAGCAGCTCGGCACGAGCGGCATCTGGGGCATCAACTTCTTCTACCGCGATGTGAAAGACCTGATCGAGATCTACAACACCGGCGCGCCGGGTTCGGCTGACGATCCGCCGGATGATCTCGCCTACGTCTTCTCGGCCCGCAACACGGGCGATGGCCAGGTCTGGGGTATCGAGCTTGACCTGTCGTCAGACCTGTCGGCCATCGGCATGCCGGACACCGGCGTGTTCGCCAACTATTCGTGGCTGGACAGCGACGTGCAGGACGCGTTTGGCTATCGCCGCTTCAACAGCCAGGCCGAATACGTCTACAATTTCGGCTTCATCCAGGACCTGCCGGCGATCGAGGCCGCGTTCGGCGCGACCTACCGCAAGCAGGGCACGTCGCAGAGCCGCGTTGTCGGCGAGGACGTGATCACGACCTACGGCGCCGACCTCGAAGTGTTCGTCGAGAAGAGCTTCGGCGACAGCTTCACGGTGCGCTTCGTCGGCTCGAACCTGCTGAACGCCAAGAAGGAAGAGGCCTTCCGCAAGTTCGCGCTGCTGTCGAACCAGATCGGCGGCGCGATCGACGATGAATACGAACTTGAAAGGGAGCAGGGCGGCCCGGTCTACCAGATCATCGGCCGCTACTCGTTCTAGCCCTGCCTCGCCTTGTGTGAGGGGGAGAGGGGAAAGAGGCTCCGTTCCTGGTGATCCCCGGGGATGGAGCCCAGTACTTTTATCCGACACCTGATTCGAGGATTGCCTGATGATGAAGACCGTTTCGGCCCTGACCCTGCTCCTCCTGGGCGCGTGCACGACAGACATGGTCGTCGCGTCCAAGGTGCCGGCGTTCCGCGAGACGGCGGGCATGGGCATGACGGGCGATGCGGCGGATGATCCGGCGATCTGGGTCAATCCGGCCGATGCTTCGAAGAGCCTGATCCTCGGCACAAACAAGGATGTCGGTGTTTACGTCTATGGGCTGGATGGTTCGGAAAGGCAGCGCCTGCCGGTCGGGCTGTCGAACAATGTGGACCTGCGGGGCAATCTCGCGGTCGCCAGCAATGACGGCGTCAACGCGCTCAGCTGGTTCCGCATCGATCCGGTGACGGCGATGGTGAGTCACGCGGGTGATACGAAGCTTCAGACCATCGAGCCCTATGGCGTGTGCATCGGCGTGCTCGATGGCGCGACGCATGCGGTCGTGACGTACAAGACCGGACTGGTGGAAATCTGGCGTGTGACGGACACAGGCGCGGGACCGGTGCAGATTTCGGAGCGGCGCACGATCCAGCTGGGCTCGCAGCTTGAAGGCTGTGTGATCGACGATGCTTCCGGCCGCATGTTCGTCGGCGAGGAGAATGTCGGCCTGTGGGTGCTCGATATGCTGAGCGAGGACATGACGCTGCGGAGCATCGACAAGGTGGGCAGCGGGTCCGGGCTGGTTGCAGATGTCGAGGGCGTGTCCCTGTACGCCAGCAAGGACGGCGCGGGCTATGTGGTCGTCTCGGCGCAGTCGAAGGACCGCTATGTGATCTATGATCGCAAGCCGCCGCATGCGTTGGCCGGCGTGATCACGGTGACGGCGAATGCCGATGGCTCGGTCGATGGCGTGAGCCATACGGATGGGCTGGATGTTTCCGCGGCGGCGCTGCCGGAATTTCCGGCGGGCATCCTCGTCGTGCAGGATGATGCGAACCCCGTTTCGGAAATCGACCAGAACTTCAAGATCGTCGATTGGCGCGACGTCGAGAGGGCTCTCGCAGCTGCGAAGGCGGACAAATAGCCTCTCACAAGGCGGTCAGACGGCGCGCAGGGCGGGCGATCGGCGTGGACAGGCGTGGGCGCCTGTGCCGATAGTTCGTCATGAACGGGGCGGCGGCGCCGGCGGGCAAACGCAATCGGGTTCTCGATACGGTCGAAAGGCTGGGCAATGCCCTGCCTGATCCGGTCTTCATTTTCGTCGGCATCATCATCTTGCTGGTGATCGTGTCGGTGATCGGCGCGGCGGCGGGATGGTCTGCGGTGAATCCGGTGACGGGCGACACGCTGGTGGTCGCGAGCCTGCTGTCGGAGGAGAACCTCCAGAAGCTGTTCGTGGAGATGCCGCGCACTTACACGGGCTTTGCGCCGCTGGGATTTGCGCTGACCATCATGCTGGGCGCGAGCGTTGCCGAGCGCAGCGGACTGCTGACGGCGCTGATGCGGGCGAGCCTGGGCGGCGCACCGAAGAACATTCTCGTGCCGATGGTGTTCGTGCTCGGCATGCTGGCGACCCACGCGAACGATGCGGCGTACATGGTCTATGTGCCGCTGGCGGGCGTCGTGTTTGCGGCGGCGGGGCGGCATCCGGTGCTAGGGCTGATCTCGGGCTTTGCGGGCGCGGCGGTGGGGCTCGCGGGGAACCTGCTGCCGGGACAGTATGACGTGCTGCTGCTGGGCATCACGGAGACGGGCGCGCGGCTGCTCGATCCGGACTGGACGATGAACCCGCTGGGCAACTGGTATTTCAGCATCGGGATCGCTGTGGTGTTCACCAGCGTTGGCTGGTGGGTGCTGGAGCGTGTTGTCGCGCCGCGTCTGGGAAGATGGGATGGGGAGAGCGGTGTTGCGGATCTTGCCGGCGTGATGCTGTCGCCGGTGGAGAAGCGCGGGTTGATGGCGGCGGGCGTTGCGGCGCTGGGCGTGGCGGCGCTGGTTGCGGCGCTGATCATGTGGCCGGGATTCACGCCGTTGATGGACGAGGGCGCTGAGGGCAGCCAGCGGATGACGCCGTTCTTCCGCTCGATCGCGGCGATCCTGTTCGTGCTGTTCACGGCGACGGGCTGGGCCTATGGCGTGGCAACCGGTTCGATCAGGACGCACCGCGATGTGGTGAGCATGATGGTGAAGGGGCTGGAGATCATCCTGCCTTACCTCGTGCTGATCTTCTTCGCGGCGCACTTCGTGGCGATGTTCGGCTGGTCCAACCTCGGGCCGATCACGGCGATTGCGGGGGCGGACCAGTTGCGCGCGATGCAGGCGCCGCCGGCGATCCTGCTGCCGCTGCTGGCCACGATGTCGGCGTGGCTGGATTTCCTGATTGCGTCGGGATCAGCAAAATGGGCGGCGATGTCGCCGGTGGCGACGCCGATGATGATGTTGTTGGGCGTGTCGCCGGAGATGACGACGGGGGCTTACCGGGTGGGAGACACGGTGACCAACCTGATCTCACCGCTGAATCCCTATGTGGTTCTGACGCTGGTGTTTGCACAGCGCTGGGTTCCGGGGCTGCGGCTGGGCACGCTGATCGCGCTGCTGCTGCCGCTGGCGATCGCGTTCTATCTCGCGGGCATGGCGCTGACGGCGCTATGGGTCGGACTGGGCATACCGGTCGGCCCGGCGGCGCCGGTGGGGTATCACGTGCCCGGCTTGTGACCTGACCGGGCGGAGCGCGGCCTCAGGCGTCGAAGCCGCCTGAGAGGAAGGCTTCCGCCATGGCGCAGTGCAGGGCGGCGCCTCGGGCCATGACGCGTTCGTCGAGCACCATGCGGTTGGAGTGCAGCGCGCAGCAGGTGCGCCAGTCGCCGCCTTCGGGCGAGGCGCCGAGGAACATCATCGCGCCGGGCGCCTTCTGCAGCACGTAGGAGAAATCCTCCGCGCCCATCATGGGCGAGGGCATCTCGAACCAGCCGTCCTCGCCGAACATGTCCTTCACGGTGCGGCGTGCGAGCTCGACCGCGCGGGTGTCGCAGATGGTGACGGGGAAGCCGGGGATGAGGTTGAGGTCGGCCTGGCAGAGGTGCGCGGCGCAGACATGCTCGACGACGCGCTGCATGCCTTCGCGCACGATCTTGCGCGTGCTTTCGGAGAAGGTGCGGATGGTGCCTTCGATGAAGGCAGTTTCCGGGATCACGTTGTTGGTGGAGCCGGACTTGATGTGCGCGATGGTCAGCACGGCGGGGTCGAAAGCGGGGACGCGGCGCGTGATCATGGCCTGTAGCGCGAGCACCATCTCGCAGGCGACCGGGATGGGATCGACGGCATCGTGCGGCTGCGAGGCGTGGCCACCCTTGCCGGTGATGGTCAGCTCGATGCGGTCGGCGGCGGCGAGCAGCGGGCCGGGGCGTCCGGCGAAGACACCAGAGGGAACGTTGGGGGTAATGTGCAGCGCGTAGGCCGCGTCGGGCATCGGGTTGATCAGGCCATCATCCAACATGTAGCGCGCGCCATGCCAACCCTCTTCGCCGGGCTGGAACATGAACTGCACCGTGCCGGCGAGGCGATCTCTTTGAGCGCAGAGCGCCTTGGCGGCGGCGACCAGCATGGCGACGTGCGTATCATGGCCGCAGGCGTGCATCGCGTTCTCGAAGGTCGAGGAGAAGTCGAGACCGGTGTCCTCGTGCATCGGCAGCGCATCCATGTCGCCACGCAACAGGACGGTGCGGCCGTTAGACGGGCCGCGTAGCGTGGCGATGAAACCGGTGGTGGAGGGCCCCTCGGTGTATTCGAGCGGCAGGCCGGCGAGGGCGGCCTTCGCCTTGGCGGTGGTGAGCGGATTGTGCAGGCCGATCTCGGGTTCGGCGTGGATCGCGCGGCGGAGGTCGATCATCTCCGGCAGCAGGGCGTCGGCGGCGTCGATCCAGTGTTTCATGTTCTGCTTGCTCATGGCGGTCATCCCTAGCGGCGCAGCGCGCCTGTAATCGCAGTCTCGAGGATCGGCTTCATCAGGGCGTAGCCGGCCTTGTTGGGGTGGACGCCGTCAGGACCCAGCTCCGGCTTCAGCGCGCCTTCTTGTGTCGCGAGGACGGGATGGTAGTCGGCGAGGATGAGGTTCTGTTCGGCGGCGTAGCGGCGGACCCAGCTGGCGTAGGCGATCACGGTGGGGCCGGGCTTGAGGTCGGGCTTCCAGGTGAACTTCGCAGCGGGCAGGGGCGTGGCGAGGATGACCTGCACGCCGTGCGCCTTCGCAAGTTCGACCATGGAGGCGATGTTGTTCTCGACGTCCTCGAGTGTCGTGGGGCCGGTGTTGCCGGCGATGTCGTTGACGCCGGCGAGGATGTGGACGGCAGTGGGTTTCAGCGCCAGCACGTCCTGCTTGAAGCGGAGCAGCATCTGCGGCGTGGTCTGGCCGCTGATACCGCGGTTGACCCGGGCGGGCCCGAAGTCAGCGGGTTCGGCAAGGCCCCAGAGCTGTGTGATCGAATCGCCCATGAAGACGATGCGGCCATCCGGAACAGGCGCAGCCGCGAGGGCTGCGTTGTCAGCGCGGAAGTAGCAAAGCGCGGCCCAGTCACTCGCGGTCTGATCTTTCTGCATCTTCTGGTAGGCGGCCATGTCTTCCGGCGGGATGGTCGGGCGCGGCGTGCCGGGGGCATCGAACTGGACGCGGACGGAGGCGATGATGCTGGCGGGCACGACCAGTGGCGGATCGCACGGCGTTCCCGCGAGGGGTGTTGCCGGTGACAGAGCTGGCCCCGGCGTCGGTGCGGTTGTGCAGGCAGTAGCAAGAAGGGCGACAGCAAGCGTGGCGTGTTTCATGGCCGGAGGCTGGCACGAAACTCCCGGCGGCTCAAATCAGCAATCAGGCGACGGCAGCGGCCGGCTCATCTGTTTGCACGATGCCGAGCGCGGCGTTCATGCGGGCGACGAGGGCGCGCTGGTCGACCGGCTTGGAGAGATAATCGCTCATGCCGATGGCGATGAGTTTTTCGCGGTCGCCGGACATGGCGTCGGCGGTGAGCGCGATGACGGGGATCGTGCGCCACGGCTGGTCGCTGGTGCGGATGCGCTGGATGGCTTCCTTGCCGTCCATCACCGGCATGTGGACGTCGAGCAGGACGAGGTCGAATTCGGCGGCGGCGAGCTTGTCGAGCGCGTCCTGTCCGTTGACGGCTTCGCTGATGACGCAGCCATGCGGGGCGAGGAAGAGTTTTACCACCTGGCGGTTGATGGCGTTGTCGTCGGTGAGCAGCACGCGCAGGCCACGCAGGCCCTGCGGCGTGGCACGAGCGGTTTCAGCTGCGATGGGCTGAGCCACGGGCTTCGGCATGTCCTGCACGCCGGCGCGGAAGGTCAGGGTGAACAGCGAGCCGAGGCCCGGCGCGCTTTGAACGCTCATGCCGCCGCCCATCAATTGCGCGAGGCGCAGGGAAATGGCGAGGCCGAGACCGGTGCCGCCATACTGGCGGCCGATGGAGCTGTCCGCCTGCGTGAACGGCTTGAACAGGCGCGACTGGACGTCAGGCGCCATGCCGATGCCGGTATCCTTCACCGAGACGAAGATCATGGCTTCGGTTTCGGAGACCGGGCGCGAGGTGACGTGCACATCGATGCGGCCGCCCGGCGTGAACTTCAGGGCGTTGGAGACGAGATTGCTGATGCACTGGCGGACGCGCTCGGCGTCGTAGACCAGATTGCGCGGCATGGCCGCGTCGTGATGGAAGGCCAGCGTGATGTCCTTGTCCCGCGCATGCGTCTCGAACAGGCGGACGACGCGATCGGTGGTGTGGACGATGTCGTTCGGGGCAGGGCAGATGTCGAACTTGCCGGCTTCGATCTTTGAAAAGTCGAGCACGTCGTTCAGCACGGCCATCAGGGACGAGCCGGAATCGAGGATGATCGAGACTTTCTCGCGCTCATTGCCGGGCAGGTCGCCGGTATCCAGCGATTGCGCCATGCCGAGAATGCCGTTCATCGGCGTACGGATCTCGTGGCTCATCGAGGCGAGGAAGTTGGATTTGGACTGGTTGGCCGCCTCGGCGGCGATGCGCGCGTCGGTGATGTCGCGATTCTGTTGGCGCATGACCTGGCCAAGCCGGTTGCCATAGATTGCTGCGCCGATGACCAGCGCCACCACCAGCAGCCCAAGAACCTGCTCCATGAACTGCATGTCGCGGGCAAGAGCTATCTGCGCTTGCGGGTGGCTGACCTGGATATCCTGCGCGAGCTTCACCGCATCGGAAATGCCCCGCAGCATCTTGCCATAGTCGCGGTCCATGGCGGCCATGTGCGTGCCGGCGGCGCTGACATCCCGGCGTTCGAAGGCGCGGAACACCTCGTCGGAATCCGCAAGCATCTCCGTCATTGTCGCGCTGACGCCCGCAAGCACATCCTTGAGACGCGCAAATTCGGCGGGCTCGGCATTGCTGTCGAGATCATCCTCGATCCTCTCCAGGCGAACCCGGAAGAGGTCGAGCGCTTGCGCGCGGTTGGCGCGCTCGCCGGCGACATCGCGTGTTTCGAAGACGTTGTTGCCAGGCGCATTCACCGCTTCGGCAAGGTAGCCGAGCTGGTTGATGTCGGTCATGCGCTGGGCCCATGCATTGTTCAGGTCCACGGACCGCGTGTGCAGCGCGATCAGGTTGTGGGTGATGACCATGCTTGACAGGATGGTGAGCAGGTTGAACGCGGCAAGCGCCAGATAGACAAGGCGCCAGCGTGGCATGGCCTTGCGCAGTTGCGAGGTCATCATGACAGAGGATCACCCCTGCGACCGAAAGGTCGCGCCATGCTTGCCATCAGCGCTCGGACGGCGCTGCTCAGACATGACGATTTAGCACGTTTGACTTAAGGAACGGTTCGCCATGACGTTCGTGTCATGAATCGCCGGCCTGGTGGCCCTGTTTCCCGTACGCAACGGACGCAACCGCAATTCCGCCGCGCTTCCTGCTGAAAACGAACCCTTCTACGCCTGTCGCCGGTAGCATCCCGGTAACCGAACCGGGCGCATAGCCGGATGAGCCTTGAGGAGCCGCGAGCCATGACACGTGTCGCCGTCATCATGGGAGGTTGGTCGTCTGAACGTCCCGTCTCGCTGTCATCCGGCAAGGGGATGGCGGAGGCGGCGCGCCGGTCCGGCTTCGACGTCGTCGAGATCGATGTGACGCGGCAGCTGGCCCAGCAGCTGGAGCAGGCGAAGCCCGATGTTGTGCTCAACGCGCTCCATGGTCCGTGGGGCGAGGATGGCTGCGTGCAAGGCATCATGGAAGTCATGGGCATTCCGTATACGCACTCCGGCGTGCTGGCCTCGGCGCTGGCGATGGACAAGGACAAGGCGCGGGCGATCTACGTCCAGCACGGCCTCGATGTGGCCGAAGGCGGCATGTACGATGTCGAGGATCTGGCGCGCGATCACATCATGCCGCCGCCCTACGTGATCAAACCGCCTGCGGAAGGATCTTCGTTCGGGGTCTTCATCGTGCGCGAGGGGGCCAACCGGCCGCCGAAGGAACTGACCGATGGAACCTGGACGTTCGGCAAGCGGGCGCTGGTCGAAAAGTTCATTCCCGGCAGGGAGTTGACTGTCGGCGTCATGGGCGACCGCGCCATGGCTGTCACCGAGATCACGACCTTAAGGGACTATTACGATTTCACGGCGAAATATGAGTCTGGAGGATCGCGTCACGTCCTTCCTGCAGACCTGCCGAATGCGGTCACCGAAGCTGCGCTGAACGCGTCGCTGAAGGCCCATCAGGCGCTTGGCTGCCGGGGCGTGTCGCGGTCGGACTTTCGCTACGATGAAAAAGCGGGTCGACTGGTGATACTCGAGACCAATACGCAACCGGGCATGACGCCCACCTCGCTCATCCCCGAGCAGGCTGCGCATATGGGCATCGACTATCCCTCGCTCGTCCGCTGGATGATCGAGGACGCATCATGCCCAAGGTAAGACGTCCGCAGATCGCCGGACCCGCCTATGACGACGAGCTGGACACGCGCCGGCCTGCGCCGCGGGCGGCCGCGCCCTCGCGCCGGGCGCGTGACATTCCCTATTCCGTCGCCTGGTTCCGCGACCGCATCGCGACCTATGCGCTGGGCACCATCATCTGCGGCGCCGTGATGCTGACGGTCGCGGCCTGGATGGGCGGCAATCTCGGCGCCTTCGGCAACAACATGAATCGCGGCGTTGACGTGATCGCCGGGTGGGCCGGGATTTCGATCAAGGACGTGAAAGTCTGCGCACGGCCGGAGGTTGAAGGCAGCCGCCATTGCGGCGCGCTCGAGCCGACGCTGGTGCAGAAGGTAGCCGCTGCCGCCGACATCCGCGATGGCGCGAGCATCCTGTCGGCCGATCCCTATGCGATCCGCGACCGCGTGGAAAAGCTGGATGTTGGCGCCGTGAGCGTGCAGCGCCTGTGGCCGGACCTGGTCCGCATCGAGGTCGAACAGCGCAAGCCGACGGCTCTCTCGCAGGAGCAGGGCGAAGGCGGCGCATGGGTTGTTGTCGACCAGAGCGGGCGCACGTTTGCCGCTGCCGACATGTCGAAGTATGCCCACCTGCCGCGCGTTGTCGGCAAGGACGCTTCGCTGGCCGCTGGCGGGCTTATCGCTGCGATGGAGCCCTATCCAAACCTGTCGGAGCGAATGGAAGTCGCCTACCGCATCAATGGCCGCCGCTGGGACATCAAGTTCAAGGGTCGCACCGACGTCGTCTCGATGCCGGTGGATGCGCGCCTCTCCGAACAACTTGAGGCGCTGAACCTGATGCAGGCGCAGACCCGCGTGCTCGACCTTCCGGCGGGCCGCATCGATGCGCGCCATCCGAAACACCTTGCCGTGCAGGCCCTGCCGCGCTCGGCGGGCATGGCGTCTCCCGCCCCGGCTGAAGGGGGCATCTAACGGCCATGTCGTCGCTTGCCCAGCGCACCAACATTCGTGACCGCGTCCAGGGACGCGGAACGATCATGGCTGCGCTGGATATCGGCTCCTCCAAAGTCACCTGCATGATCGCGCGCCGGGGCGATGCGACCAATGACGAGCCGCGCGTTGCTGGCGCTGGCTGCCAGGCGACCAAGGGTATTCGCGCAGGCGCCGTGGTCGATCTCGACAATCTCGAACGGTCGATCCGCCTTGCGGTGGAGCAGGCAGAGCGTGCGGCCGACCTGCGCATCATGGATGTGGTGCTGGGCGTCTCCGGGCCGGACCTGCGCTCCGACATCGTGCGTGCAAAACTGCCGCTCAACGGGCGCGAAGTGACGGCGCAGCATGTGCGCGAGGTTCGTGTCGCGGCGCTCGAAGGATTCAACCCGCAGGGCCGCGAAGTGCTGCATTCGGCGCCGCTGGGCTTTTCGGTCGATGGCACGGCGGGGATCAAGGATCCGCGCGGCATGTTCGCTGAATCCCTGACCGCGAGCTTCCTCGTGGTGTCGGCGCCCACCGCCGGGCTGCGCAACATCGTGCAGTGCGTGTCCCGCGCCCATCTCAATGTCACGGCCATCCTGGCGGCCCCCTATGCGGCCGGCCTTGCCTGTCTCGTCGAGGACGAGGCCGAGCAGGGGGCGATGGTTGTCGATTTCGGCGCCGGGGTGATTTCCGCTGCGGCATTCTTTGACGGCGGCCTGCTGCACGTGGAGACCCTGCCCATGGGTGGTTCCCGTGCCTCGTCCGACCTGGCCCAGGGGCTGGGGACGACCTTTGCGGCGGCGGAACGGATGAAGGTTCAGTACGGCGCAGTCGGCCTCACGGATGGCGACGCGCTGGACATGGTCGAGGCGCCGCGCCTTGGCCAGGACGGACGCCTCGAAGCCAACCAGTGCAGCCGGGCCGAGATCGCCCAGATCCTGCGTCCGCGGGTCGAGGAGATCATGGAACTGATGGACGGACGTCTGTCCAAGGCGTCCGCCACGGGCCGGCCCTTGCCGAGACGGATCGTACTCACGGGTGGCGCGTCCCAGCTGGCTTGCCTGAAAGAGCTGGCAGAGGACGTTTTCCGCGCTCCGGTGCGTCTCGCCAAGCCTGCCAATGTGAAGGGTCTAGGCGAGACTTACAGTTCACCCGCTTTCGCCGCTGCGGCAGGCTTGCTACGTTGGGACCTGATGGGTGGACCGGACGCGTCACGTAGCGGCGTCGAACGGGCCATCGCCGATCCGGGCGGAAGCCTGGTGAAGCAGGTCTTCGGATGGGTCCAGAAAAACTTCTGACCCGGCGCGGCTCTTAAGAAGAGCTTAGCCAAAGCCCGTGATCCTCATCTTTCGAAATCCCGGTCCGGCCCCGGCAGGCTGGACGATGTGGGGACTGCGGATCGAGGTTGCCATGGCCGTTGAGTTGACCCCCCGGATAGTCGTGATCGGTGTCGGTGGCGCTGGCGGCAACGCCGTCAACAACATGATCGAGGCCAAGCTTCAGGGCGTCGAATTCGTGGTCGCCAACACGGACGCCCAGGCGCTGACCCGCTCCAAGGCCCCGACCCAGATTCAGCTCGGTATCGGAAAGACCTCGGGCCTCGGCGCCGGCGCGAACCCGGATGTGGGCGCTGAAGCCGCCAAGGAATCTGCCGACGAGATCAAGCGTATCCTCAACGGCGCGCATATGTGCTTCATCGCGGCCGGCATGGGCGGCGGCACCGGTACGGGCGCTGCCCCGATCATCGCGCGCATCGCGAAAGAGCAGAAAGTGCTCACCGTTGGCGTCGTCACCAAGCCGTTCGACTTCGAAGGCAAGCGCCGCATGACGGTGGCCGAGAAGGGCATTGTCGACCTGCGCGCGGAAGTCGACACGCTGCTGATCATCCCGAACCAGAACCTGTTCCGCATTGCGAACAAGGACACCACCTTCGCCGACGCCTTCGGACTAGCGGACAAGGTGCTCTATTCCGGCGTGCGCGGGATCACCGACCTGATGGTGATGCCGGGCCTCATCAACCTCGACTTCGCCGACGTGCGCACCGTGATGGCGGGCA
>JAOATF010000054.1 GCA_030158285.1 Hyphomonadaceae bacterium
TGGCGAAAGAGCTGGGCGTGATGGACCCGGCGAAGGTCTATCCGTTCTATGAGGTCGCGACACAGGCGGCGTGGGGACAGACGCCGGCGGAGGGCACGAAAGAGTCAGCCGAGCTGTGGGCGCGATATGCTTCGGTAGCGGCGACCAATCCTTCGGCATGGATACGCACGGCGCCGGAGGCGGAGGCGATTGCCACGCCCTCGCCCGACAACCGGCTGATCAACTGGCCGTATCCGAAGCTGATGGTAGCCAATCCGTCCGTGAACCAGTCGGCGGCGATCATCGTGATGAGCCTCGCGCGGGCGCGGGAGCTGGGGATTGCGGACGACAAGCTGATCCATATCTGGGGCGGCGCGAAAGCGGTGGAGCCGGAGGATTACCTGCATCGCGATCGCTATGACCATTCGACGGCGCAGACGGCTGTGCTGGAGAAGGCTGTGGCGATTGCCGGAGGCGATGCCAGCAAGTTCCGGCGTCTGGAGCTCTATAGCTGCTTCCCGGTGGTGCCGAAGATGGCGTTGCGGACGCTGAAGCTGGACCCGGCGACGCATGCGCCGACGGTGGCGGGCGGCCTCACGTTCTTTGGTGGGCCGCTGAACAACTACATGAGCCATGCGGTGGCGGCGATGGTGCGCGCGTTGCGGGCGCATCCGGGCGAGCTGGGCATGCTGTATGGTCAGGGCGGCTATGTGAACAAGCATCACACGCTGGTGGTGAGCACGACGCAGCCAAAGAAGCCGATGGCGACGGAGTATTCGGTGCAGGCCGAGGCCGATGCGGCGCGGGGGCCGACGCCTGCCCTGCATGAAAACTACAAGGGCCCTGCCACGCTTGAGACGTATACGGTCACCTATGCGCGCGACGGATTGCCGATCGAGGGCATCATCATTGCGCGGACGCCGGATGGCGGGCGCGTGATGGCGCGGGCATCGGGGAATGATGCGGAGACGCTTGCGCTGCTGACGTCGCAGGAAAAATCGGCGGTGGACACGGAAGGTCATGTGCGGACGGATGTGTTCGGCAAGCCGGTGTGGAGCGCGGGGCCTGCAAGGCGCAAGACGCCGCAGTCGTGCATCGTGGAACGCGACGGGCATCTGACCGTCGTGACGATCAACCGGCCGGCCTCGATGAATGCGCTGGACCCGGACACCAATGCGGAGCTGGCGGAAATCTTTGATGAGTTCGCGGTTGATCCCGAGCAGTGGGTGGCGATCATCACGGGCGCGGGCGAGAAAGCGTTCTCGTCTGGCAATGACCTGAAGGAGACGGTGAAGCGGATGGCGCGGGGCGTTCCGCTGGAAACACCGGTGGCGGGGTTTGGCGGGCTGACGTCGCGCTTCGATCTCGACAAGCCGGTGATCGCGGCGGTGAACGGCGTGGCGATGGGCGGGGGGTTCGAGGTGGCGCTGGCGGCTGACCTCATCATCGCGTCCGAGACGGCGACGTTTGCCCTGCCCGAGCCGAAGGTGGGGCTTGCGGCGCTTGCCGGTGGGCTGATCCGCCTGCCGATCCATCTGGGACGCAAGCAGGCGATGGGGATGATCCTGACCGGACGGCGCGTGAGCGCGCAGGAGGGGCTGGCCATGGGGTTCGTGAACGAGGTGGTGGCGCCGGATCAGCTGATGGTCGCGGCGCGCCGCTGGGCAGCCGAGATCATGGCGGCGAGCCCGATGTCGATCCGGGCGTCGAAGGCCATCGTCAATCGCGCAGCGGACGAGCCGAGCATCGAGGCGGCCTACAAGGCGCAGACGGGCTATCCGGCCGCGAAGGCGCTGTTCAAATCCGATGACATGCGCGAGGGGCCGCGGGCGTTTGCCGAGAAACGTCCGCCGAACTGGAAGGGGCGGTAGCCGCCTCCCCGGTGGACGCGATGGCGCGATCGCTGGCGTGAGGCTGACGGACACGAAATGAGACTGCGGAAAACTCGCAGTCGCAACTTGCCGTAGCTGCCCGTTCGCAAAAACCGTCCCTGTTGACGGCGACGGCTTTGATGGAGACGCAGCCCGTTGCACTTTACCCGCCTTGGGTAAGATTGCTCTCTGGCGAATGACATGGATCAAGACTATTGCCGCACTAATCGTTCACTGTGACGTCTGATGCTATCCGCATCGACTCGTTCCGGATGAACCGAGACTGGACATAGGCACACCAATTCGCATGACCAACGTGAACGACCGCGCCGCCGACCAGCTTGCGATCATGTTCCGGGCGGCGCTGGTGACACGCCGGTTTCGCGCGCGCTTCGCCGAGAAGGTCCGCTCCAGTTCGCAGACCGAGGCACGCTGGTCAGCGCTCTACTTTCTCAGCCACACGCCCGAGGGCCTGATCCAGACCGATCTCGCCGAGCGCATGGGCGTGCAGGGTCCGACGCTGGTGCGCCTGCTGGATGCGCTCGAGGAACAGGGACTGGTGGCGCGCCGCTCGACCCCGGAAGACCGCCGCGTGAAACGCGTTGTCATCTTGCCGGCAGGCTTGGAGGTTGTCGGCGAGATCGACAGCGTTGCCTCGGCCATGCGCGACGCTTGCTTCGCCGGCGTGGGCGATGAAGACCTGCGAACGACCCTGCGCGTGCTGGACATGGCCAGCGGGGCGCTGGAAAGCGGTAAGCATACAAGCCAGGCCGAGGGAAGCGAACCGGCGCCCGCGCGGCCGATGCGCATGGTTCGTACCCGCTAAGCAGAAACCGGCGGACCCTTTGGGATCCGCCGGCCTTTTCTTCAGACGTTACGTTGACGCGCGACCGCTCTACCAGCGGCGCGAGACACCCACGAACAGCTGCATGTCGTCCGTGTCGTCGTTGAGGCCGAGGTTGGCGCCGGCGTCGAGCTGCAGGTTGTCTTCCGGCGAATACGTCATGCCGAGGTCGAACGTGGCCTGCGTCTTCTCGCCGATATCGTCGAACTTGCTCGCGTAGAGTTCGACGTAGGCGCCGATCTGCGGCATGACATCGAAGCCCACCGTGCCGGACACGACATACTCCGGCGAGTAGCCGTCGTTCGAGTCCTTCAGCGCATTGACCTGCACCATGAGGCCAGCGCCGATGCTGTCCGAGACCGACAGGGCGAACGGCAGGATGACGCCGCCTTCGATGTCGCCGCTGCCGCCGAGCGTCTTGTCGGCGGTCGGAAGCGTAACGAACGGCATGATGGCGAGGGCCGTTGCGCCTTCGTCGTTGCCCCAGATGTTGTGCTTCAGACGGATGGTGAGATCGCCGAAGCCCGAAATGTCTTCATCGAGGCCAAGGCCGGTAACCTGCGAACGCACGTACGGCGTGACGACAAGCTGGATGTCCGTGTTTGCGCCGACGCCGTATTTCAGGTTGAACGGGGCAACGCCAAACTCGTCTGTCACGATGCCGGCGTCTTCATTGTGCGTCCAGTTGGCGACGTCCATTTCCAGCTGCCACTTGCCTTGCGGCACCGTGTAGGCGCTCTCGGTGCGATCGGGGCGATCGGTGGAGAGTTCGCGATCCTGTGCGAATGCGGGTTGCAGGGCGGCGGCGCTGAGGGCGACGATAGCGCACGACGAGAGGGTGTAGATGCGTTTCATTGTTTGAACTTTCTGTTCGGTTTTGGGCAAGGCAGTCTCGGTGGCAGCCATTGCGGGCTGCTTTGGGCGGGTGGTGTCGGGGTTGTGGTGAGGGTTATGCGGCCTTGAGCTTGTCGAGGAAGTCGCGCGCAACGGTGTTGAGTTTGTGCGCGAGATCTTCGACGGAGCGGGCGCTGGCCTGGACGGAGTCCGTGGCTTCGCGGGTCTTGGCGGTGACGGCGCTCATCGCGGCGACGCTGTCGCGCGCCTCGTCGGAGCGGCCGGCGGCAGAGTTGACGTTCTCGGCGATGTTGTTGGTGGCGGCGCTCTGTTCTTCTGCCGCGGCGGCGACAGCAACGCTGAGCTGCTTCATCTGCTCGATCAGGCCGACCATCTGGCTCACCTGCTCGGTGGAGCGGTTGGAGATGCCCTGGATTTCCGAGATGCGGCGCGACACGTCTTCGGTGGCGCGCGACGTCTGGCTGGCGAGGCCTTTGACCTCGCTGGCGACGACCGCGAAGCCACGGCCCATCTCGCCGGCGCGAGCCGCTTCGATGGTGGCGTTGAGGGCCAGCAGGTTGGTCTGTTCGGCGACGTTGCCGATGACGGCGACGATCTCGTCGATGCTGCGGGCAGCGTCGGTGAGTTGCTGCGATGTCTGGCCGGCGGCGGCGCCTTGCGAGGAGGCCTGCTCGGCGGAGCGGGCCGATTCAGCCATGCGCGAGGCAATCTCCTGAATGGAGGCGCTGAGCTCGGTGGTGGCGGCCGCGATGGTCTGGACGTTGGAGTTGGCGCCGTCGGTTGCGTCGATGGCGTTGCGGGCGCTGGCGTTGGCTTCCTCGCAGACGTTTTCGAGCGTGGTGGCGTCGCTCATCAGGCGGGACGAGGAGTCACGCAGGCTCGACAGGTTGACGGCCAGCTGATCGCCGAAGGCCGATGCGAGGGCTTCCACGCGACGGCTGCGTTCGGCGCGCTCGGCATCCTGCTTGCGCTGGGTCTCTTCCAGGGCGATGCGGTTGATGGCGTTCTCGCGGAACTTGACCAGGGCGGCGGCCATGCGGCCGACTTCGTCTTCGCGTTTGCTGTGCGGCGCCTGGATCGTGGTGTCCCCGCCTGCCAGCTTATCCATGGCGGCGGTGAGGTCGACGATCGGCTTGACGATCGTGCGGCGAGCGCCGAGCACGATGGCAATCACGGCGCCGATAGCCAGTAGCGTCGCGATGATGATGGCGACCTGGGCGATGAAACCGATCGTCGCGGCGGCGGCGACGGTACGGTCGGACGCGGCAGAGATCTTGTCGGACGCGGCGGAGAGGCCATCCTCGAGCTTCCGGAATTCGTCGAAGAATTCCGGCAGCATGGCCAGCGCGGCGGCTTCGTCCTTCGAAGCGGTGTCAACCAGCTCCGACGCCTTCGCGATATAGGCGTCCAGCGCGGGTTTGACCGCGGACACCAGCGGGCCAAGCTCGGCATTGCCTTCGGTAAGCTCGGTGTTCGAAGCGATCAGCGAGCGGAAATTCTCGGTGTGGTCCTTGAGATCGGCCTTCACGTCCGCCATGTCGAGGCCGTAAGCGGGATTGCTGGCAGCCAGCGCGGCGAGCACGTCGCTGCGCAGCGCGTCGTGCATCATGTCGCCTTCGAGGTGGTTACGCAGCACCTTGCTGATGTGGTTGGTGGAGCTGAGCTCGTTGTTGAGCATCCAAGCGGCGGCGCCACCGACAGCGCCCGCGAGGACCGTGCTGCCCAGCACCACGGCGCCAGCCTTCATGGCCAGAGAATTGATAGAGCGCTGAGCCAATTAAATCCCCGTGCTTGTGCATCGCCCCTTGTTGACCAGACGCCGGGCGGATCAGTTCAGCAGCGTTATCAAGGCTCTTCGTTAATTTCAGGCTTAGATTTGCAAACCTTTTGGGCAGACCGCATTGACGCGTTCTCGCCAGCGAATGTCGGAAAAAACGTAGCGGCAGCATGACGTTTTGCTTGTCATCCGTACGAGGCGGGCCCCGCCGCCCATGAAGGCAGCCGGAAAAATTTTGCCGAATCCCGCAACTTGCAGGCGCCCGCGCTTGCGTAACTCCGCCTCATGTTATCCTTGGCCGATGACGACCGCTGCCGCCGAACCCAAACGAAGCGACAGGCTTCTCTATCTCGTCGGCATCGCGCTGAGCGTACCGACGATCATCAGCCTTGTGCAGCGCCAGCTCGCCCTGCCCGTCGCGCCGGAGATCGACCAGTTCATCGCCGGGTATCGCGCGATGGCCGATGGCGTCTCCGCCGTGATCCACGCGCCGCTCAAAGCCATCGCGATGCCGCCGCCACCGCCGCTGATCGACCTGCACATCCTGTCATTCGCCGGCATGGGCATGATGACCAAGGCGCTGGAGGCGCCGGGGCAGAAGAACGACGTGTGGCATGGCTTTGTGTGGGCTATCGTCTCGTTCGTGCTGGCCTACCTGCTGGTCGGCATTCTTGTGATGGGCGCGATCCTCGCCAGCTTCATCGCGAACCCGATCAAGGCGTTTCGTTCAGACCACTGGATCGAGACGACGCCGATCCTTGAAGGGCCGATGGGGCGACTCAAGCGCGAGCGCGCCTACAAGCTGGAGCGCGACCTTGCCCGCATAATGGCGATTACGGTCGCCATCGTCGGCGGATACTTCGCGCTCAACGTGCTGTTGCTGAACGGCAGATGAACCGCGCCATGGCGTTGCGGCAACACTGCCGCCTCCAGCGCCAGACCGCCATGCTGCGCCGCCAGTTCGATCTTGCCGCGCCATGGCTGCGCCCCATTTGAGCTGAGAAATCCGTCATACGTCCGCTATACTCCCTCCCGAATTGCCGGACGGATCAACGACCCCAGAAAGACCCAAGAAAGGTCACCCAGATGAATCGCCTTGCCCCCGCCCTGTTCGCCGCCACCGCACTGGCGGGCTGCGCAACAGCCCCGATGGCCATGGCGCAGCCGCCCGCCATGGAGCACCCGATGATGCCCCCCGCCAGCACGATCCAGCCGCAGACCACCATCACGCTCACCGGACAGGGCTCGATCAAGCAGGCGCCCGACGTCGCCATGATCAGCGTTGGCGTGCAGGTGGAAGCCAAGACCGCCGCCGATGCAATGTCGCAACAGGCCACGCAGATGAATGGCGTGTTCGCCGCCGTGAAAGCCGCCGGCATTGCCGACCGCGACATGCAGACGGGCAACCTCTCGCTCAACCCGGTCTACGAGTATCCGAACAATGCGCGCCCGCGCCTGACCGGCTACCAGGCCGCCAACTCGATCACGATCAAGGTCCGCGACCTGAAGAATCTCGGCAAGACGCTCGACGCCGTGGTGAAGGGCGGCGGCAACACGATCAACGGCATCTCGTTCTCGGTGGACAAGCCGGAGCAGTTCCAGAACGATGCCCGCGTGGAAGCGATCAAGGACGCGGCCGCCAAGGCCGAACTCTATGCCAAGGCCGTCGGCTACAAGGTCGCCCGCATCGTGACGATCAGCGAGTATGATTACTCGCCCCAACCGCCGATGCCGGTGATGATGCGCATGCAGGACATGGCGGCTGAAGCCACGCCGATTGCTGCGGGTGAAGTCGCGCTGGTGCAGACGGTGAACGTGGTGTTCGAGCTGGTGAAGTAGGCGCTGCGCGGAGTGAGTGGGGAGTAGGCAATAGGGAGTAGTGTCTCCTCAATCCGACTCCCTACTCCCCACTGCCTATTCCCCACTCCCCTAAGCGAAAACGCCGCCCGTGCTTTGCGGGCGGCGTTTGTGCTTCTGGGGAGGAAGCCTCGTAGAACTTGTCTGTGAAACTTGTCAGGCGATGCCGGTGACGACCTCGTTGCGGTCGTTGAGGCGGACGACGCTGGGCGCCCATTGTTTTGCTTCGGGCTCATTCATCTGGGCGAAGGCGGCGATGATGACGCGGTCGCCGGTCTGGAAGTAGCGGGCGGCGGCGCCGTTGATGCCGATGGTGTGCGAGCCGCGCGGGGCCTCGATGGCGTAGGTGGAGATGCGCGCGCCGTTGGTGACGTTCCAGATGTCGACCCGCTCGTGCGGCAGGATGTTGGCCGCTTCCAGCAGGTCCATGTCGATGGAGCACGAGCCTTCATAGTGCAGGTCGCACTGGGTGACGGCCGCGCGGTGCAGCTTGCCCTTCATCATGGTGAGGAGCATGGGGTTGCCTCCTTGCGCCCGCGCGGCATGAGGCCGGACGGGTCGTTGCGCCTCTCGGATGCGGTTAGGGAAAATCCCGGGCCGAAAGCGGTGCGCTTGCCTCAACTGGCTCGCTCCGGGTCATTTTAGGCTTACGCCTTGGCCCACGCGCCAGCTTGGTTAAGGTGCGGACGGCCCAGACAGGGTCCGGCTTAGTCCGCAAGAAGCGCAACCGATACATACGGTCGCCGAAGGAGCCTTATATGGCGCATGAGTTCCGCTACGTCCAGTCCGGCGACTGCACGATCCGGGTTGCGGTGGAGGGGTCGGGGCCGCTGGTCCTGATGGTCCATGGCTTTCCGGAGAGCTGGTATTCCTACCGGCATCAGCTGGGGGCGGTGGCGGCGGCTGGCTTTACTGCGGCGGCCATCGACGTGCGCGGTTATGGCGGCTCATCGACGCCTCATCCGGTCGAGGCCTATGACATGGCCAGCATTGTCGCCGACAACCAGGCGGTGGCGGATGCGCTGGGCGGCGGCAAGGCGATCCTGGTGGGGCATGACTGGGGCGCGCCGATCGTCTGGAACACGGCGCTGATGGACACGCAGCGTTTCACCGCGGTGTGCGGCATGTCGATCCCGCACATGGGACATGGCGCGGCGCCGATGATCGACGTCTCGCGCAAGATGTTCACCGAGAACGGCCTGTTCTTCTACATGGTCTATTTCCAGGACGAGGGCGTGGCCGAGGCCGAGCTGGAGGCCGACGTGCGCGACACCATCCGCCGCGTCTATTTTTCGTGGTCGGGCGATGCGCCGGCCAATGGCTGGCCCACGGGCAAGAAGCATGGCGAGCCGTTCCTGCTGGGCATGGACGATCCGGGCAAATTCCCCGGCTGGCTCAAGGACGCCGACATCGACTATCTGGTGAAGGAGTTCGAGGGCTCGGGATTCCGGGGGCCGCTGAACCGCTATCGCAACTTCCATCGCGACTATGCGGTGGCCTCGCGCTATGCGGGCCAGAAGATCCAGCAGCCTGCCCTGTTCATGGCGGGGACGAAGGATGTGGGCATCCGCATGTTCGGCCGCGATGTCGAAGCCAAGATGCGCAATCACTTCGCCGACCTGCAGGGTTTCCACATGATCGACGGCGCGGGGCACTGGAACCAGCAGGAGAAGCCTGCGGAGACGAACAAGCTGCTGATCGACTGGCTGAAGGGCCTCTGATCGGGAAAAGCCTCGCGGCCATCTGGATTGCGATGCTTAATCAAACCTCAATCGCGACAGCAGGTTTGAAGCGTTCAGCGAGGGGGCCTTTAACCTTGTTGCGGTAGACATGCCCTTGCCGACTGAGGGTGAGGCAGACATGTCCGATCGCAACCAGCCACCGACATTCCTGATCGCAGATTCCGATCCGCACTCGCGCAACCTGCTTGCCGAAGTCCTGCGGGCGTCCGGTTACTTCATGATCACGACTGTTCGCGACGGCAGGGAATTGCTGGAGCGGACCGCGGAAACGAACCCGCGCGTTGTCATCACGGCGTCGCGCATTCCCGGCCTGTCCGGCCTCGAATACACGCGCCTGATCCGTTCGGGCTTCAAGGAAGTCTCGCGCCAGACGTCGATCATCGTGATGACCGACACGCCGACCAAGGCCTTCCTCGATGCCGCCCAGCAGAGCGGCGTCGACGAAATGCTCGCCCGCCCCTTCTCGTCGCAGGCTGTGATGGTGCGCGTGAAGTCGGTGCTGGAACGTCCGCGCGAGTTTGTTGATTGCGCCGTCTATGTCGGCCCGTGCCGCCGCCGTCGCATGATCGACGAGTACAGCGGCCCGCTGCGTCGCTTTGTCGATCCGCTGGGTGGCGATCCGAACACGCTGGCGCCGTGGGAAGCCGAACCCAACCGCATCGCCGTGCGCGCATGCGTGAAGAAGATCAGCGAGCTGTCTGCGGGCCTGACGCCGGGCGACCGCCGCAAGCTGCGCGAGATCTATTTCGCCGTGAAGGAAGCCGAGTTGAAGGCTGACGAGTTCAAGGACCAGATGATGGGCGACGCCGCCCGGTCGCTGGGCCGCTATGTCACCGCCATCGGCGCCAATGGCGCGGCCGATCCGGAAGTGCTGACCACGCACATCGACGCGATGCATACGCTGGGCTTGCTGACCAGCGAGCACCACGCCGAGCGCGAGAACCTGATCACCGGCCTCAAGAAGGTCGTGGACAAGCGCCTGGCCCGCGCCCGCGTCGCCTGATCTGTCTTGCCTGACGTGATCTGGGCGACCTGATTCCGGTCAAAACACCGCCATCCCCAGCCTTGGCGCGCCGCCGCCATTGACGTGATACCGTGCGCAAGGGCAGATGCTCCCAACGTCTGGACCCGCCGCGAGGCGCGCCCCGGCGGTCACGTCGATAAATCCCCCGCGGGAGAGAATGGAGCTTGCTCCATCGCCGAAGGCGCAACCGCCCCGGAAACGCTCAGGCAAAAGGGCCGCGGGACAGACGACAACGCTGGAAAGCGCGGATTTGGTTCCGCCGCCGACGGAGTAAGCGGTTTCTGGTCTTCGGACCAGGGAGCGTGAATCTCTCAGGCACATCCGACAGCGGGGGCGTGGATCGCGAAAGCGATGCTGCGCAGCTGTTGGAGTGGTCATGTCGGAAGCCTCGAACTCGCCTCTGATGAAAACGCCCCTGCA
This sequence comes from Hyphomonadaceae bacterium, assembly GCA_030158285.1. Lineage (GTDB taxonomy): Bacteria > Pseudomonadota > Alphaproteobacteria > Caulobacterales > Hyphomonadaceae > UBA7672. Next base: position 10,370 of record JAOATF010000054.1, read on the forward strand.
CGCGATGCACACGCGGCTTGGCGCGCGCATGGCGGAGTTCGGCGGGTATGACATGCCGATCCAGTATGCCGACGGCATCATGGCCGAACACAACTGGACCCGCACCGAAGCCGGGTTGTTCGACGTTTCGCACATGGGGCCGAGCTTCCTCGCCCTGCCCCAGCTGGGCGGCAAGACATCTGAAGAACGCGACGAGGCGCATCGCAAGGTGTCTGCGCTGGTGGAGAAGCTGGTGCCGTCCGACATTGCCGGGCTGGCGCCGGGCAAGGTGCAGCTGACGGTGTTGCTGAACGAAGATGGCGGGATCATCGACGACCTGATGATCGGCCGGCCGCCGCGCGAGGACCAGCAGGGCGGGCTCTACATCGTCGTGAATGCGGGGACGAAGGAGAATGACTTCGCGCTGATCGCCAAGGCTGCGGCGGGCGAAGCGGAACTGCATCGCGCGGATGACCGCGCGCTGATCGCCATTCAGGGGCCGAAGGCGGAAGACGTGATCGCGGGGATTTTCCCGGAAGCGGTCGCGCTGACCTTCATGACGTTCAAGCAGATCAAGGACACGCCGTATGGCAATGTGGTCGCGACGCGCTGCGGCTATACGGGCGAGGACGGGTTCGAGATCCTGGTGCCGGCGGAGCATGGCGAGGCGTTTGCCAATCGCCTGCTGGAAGACCATCGCGTGAAGCCGATCGGATTGGGCGCACGGGACTCGCTGCGGCTGGAGGCGGGGCTGTGCCTGTACGGCCATGACCTCGACACGGGCAAGACGCCGGTGATGGCGTCGCTGAACTGGATGATCTCGAAGCCGCGGCGCGAGCGTGGCGACTTTCCGGGCGCACAGAAGATTCTTGGTCAGATCAAGGACGGCGTTGCGTCCAAGCGGGTTGGCATTCGTCCGCTGGGCCGGGCCCCTGCCCGCGAAGGGACGGAAGTGCAGAGTGTGGATGGGCAGACGATTGGGGTTGTCACATCCGGCGGCTTTGGTCCGACGGTGAACGGGCCGGTTGCGCAGGGCTATGTGCAGACCGCGTTCGCCAAGGCGGGGACGCCGCTGAAACTGATCGTGCGGGGCAAGGCGCTGGACGCGGAAGTCGCCACGCTGCCCTTCGTGCCCGCGCGCTACAAACGCTGAGACAGATAAAACCAAGAGGGTGAGATGACCACGTATTACACGAATGAACACGAGTGGATCAGCGTCGACGGCGATGTGGGGACCGTGGGCATTACGAAATTCGCCGCCGAGAAGCTGGGCGATGTGGTGTTCGTCGAGCTGCCGGACGCCGGCAAGCAAGTGAAGAAAGAAGCCGACATGGCCGTGGTGGAGTCGGTGAAGGCAGCCTCCGACGTCTACGCACCCGTGACCGGCGAAGTCGTCGAGAGCAACTCGGCCATCGTGGACGAGCCGGCCAAGGTGAATGACGATCCTGAAGGCGCGGGCTGGTTCGTGAAGATCAAGCTGGCGGACAAGGGCCAGCTGAGCGGCCTGATGGACAAGGCTGCGTACGACGCGTTCTGCGCAACGCAATGATCGGCTGAGATGCACGCAGCGCCTGCCTTTCGCATGGACGACCAGGCCGAGATGGCCGCCTTTATCGAGGCGCGCCATTTCGCAACGCTGGTTGTTGCCAGCGAGGCCGGACCGCAGGCGGCGCATATCCCGATGATCCTGCGGCGCGACGCGTCTGGAAAAGTCGTCGGGCTGGAAGGGCATGTCGCGCGGAACAACCCGGTGGCGGCGATTGCGGCATCGTCAACGCGGGCGCTGGCGATCTTCAGCGGGGCGGACGCGTATGTGACGCCTTCGCTCTACCTGTCGAAGCGCGAGCACGGGAAAGTGGTTCCGACGTGGAACTACATGGCTGTGCACGTCTCCGGCGTGCTGGAGACATTCAACGATGCCGACGCGCTGCGCCAGCAGGTGGCGCGGATCACCGACATGATGGAACAGCCGACGGCTGTTCCGTGGAAGGTGAGCGATGCGCCGGATGAGTACATCGCCAAGATGCTGAACGCGATCACGGGCGTGCGCCTGTCGATCGACGCGATCGAGGGCATTGCCAAGCTGAGCCAGAACCGCCCCGAGGGCGACCGGGCGGGCGTGCTGAACGGATTCACACATTCCAACGACCACGGCGCGAGGCAGCTCGCCGCCGAGATGACCAAAAAGGCAGAGTGATGCGCTACCTTCCCCTCACCGCGGATGACCGCGCGGAGATGCTGCGAACCATTGGCGCGAAGTCGGTGGATGATTTCTATGGCGACGTGCCGAAGAGCGCGAGGCTGAAAGGCCCCGTGCCGGGCCTGCTGAATTTCCAGGGCGAGCTGGAAGTCGAGCGGCACATGACCAGGCTGTCGAAGAAGAACCGCGCGGCGAGCGATGGCCCGTTCTTTGTCGGGTGCGGCGCCTACAAGCACCACATTCCGGCGAGCGTGGATCACATCATCCAGCGCTCGGAATTCCTGACGACGTACACGCCCTACCAGCCCGAGATCGCGCAGGGCACGCTGCAGACGATGTTCGAATTCCAGACGCAGGTGGCGGCGCTGACCGGCATGGATGTGGCCAATGCCTCCATGTATGACGGCTCGACCGCCTGCGCCGAGGCTGCCGTGATGGCGTGCCGCGTGACGAAGCGGACCACGGTGGTTATGTCGGGCGGGCTGCACCCGCACTATGCCGACACGACGCGGACGCTGTGCGAGGCGGCCGGCATCAAAGTGATCCAGCTGGCGCCGGCGGTGGATGGCGAGCTTGAGCTGTCGAAGCACGTTTCCGACGACATTGCCTGCGTGATCGGGCAGACGCCGAACGTGTTTGGAACGCTGACGGACCTGACGCCGGTGGGCGATGCGGCGCATGCCAAGGGCGCGCTGCTGGTGACGGTGTTCACGGAAGTTGTCTCGCTGGGTCTCGTGAAGACGCCGGGCGAGATGGGTGCAGACATTGCGGTGGGCGAAGGACAATCCATCGGCGTGCCGTTGGGCTTTGGCGGGCCGTATGTGGGCCTGTTCACCTGCAAGTCGAAATACATGCGCCAGATGCCGGGACGGCTGTGTGGCGAGACGGTGGATGCCGATGGCAAGCGTGGCTTCGTGCTGACACTGTCGACGCGCGAGCAGCACATTCGCCGCGACAAGGCGACGAGCAACATCTGCACGAACTCCGGCCTCTGCATGCTGGCGTTCACGGCGCACATGACGCTGCTGGGCGACAAGGGGCTGACGCACCTCGCGACGCTGAACCATGAGGCGGCATGCGATCTGGCGGATGCGCTCAGCGCCGTGAAGGGCGTGAAGGTTCTAACCTCGCGCTATTTCAACGAGATTGCGTTCGAGACGACGAAGCCGGCGGATCAGGTTCTGGCGGCGCTGGAGAAGCAGGATGTGATCGGCGGCGTGCGCGCCTCTCGCCTGTTCCCGGGCGCGGGGATGGACAACGTCATCGTCGCTGCGGCCACAGAGTGCTGCACGCAATCCGACATCAAGGCTTACGCCAAGGCGCTCGCTGAGGTGTTGAAGTGACGATTCTCGCTGCAGCTGAAGTCACGCGTGTTGCGGATGACACTTTTTCGGCTTGCTTGGCCAGCTTCGGCTTCTCGCAGCAGAAGCCCCGGCATTGGATTCGCACTTCCAAAGCGCCCTTGCATGAATTGATTGAACTGCATGTCAGCAGGATCGGCTATCAGATGGAGTGGGGCATCGGAGCCGTTTTCGTTCCCGCACTCGGAGATGACAGCACAACTTGGGAGTTCAAGCGAAAGCGAACGGAAAAGACCTCCCGGATTGACGTGCATCTCGGTCCGCAGTTTCGCGACCTGCCAAGCAAACCTGATCTCGAGGCACATAAATTCGAGCTCGCCGAACCCATCGTCGAGTACGTACTTGGAATATTCAAGCGCCACGTGCCTTTGCCGAACAGACCCAATCACGTCGCTGATGAGGCGGGGATTCGGGCAATTGTAGAGCGCGGATGCAGCGCCGCTTTGAGCGCATTCGATGCCATCAATACGCCTTGCGACATCCTCAGCGCGACATCGGCAGACTATGAAAGATCACTTATATTTCCTCCACGGATGCTGCCTGGATATTGGTTCTCTCTCGGCTTCTATGAAATCGCGTGCGGCAATGATCAACGCGGCGATGATCTTCTCGAACAAGCAGCCAGAGCCTTCGACCTCGACCTGACCAATCCTATTGTTCAGGAAAGCATCGCAATGGCCCGTAGCCATTTCAGAGAGACTGCAGCATGACCATGAACTCCACTGGCCGCCCCACCTCGATCTCCGCTGCTGATGGCGCGGGAACATCCGTGACTGTCTCGGGCTCGAAGGGCCTGTTGCAGGCGGAAGGGCTGATCTTCGAGATCGGTTCGACGGACAAGACGGGCGTTGATCTGCCGAGACCCAAAGGCACGAAGAGCCGGCTTGGCGGCGTGACGCGGTCTGCGCCGTCTGGCCTGCCGGGGCTGACGGAGCCGGAAGCGGTTCGGCATTACGTGCGCCTGAGCCAGAAGAACTATGCCATCGACCTTGGCCTGTTCCCGCTGGGCTCGTGCACGATGAAGCACAATCCGCGGCTCAATGAAAAAGTGGCGCGCCTGCCGGGATTTGCCGATGTGCATCCGATGCAGCCGCAATCCACCGTGCAGGGCGCGCTGGAAGTGATTGAGGAGCTGGCGGGCTGGCTGATGACGCTGACTAACATGCCGGCGGTCGCGATGAGCCCGAAGGCGGGCGCGCATGGCGAGCTGGCGGGCATGCTGGCGATCCGCGCGGCGCTGATCGCCAAGGGGCAAGGCCATCGCAAGCGCGTGCTGGCGCCGGAATCCTCGCACGGGACGAACCCGGCAACGGCGGCGCAATGCGGCTTCACCGTAGATGAGATCCCCGCCGCCGCTGACGGGCGCGTGGACATGGACGCGCTGAAGGCCAAGCTGGTCGATAGCTCGGATGTCGCCGGCATCATGCTGACCAACCCGAACACGTGCGGGCTGTTCGAGCGCGACATCAAGGAGATCGCCGACCTGATCCACGCGGCAGGCGGATATTTCTATTGTGACGGCGCGAACTTCAACGCGATCGTGGGCCGCGTGCGGCCGGGCGACCTTGGCGTCGATGCGATGCACATCAACCTGCACAAGACGTTCTCCACGCCGCACGGCGGCGGCGGGCCGGGGTCTGGCCCGACCGTGCTGTCCGAAGCGCTGGCGCCGTATGCGCCTGTGCCTTTCATCCTGAAGACGTCGGAAGGCCTGCGCTTTGTTGAGCACCATTCGGAAGCGCCGGACTCGTTCGGCCGTATGTGCGCTTTCCATGGCCAGATGGGCATGTTCACGCGCGCCCTCGCCTACATCCTGAGCCATGGCGCGGATGGGCTGAAACAGGTGGCGGAAGACGCTGTGCTGAACGCCAACTACATCCTCGCGCGGTTGAAGCCGCTGATGAGCCCGGCGTTTGCAGGATACTGCATGCACGAGGCGCTTTTCTCGGACGCGTTCCTGAAGGACACGGGCATCGAGACGATCGATATCGCCAAGGGGCTGATCGACGAGGGTTATCACCCGATGACGATGTACTTCCCGCTGGTGGTGCATGGCGCGATGCTGATCGAGCCGACGGAGACGGAGTCGAAAGCGGAGCTGGACCGTTTCTGCGATGCGCTGGCCTCCATCGCGCGGCGGGCGACGCAGAAGGATGGGTCGCTGAAAACCGCGCCGCACCTCGCGCCGGCCAAGCGTCTCGATGAGACGCGCGCCGCACGCTCGCCACGCCTGAAGTGGACGCCGGAGACGACGACGCTGAAGGCTGCGGAATAGGTCAGCCGCACCAGCTCATCGTTCGTCCGTGCGGGTCGACGTCGGCGAGGATGGTTTCGCTGCGCTGTCCGTTGGCCCATGTCACGGCGTTGAGGACGTAGCGGGCTGAGCTGCGGTCGCCGCTGAGGATGCTGTCAGGTTCGAAGCGGACCCATGCCAGCTGGGCGTCACCGCGTGTGCGGGCGCCCGCCTCCTCGATCGCGGCGGCGATGGCGGTGCGCACGTCGACCGGCGGATATTGCAGGAAGACGGAGTGGTAGACCACGCTTGTGCCGGGCGGCAGGTCACCGGCGAGATGCGCGGCGACCCAGGCGGCGGCATCGGCCTTTTCAACCTTGAGGCCGGTTTCGCGCGACAGCTCCATGGCTGCGTTGAGGCGCTCCAGCCGCGCGGACTGGTCGGCCCAGACATAGGCGCGCAGGCGCAACCGGTCATCGGCATTGGCGGGATCGAGCGGGTTCTGGTCGCAGGCGGCGCGCGAGGCGATGGCGATGTCGCGCCAGGGCGGAGGCTGGCCCGTCACCACGGTGGGCATCATGGGGCCGATCACACTTTGCCGATCCCATGACGGATAGGCGTAGGCGAAGCGATCCCAGTTGAGATTGAGGCCGGCGCTCGCGCCCAGTTCAAGCATGTGGAAGGGCTGTGGCATAAGCTGGGCCAGCCACATGTAGGCGGAGGCGAGACCCGTTGACCGTGCTGTCTCGTTGGTCTGCGGCGGCGATTTCATGAAGGCGCGGACCCATGCCTCCTCGCGGCGGAGGAAGGCTTCGGCCAGCGGCCAGACGCGATCCATGGACCATGTCGGCTTGGCGTGAGGGTACTCAACGGCCAGCATTGCATCGCGCCCGGTGAGCGCGGCTGCGTGGAGCGCGCCGGCGACGCGCAATGACACGGCGTCGGCTCGCGGATGGCCGGGCCAGTTGGCTGTCAGCTGCGCGACGATGCCGCCGGCCTCGATATCATCCGCGGCGCGGGCGAGGAGTTGCGCGGTGAAATGCGAGCCGAAATCTTCGCAGAAGCGGACCTGCAGACGGAATTCTTCCAGCACGGTTGTCATGGCTGCTCCCCGTTTGGGAGACAGTGTGGCTCTGGACACGGCGGCGCGCCAGTTGCCTGTTATTGATCAACCTGTGCGGAGCGCCTGCTCAGAGCCTGGCTGGAAATGAGGTGAGTGGTTCTGGGTGCTTTGTGAT
>JAOATF010000055.1 GCA_030158285.1 Hyphomonadaceae bacterium
TCGGCCACGATGGCGACGCCATCGAGCAGGCCCATCTTGGTGGGCAGGTTGCCGACCTGCTTCACGACGAAGCAATCGACGATGCCGGGCAGGGCCTTGATCTCGTCCGTGTTGGCCGAGACGAGCTTGCCGCCGAACACCGGGCACTTCTCGAAGTACGCGTACTTCATGCCCTCGACCTTGGTGTCGATGCCGAAGATGGGCTCGCCACGCACGATCTTCGGCGAGTCCCAGTTGCGCATGGGCTTGCCGATGATGCGGTAGTCCTTCGGATCCTTCAGCTTCATCGCCGCCAGTTCCGGCGGCTTGATCTTCGCGGCATCGGCCGCGAGGTCGCCATACGGGATCTTCGTGTTCGAGGCGGCGTGAACGACGAGCGAGGCTTCGGTGGTGAACTCTTCCACCGGCTTGTTCAGGCGCGCGGCGGCGGCCTGGATCAGCATGTTGCGGGCAGCAGCGCCTTGCTGGCGATGCGGGACCCAGTGGTTCGGCGTGGCGAAGGAGCCGCCGGCGATCTGGTTGCCGTATTTCGCATCGGCGTCGGCCTGTTCGACGATGACGCGGGACCAGTCAGCGTCCAGTTCCTCGGCGATCAGCATGGGTAGCATCGTCTTGATGCCCTGACCGACTTCCGGGTTCTTGGCCATGATGCGGATCGTGCCGTCCGGCGCGATGGCGACGTAGGTGTCGATCACGACCGGCGGCGCTGCGGGTTTTGCAGGCTCGGCGGCGATGGCGGGGGCGCCGTCCGTCGTGTCCGGCGCGGTCATGCAGCCGGCGAGGAGCAGGCCGCCACCAGCGGCGGAGGCCATGAGGAAGAAGCGGCGCGAGGTGTTGATGGTGTTGCCGTCAGCAGCCATGGCTCAGACCTCCCGCGTGTCTTTGGTGTCGACGCCCGCGGCCGTCTTGATGGCCTCGCGGATGCGGACATAGGTGCCACAGCGGCAGGCATTGCCGGCCATGGCGGTGTCGATGTCCTTGTCGGTGGGCTTCGGCGTCTTGTTGATGAGCGCGGTGGCGGCCATCACCTGGCCGGCCTGGCAGTAGCCGCACTGCATGACATCGACATCGAGCCACGCTTTCTGGACGGCCTGACCGGTCTTGGTCTGGCCGATCGCCTCGATCGTGGTGATGCGCTTGCCGCCCACCGCCGAGATCGGCGTGATGCAGGCGCGGGCGACATCGCCATCGAGGTGCACGGTGCAGGCGCCGCAGCTGGCGACCCCGCAGCCGAACTTCGTGCCCTTGAGATCCAGCTTGTCCCGCAGAACCCACAGCAGGGGCATGGCGGGATCGGCATCGACCTGTTCGGTCTTGCCATTCACGTTGAGTGTGTAGGTGGCCATTTGGTGCTCCGCGGGCGTTGTTCCGGGATTGGCTCCCGGCTCCTCCGCCCAGTTTCTAACCCGCGACGCGCACGCCCTCCGCGAAGAGAGCGCGCCCTTGTGCGATTCAATAGCGCGGCCCTTGGTGAACGCCAATGTGAACGCGGCTGTACGCGCGCGATTTCGTGGCGGCGCGCATCATGCGCTGTCGCTACGGCGAGGCTTGTAAATCAGGCGTATCGCGTTGTTGAGAATTGTTCGCAGCGCAACGCGCGGTGAACAACTCGTCGCTATCGTTCTCTACGTATAACGCTTTCGCGGGGTGTGCAGCGCGCGTGCGATCAGGGAAGTTTCGGGCCCCAGCCGGGCTCGAACGCGCTGCCCGGCACGTCGAGACGGCGCGTGTCGCCGGTCTTCACGGTGAGGATGTGAAGCTGTCCGGAATTGCCGGCGATGCGGGAGAACACCAGGCGGCGCGCATCCGGCGACCAGCTCGGCTTGATGTCGAGCGTCTTGCCTGAGGCGGTGGTCAGCGCGCGCTGGCCGGAGCCGTCGCTGTTGACGATGCCGATCGCGGCGCGCTCGCCGGTGCGGCGGGCGAAGGCGATCTGATTGCCGACGGGCGCCCAGACGGCGTCCTCATAGCCGCCATCCTTCGTCAGCTGGCAGGCTTTTGCGGACGCGCCATCGGCGCAGGTGAGCGCGGCGCCATCGACATTGGCGACGAACACGTTGGCGCCGCCTCCGCGCTCCGACACGAAGGCGAACATCTTGCCATCGGGCGAGAGGGAGGGGGCGGTGTCTTCCGCCTTGTCGTCCGTCAGCCGGGTCTCTTTCCGGGTGGGGAGGTAGGTCTGGTAGATGTCGGTGTTGGCGCCGACCTTGCGGCTGTAGACCAGCCACAGGCCATCAGCGGAATAGCGCGCATCGGCGTTGGGCTGCGGCGAGACGGTGAGCGCAGGCTCGCGGAGGCCGCTCGCGCGGTCGTACATGATGGTGGTGCGCTGGATCTCTTTCGGCTTGCCGGGAACCGGGGCGTCGCCGGAATAGACGATTACCTGCGTCTGCGGGGCAAAGCGCGGGGCCTGGATCATCGAGACGTTGTCGAACGGGTATTCGACATTGGCGCCATCCCATTCGACGAGGCCAAGGCGCATCTTGCCACCGGACTCCGAGGCATAGGCGATGCGGCTGTCGAAGCCCGCCTTGCCGCTGACCAGCGAGACCAGCACGTCATCGGCGATCTTGTGGCCGATCCTGCGCCATTGATCCTGCGCGGGGACATTGTACTGCGTGCCGATGCGCTGGCTGCGGGCGTCGACGTCGAAGAGGCGGAACTGCACGTTGAGGCGGCCATCGGCGGCGAGGATCACCTTGCCGACCAGCAGCGCTTTCGCGTTGACGCCCGACCAGTCCGCCCATTGCGGCATCGCGTTGGTGGCGCCGGAGAAGCCGGAGATACTGGCAGCGTCCGGCGCGGCGAAGATGCCGAGCGAGGCGAAGTCTGCGCGGACGAGTTCGGTGATCCGCGCGGCCAGTTCAGCCTCGGCCGGCGTGTCGCCGGTGAACACGGCGGTGGCGATGGAGACAGGCGCATAGCCAGCCGCTTCGGCGTTGACCGGGAAGATGGACGCGGCGGGCGCGACAGACGGCGTGGTGGCGGGCGCTCCCGTGACGATCCCGGAGGAGTCGATCACGATCGGCGGCTGTTCCGTGACGGGCTTGCCGCCAAGGGTGATCTGCGCGGCGGCGGGCATTGCCATGGCGGCGGCAAAAATCGCCCCGGAGAGCAGTGTCAGGCGTCGAAACATGGCGCGTTCCCAGCAGGACCAGTCAATTGCGCTTCGCATAGCGCGATGCGCGGGGCAGGGCTACCGCGAAAGGCGCCTTGTATTCGCCTGTTTCTCAACGAACAGGCGGCTTTTCAGCGGCCCTTGAACACCGGCGCGCGCTTCTCGACGAAGGCCTTGGCGGCTTCGGCGTGGTCGGCGGTCTGGGCAGAGCGGGAATGGTTCAGCGCTTCGGTGTCGAAGGAGAGCGCGAGGTCGCCGCGCTCCGCTGTGTTGAGGTTCTTCTTCATCAGGCCGAGCGTGATGGTGGGGCCGGAGGCAAAACGCTTCGCCAGCGCCATGGCTTCCTTCGCGAGGTCGGCCGGTTCAACGGCGCGATGGACGACGCCGAGACGCTCGGCCTCCTCGGCTAGGATCACGTCGGAGAGCAGGTACAGCTCCTTCGCCTTCGCGACGCCGACAAGCTGGGTCAGGAAGTAGGTGCCGCCGAAATCGCCCGAGAGGCCGACCTTGGCGAAAGCCGTCGTGATCTTCGCGCCTTTCGCAGCGATGCGGAAATCGCAGGCGAGGGCGATGGAGAGGCCCGCGCCAGCGGCGGCGCCGGGAATGGCGGCGATGGTGATCTTCGGCATGTCATGCAGCCAGCGTGAGACTTCCATCGTCTGGCGCAGTGAATAGGCGGCCTGCTCGGGCGAGCGGCCATGGTTCGCGCCGCCCTCGTTGGAGGCGAAGCCCTTGACGTCGCCGCCTGCGCAGAACGCGCCACCCGCGCCGGTGATCACGATGGCGCCGACTTTCGGATCAGCCGACAGACGCGGCAGGGCTTCGAGCAGCGCGGCCAGCATCGGCTGCGACAGGGCGTTGCGCGCCTCGGGACGGTTGAGGGTGAGAACGGCGACGCCGTCTTCGATGGTTTCCAGAACGTCGGCCATGGCGCATCTCCCTGATGTCTTGTCTGGATCAGGGATAGGCCCGGGGACCGGCCAAGGGCAAGCCGGGCAGCCCTCAGGCGACCTCGATCACCTTGCGTTGTTCGAGCGGGGAGAAAGCGCCGAGCGAAATGTCGGCCGAGCCGCAGGACGGGCAGGTGGTGTCCGGCTTGATGGCCGCGACATCGGCATCAACGCCTAGCTTGAGCGCGTGCTGCGTGGGGTCGACGGGCGTACGGGCATGGCAATCATGACAGACAACCAGCAGCAGCTGGTCATTGTTCAGCAAATCGCGGAAGCGCATCAGTTCACCCAGGTCACCCCGCACCCGGCATCGCCTCTGACGGGCAATGGCGTGGGCGCTGTGAGTAAAACTCTGCACCGGGGAAGCCGAAAAAGCGAATCCGAAAATACGCGGCGTGCTGAGTCTCTGACTCTTCACGCTATTTCCGCACGCGGATGAATGCGCGCTAGCGTTGCGTGATCTTGTCGGCTTCGAACGCGGTGCGGCAGTCGGTGGCGTCGTGCAGGATATCGTCCTGACGCAGCGTGGTGACGGTCATGCCGGGGCCGGTGAAGCGCGGGTCGTCGCATTCGCCGTCATTGGCCCACTCGCCATCATCGTCGCCGAAGTCGAGTTCATCATCGCCCCAGTCGCCGATCAGCCGGATGTCGCCCTTGTCCCACGCGGCGGCGCAGTCGGTGGCGTCATGCGCAAGATCTTCATCGATCAGGCGGGTGCCCGTCATGCCGGGGCCGGCAAAGCGCGGGTCGTCGCATTCATCGTCATTGGCGAACTGGCTTTCATCGTCGCCAAAATCCGGCGCGAACTCGTCGCTGGCGTCGGCGAGCTTCAGCTTGCCCCCGCGCCACGCCGTGCGGCAGTCGGTGGCGTCATGGCCGATATCGTCGTTGAGCGACGTGCCGTCGCTCATGCCTACGCCGGAGAAACGCGGATCGTCACATTCGCCGTCCTTGGCCCAGCGGCTGGCGTCGTCGCCGAACTCGGGGCCGGGCTGGGCATGGGCGATGGGGACAAGGCCGGTGCTGGCCGCCAGGAAGGCCGCCGCAACGAGGGTGCGGAAGTGTCTCGACATTGGTTCTCGTCCCCGCCGCGCCGAAATCCCCAGGCGCAGACGGGCCGAGCTAGGGCCAAAGGCGCCCGCTTGTCCAGACAACTGCAACAGCCGTGGCTTGATCCCGCGCCGGGGCCGGGCTTCCCTGTCAGGACGCGCGGCGGATGGCCGGGCGAGGGAGCAGCCTCATGAGCTTTCGATCCTTCCTGACCGGGACGGTGATGAGCCTGCCAGCGGGCGTGCTGCAGGCCATGGCCGGCAAGAAGACCGAGGTGGATGGCAATGTGCTGGACCCGCGCATCGCCCTGATGGCCAAGCAGGCGCAATCAGCGCCGCCCATGAACGTGCTGCCCGTCAACGTGGCGCGGCAGGGCACGCAGGCGGCGCTGGCCATGACGATGGGGCGCCGGCGCAAGGACGTGGCGATCCGCGATCTCACCGTGCCCGGCGGCGACGGCGCGAAGCTGGAAGCGCGGCTCTATACGCCGCCGAACGCGACCGGGAATGAACCGCTGCTGGTCTACTACCATCAGGGCGGGTGCGTGCTCGGTGGCGTGTGGATGTCCGACACGTGGTGTTCGATCCTCGCGGAAGACGCGCGCGCCGTTGTGCTGAATGTCGATTATCGCCACGCGCCCGAGCACAGGTTTCCGGCGGCGGTGGACGATGCGATCGCCTCGTTCCAATGGGCGGTCGAGAATGCAAAATCGCTGGGCAGCGATGGCAAGCGCATCGGCATCGGCGGGGATTCCGCGGGCGGCTATCTCTCGGCGGTCGTGTGCGTTGCGCGGCGCAGGGCAGGCCAGAGTCAGCCGCACTTTCAGCTGCTGATCTATCCGGTCACTGACTGGACGTCGGTGGGCGGCACGATGGAGACGATGGCGAATGCCTATCCGCTGAGCGCGCCCGTGATGGAATGGTTTGCGGGCCACTATCTCAACCCCGAGGACCAGCGCACCGACTGGCGGATCTCACCCGCGCTTGAACCGGACAAGGCAGGGCTCGCGCCGGCGCTGGTCTATTCCGCCGGCTTCGATCCGCTGACCACGCAGGTGGCGGCCTATGCGAAGATGCTGCAGGCGGCGGGCGTTTCCGCGACCTATCGCAACTACAGTTCGCTCTCGCATTCCTTCACCGCCATGTCGGGTGTCGTGCCGATGGCGCGTAGCGCGCTGAAGGACATCGCTGCCGACGTGAAGACAGCTTTTGCGCGGAGTTGAGGCATGCCGAACGCCGCCGCCAACGCGCTCGCCGCGCACCTGATGACATCCTCGCGGATCGTGGTGTTCACGGGCGCGGGCATCTCCACCGAGAGCGGCATCCCGGATTTCCGCTCGCCCGGCGGCGTGTGGTCGAAGATGAAGCCGATCTATTTCCAGGAGTTCGTCGGCTCGGAAGCCAAACGCCGTGAAGCATGGACGCGCGTCTTCTCGGGCGCTGCGGGTTGGGTGGGCAAGGAGCCGAACGCCGGGCATTTCGCTGTGGCGCGGTTGATTGCCAGCGGCAAGGCGTCGGCCGTCATCACGCAGAACGTGGACAACCTGCATCAGGCATCCGGTATTCCCGATGGCAAAGTGATCGAGCTGCACGGCAACGCCAGCTACGCGACCTGCCTCTCATGCGGCCTGCGGCATGAGCTGGAGGAGCTGCGGCCCGTTTTCATGGAGCGCGGCGAGATACCGGTGTGCCGAAACTGCGGCGAGCTGGTGAAGACAGCCACCATCTCGTTCGGCCAGCAGATGCCGGAAGAACCCATGCTGCGCGCCGAAGCAGAGACGCAGGGCTGTGACCTGTTCCTCGTGCTGGGCTCGTCGCTGGTGGTAACGCCCGCCGCGCTCTTCCCCGTGAAGGCCAAGCAGTATGGCGCGCGGCTGGTGATCCTGAACCGCGAACCAACCCCGCTGGACGAGATGGCCGACCTTGTGCTGAACGCGGAGATCGGCCCGACGCTGACCGAGGCGATGCGGGATTTGAATTAGGCATCCGGGGTATCGCGCCCACGTGTGATTGCGATTCTTCGCAAATGGGCGACAATCGCGTCGATGGTCGACTTCTATGTCTTCGCGGCGTTTGCCTTTGTCTCGGCGGTCGTCTTCGCGTTTCCTGCGCGGCGATCACGCTGGTGGCGTTTGGCGGCTATCCCGCTGTGCATGCTGACGCTTGGGCTGGCGCTGCGGTTTTGCGGCAGAACATATCCGGGGATCTACTATCCAGACTCACGGCTGTTGAATGATCTGTTGAATGGCAACGGACTTTTCACGGGCGTTGGCTACGGGCTTGTTCTTGCTCTTGGCGTAGCGGATGCGGTGTTCGTGTTCCTGACGCGGTTTCAGCAAGAACGAGCCGCGCCGACAGTCATGCGCTCTCTGATCGCACTGCGCTTGGGCCTGCTTCTTCTTGTCGTTCTGATCATTGCTTACGGTTTGTACTATGCGGTCCTGCTCTATGAGCACTGGAGCCCGCGAGAGTATCGTTGATCGGTGACCGCCCCAGCTTCTAGATGGTACATGGCGCTTGCCGCCCGCTGGCGCAGGTCTATCCTCCCGCCACCGTAAGGGATGAAAGCCATGAGTGATGCTGTCGGCCCCGGCGATCTGGTTCTCTGCGTCAATGCTGCGCCCAACCATGTGACGGGCGAGCCCGTGCCGCTGGTGGCCGGCGAGAGCTATCGTGTGATCGAGGTGATGGAGTTCGCGTGCCCGTGCGGGCGGTCCGATGCCTTGCTGGATGTCGGCGTAGGCTGGGCCTGGTGCCAGACGCGTTTCCGCCTCATGCCCAAGCCGAAGTTCGAGGCCAAGACGCGCAGCGCGCCCGCGCCGAAGGAAAAGGTGAAGGCGCGCTGAGGCGCCCGCTCACCGCTTTGCTTTCCGCTTGCTCTGCACCCATGTCCGCCACAGCACGATCGGCGCGCCGATGAGGCGGAGCGTCGAGACGAACACGAGCAGCCCGTAGAGCTTCAGCCCCGCCAGCACGGCGCCCGCCTCGAAGGACTGCGGTGAGAGTTCGACAAGCTGCAGCTTGTCGCGCAGCGTTGCGCGCATTTCCTGGCTGAGGAAGAACGCAAACACGTCCACCCCACCCAGCACGCTCTGCGACATGAAATTCCAGAACACACTGCCCTGTCCGGCGGAGCTGCCGAACAGCTTGTCCTCGATCCCCGGCGGCAGCAGCGTGTAGGACCACGCCATCAGGCCGACGATGGGAATGGCCGTGAGGTGTGACGCAAGGTTCGTCACGTCCGCCATCAGGAGTTTGCGCGGCTTGAACTTCTGGCGCGGCGTCTGCGCGCCGCCGAGATCGTGCGGCTTCCAGATGCCGGCAATGTCGTCGATGGCGTGCGCGGCGGCGTCGGCAATGGCGATGCCCGCGAAGATACAGAACAGCAGGTATTGCGGATGCGTGGGCAGCGTCGGCCGGATGATCGGCGAGACGACTGCGAGATAGAAGATCGAGACGATCGAGAGAAGGCCGACATAGACCCAGTAAATGCCAAGCCGCCACCGCGCGCCGGACGGCGGCGGGGCGATCGGCCCTACCAAGCGAGCTCCTTGCCGTTCCAGGCGAGGAATTTGCCGGTTGAAGCGATGTCGAGCTTGTCGATCAGCTTCTGCAGTTGTGCCGCGCTGTCTTCCGGCGTCAGCTGCGCGCCTTCGCCACCCATGTCCGTTTTCACCCAGCCGGGATGGACGATCAGCACGGGGATGCCCAGCGGCTTCAGTTCGGTGGCGAGACCGCGCATCAGCTTGTTCACCGCTTGCTTCGAGACGCGGTAGGCGAGGCTGTCGGACGAGGCCGACTGCACCTGTCCCATCTGGCTCGACAGGGTGATGATCTTGCCTTTGGCGGCTTTCACGTTCGGGAGGAACGCGGTCGCCACACGCAGCGGCGCGATGGTGTTGACGTTGAGCGTCTCGATCAGCCCGTCGAAATCCATGTCGGTGGCGGATTGCCGCTCGGGCCCGCCAATGCCGGCATTGTTGATCAGCACGTCGATGGGTTCTGCCTCAAGGCGGCGGCGCGCACGGCCGATTTCGGCGGCGTCGGCGACGTCCATCTCGATGACTTCGATCCATTTCGGCTGGGCCTTCACGGCTTCGTCGAGCTCGAACCGGTCAGAGGTCGCGCGGATGCAGGCGATGACCTTGTCGCGCCGCCCGGCATAGGCCTTCACGAGCGCGAGCCCGATGCCGCGATTTGCGCCGGTGATCAGGACGACGGCCATTGTTTCGCTCAATCCGGGACTGGCCCGGCCCCCTCGTTCAGTGTGGTGAGATCAGCGCGTCGGAACCGGCTTGTCGCCCCGATAGTCGTAGAAGCCGCGTCCCGCCTTTTTCCCGACCCAGCCGGCTTCCACGTATTTCACCAGCAGCGGGCAGGGGCGGTATTTCGTGTCGGCCAGGCCATCGTGCAGCACCTGCATGATGGAGAGGCAGGTGTCCAAACCGATGAAGTCCGCCAGCTCCAGCGGGCCCATAGGATGGTTCGCGCCGAGCTTCATGGCGGTGTCGATCGACTCCACCGTGCCGACGCCTTCATACAGCGTGTAGACCGCCTCGTTGATCATCGGCATCAGCACGCGGTTGACGATGAAGGCCGGGAAGTCTTCGGCGTTGGTCACATGCTTGCCGACACGCTCCACAATGTGGACAGCGGCGTCATAGGTCGGCTGGTCGGTCGCAAGGCCGCGGATCACCTCGACCAGCTTCATCAGCGGCACGGGGTTCATGAAGTGCAGGCCGATGAACCGCTCCGGGCGGTCGGTCGCGGCGCCCAGGCGCGTTATCGAGATCGACGAGGTGTTGGTCGCGAGGATCGTGTCCTTGCGCACCTTCTTGCAGAGGTCGTCGAAGATGGCGCGCTTGACGGCTTCCTTCTCGGTCGCCGCCTCGATGGCGAAATCGACATCGCTGAATTCGTTGAGGTCGGTTGCGGTGCGCAGGCGGCGCATGGCGGCGTCGCGCGCATCGGCCGTGATCATCTGGCGATGAACCTGCCGGTCCATGTTGCGCTCGATCGTCTTGCGGCCGGCGTCCAGGCGATCCGCCGAGACGTCATTGAGGATCACGTCGAACCCCGCCAGCGCGCACACGTGCGCGATGCCGTTACCCATCTGTCCGGCGCCGATTACGCCGATGGTGCGAATGCCCGTCATCCGGTTCGAAGCCTGCCCTGACTGTTCATCACGCTCGGCCCGCGTCCGCGCGCCGGACATGGCTATTCGCACATGCACAAGAAGCTGGGAAGCGGCCCCGGACTGCGATGTTTGCGCATGGGCAAGCCTGCGGCTCACGGTCGCGTGAGCAGATCCGGGCCTGAAGTCTCTGCATACAGGCGCCTTTTTCCCTTCGACGGAGCCGAAGGGCCGGTATACTGGAATCGTTACAGGCCGCCGCCCCCCTGGTGCGCAGACGGCCGCAGCGGAGGATAGGATGCTGAAGTGGATGTGTTTGGTCGCGGCCGCCACGGCCCTGGCGACCCCGGCTTTTGCGCAGAAGACTGACCTGCCGGATCGCCCGGCCAAGCAGATAAACCAGTTCGACGTGACAGCGATGAAGGAGGGTAACGCCACCCTCAAGGTCAACGGCTCGTGCACGGCGCAGTTCATCGTCTCGGCCGAAGGCAAGGCGAAGGACATCACGACGGACTGCACCCACCCGGAAATGGGCGCCTTCGTCGCGCGCACGATCGAGACCGGCGTCTGGGAGCCGGAAGTCTTCGACCACGAATTCTTCGACTCGTTCCCGATGCGCCAGATCTTCAACTACGGCACCGGCGTCGGCGGCGTGGTCGACGCGCGTGGCGAAAAATCGCCGATCATGAAAACCGGCGTTGAGCCGAAAGACATCTCGCGCGCGATCAACCAGATCGACCAGGAAGGCGTGTGCGAAGTGCGCTACACGGTCGGCGCCGACGGTTCGCCGAAGGACATCCAGCCGAACTGCACGCCCGAGGCCTACAACCAGAAGATCGCCGACGCGATCGCCAAGATGGAATTCACCCCCGGCCAGAAAGGCGGCGCCCCCACCGACTGGCCCGGCATGAGCATGCCCGTGAAACTGACCAAGCCGAAAGGCTGATCAGCACAACAGCGACAACAAGAGCCCGCCCCGGGAAACTGGGGCGGTTTTTTTTGTCGGAAATGGCTAACAGAACAATTTGAGAACTTTGGCTTGCCCGGCGGGACAAATCGCGACAGCGTGTCGTGAACATTCCCAGATTCCGGTGCTGATCTTGGCAGACGCTCAAAACAACGACTTTCCCGACCTTCTGGCCAGAGCGGGACTTACGCAGCGCCAGGCTGCGGAAGAATTTGAAGTCTCCCTGCGAACGATCCAGCGCTATGCAAACGGCGAAGTCCGGATACCGGGCATGGTGCTCAAGAACCTGAGCGCGAAAATCCAGCGCGTTCAGCGCCCGTCGAAAAAAGCTGGACCGGCCTTTACGTTCATTGACCTGTTTGCCGGGATCGGCGGCCTGCGTCTTGGCTTCGAGGCGATCGGTGGAAAATGCGTATTCACGAGCGAATGGGACAAGTACGCCCAACAGACCTATCGCGCGAATTTTCCTGATGGGCCGGGGCACCAGTTCGCGGGTGACATTCGTCCCTTCGGCGCGAACCCTTCGTTGATCCCGGCGCATGACGTGCTGATTGCCGGTTTTCCATGTCAGCCGTTCTCGCTGGCTGGAGTGTCGAAGAAGAACGCGCTTGGCCGTCCGCATGGCTTCGATTGCGATAAGCAGGGGACGCTGTTTTTCGAGATCGAACGGATCATTCGTCATCACCGTCCCGCGGCCTTCCTTCTTGAAAATGTGAAGAACCTGGAACGGCACGACAAGGGACGCACATTCGCTGTCATCAAGGATACGCTCACGCGCGAGCTCGGCTATCGGATCGAGTATCGCGTGATCAGTTCCCATCCTTGGGTGCCGCAGAAGCGAGAGCGTATCTTCATCGTCGGCTTCAGGGAAGACAACGGCTTCTCTTTTGACGGCTTTGAGAAGCGCATCCCGCCGCAATCTGAATGGCCTGTGCTTGGCGACATCATGCAGTCGCACAATGAGGTCGGACAGAAATACACGCTGACAGCTCACCTCTGGAAATATCTCCAGGATTACCGTGCCAAGCATGAGAAAGCTGGACACGGCTTCGGCTACAGCCTGTTCGGCAAGAATGGCGTCACGCGTACGCTCTCGGCGCGTTACTACAAGGATGGATCGGAAATTCTGATCGAACAGAAGGGGACACGGCCCCGCCGTTTGACGCCGCGCGAGTGTGCAAGGCTGATGGGCTTCGAGCGCGGTGAACGGCTATGGAATATTCCCGTGTCTGACACGCAGGCCTACAAGCAGTTCGGCAATGCTGTGGTCGTCCCTGTGGTGGAAGCGATAGCCCAGCACATGCTGCCAGCGATCACCAAGGCGGTCAAAGCGAAGCCACGCACGCGCAAGCAAATGGAACTGTTCGTCGCCAATGGCTGATGTGGTTTCTCCCGAAGTCCGCAGCCGGATGATGTCTGGCATTCGGGGGAAAGACACAAAGCCGGAAATGATTGTCCGGCGAGGGCTGCATGCTAGGGGGTTTCGCTTCCTCCTGCATGATAGGCGGTTGCCGGGTCGCCCCGATCTCGTTCTTCCAAAGTATCGGACGGTAATCTTCGTTCATGGCTGCTTCTGGCACGGCCATGGGTGCCATTTGTTCAAGTGGCCGAAGACAAGAGGGCTGTTCTGGAGGGCCAAAATCGAGGCCAACCAAAGCCGCGATGCTAGAGCACTTGCATTGCTTCAGGATGCAGGATGGCGGCCCTTGGTTGTTTGGGAATGTGAGCTTAAATCCCAACCAGAAGATTCCATTCAAAAAAACTTGGAATCTCTGTCCGACAAGCTTCGGCGCACGCACTCCTAATTCAATATTTAGCCTCCGTGTTTAGAATGGACGGGCCCGAATGGGGACGGACATGAATCACAACGAGCTGTTTCACGCTACGAGGGCGGCAATTCCTCGATATGGCCCATTGGCGGCTCAAGCGCTGTCAGAAGTGCTCAACGGGACGCCTGCAACCTCTGCTTGGATAAAGTCAAACTTCAGCTCCCTAGTTGAAGCAGCCCAAGCGCGCGCTTACGAATTGTATATGGGCTACGAAAAAGCGGCCTGTTCCGACGCCGTTCGACAGGTCCTTGGCAAATCGATCACAGCGACAACTTCGGTTGAGCAGTTGGTTGAAATCATCGCAGGCTCTACCGCAGAGTTGGATCGCTGGTTTCTTTCGATGACGCAAAGCCGACGACCACGCGCAGGCAAGACTTTTGAAGCGATCGTCACGCATCTGTTTAAGGCGCTGGACTACCCTCACTCTCCCCAGCCAGATCTTGGGGGGGATCGTCCTGACTACGTGCTGCCGAGTATAGAGTATTATCGAAAGTACGCATCTGATTGCATCATTTTTACATGCAAGCGCACGCTTCGCGAACGGTGGCGTCAGGTCGTAACCGAAGGCGTAGCCGCTCAGTTCTTCTTGGCGACCATCGACGACAAGATTTCTCAGAACGACCTCGATACCATGCGAAACCGTCGCGTTGTCGTGGTTGTGCCGGCCGCGATCAAGGCTGCGAAGTATACGGCGTTCCCCAACGTTGTTTCATTCGAAGAGTTTTTCGAACGGCATCTCGATCCCGCGATTGCTAGATGGAAGTCAGCAGGTGCGATCTAGCTAATCGAGTCAAGCGCTTTGCTGTCTGCTTGACGTGCACAATTTCTGCAGTCTGCACCCAAAACAAAAACGCGCCGTGGTTGCCCACGGCGCGTCTGTGTTTGTTGTCCGTGACGCAGCCTAGAAGTTCACGGCGGCTTTGACGTAGACGAAGCGGCCCGAATAGCCGAACGGGGAGTAGTTCGAGTACGGCGTGTTGCCCGTGGTGTTGAGCGTGATCGGGAACGCGTCGGGGTATTCGTCGAACACGTTGTCCGCGCCGGCCGAGACGGTCAGCATCGGGTTGACTTCCCAGCGGCCTTCGAGGTCCACGACGGTCTTGCGCGCCAGTTCGTGGTCGAAGATCGGGTTGTTGTCCGGCTGCACGACCTTGCCATAGCTGATGGCGCGGAGCGTTGCGCCGAAGGCGCCGTAGGCCCACTCGACCGACAGCGTTTCCTTGTCGGCGGGCGTGCCCTGCTCGAAGGTCAGCGTGTTGGCGCGGCCGAACAGCACCGGCGCCGGCGTGAGCGCCGACAGAACCGGGATGGCCGGCACAGCCGTCACGTCCGTTTCCGACAGGTTGAGGCCGAAGGTGACATCGAACTTGCCGAAGCTGGTTTCCGGCATCGAGTAGTTGGCGACCAGGTCGACGCCCTGCGTTTCGGTGTCGACGCCGTTGATGAAGAAGCGGCCGCCGCCCGCGCCCACGAAGCCCTGGGTGGCGAGATAGTCGCGCACGTTCTGCGCCGTCAGGTTTTCCGACAGCACGATGCGGTTGTTGACGTCGATGCGATAGGCGTCGACCGTGACGTTGAAGTCACCCATCTGCAGGACAGCGCCGAGCGAGTAGTTGAGCGACTCTTCGGCTTCCAGCGGCTTGGCGCCGAGCGCGATCGCCACCGGGTCCGTGACCGGGAAGGTGGTGATGTCGAACGGCACGCCGCCGATGAAGTTGGTCGACGTGGTCGCGAAGTTCTGCTGCTGGAGCGACGGCGCACGGAAGCCGTTCTGCACCGAAGCGCGCAGGCCGAACGTGTCGTTGAAGTCATAGCGGGCGGCCAGCTTGCCGGTCGCCGTCTCGCCGAAGTCCGAATAGGACTCGCCGCGGATGGCGCCCGAGACGAGCAGGGCGTCGGTGATGTTGGCTTCGAGGTCGACATAGATGCCGACCGCCGTGCGGTCCGTGTCCACCTCGTTGGCCGGACGGAAGCCCGGGAACACCTGCGCGCCCGAGGCCGTCGGCTGGCCGCCGAGCAGCACGCCGCCATTGCGGTAGCTGTCCGGTTCGCCGGCGAAGATCTCATAGAACTCCTGGCGCGCCTCAATGCCCGCCGCGACGTTCAGCGGCGAGGCCAGGCCGACATTGTACTGCTTCACGCCGGAGAGGTTGCCGACGACCTGCTGGTACTGGAAACCGCCTGCATCGAACCGCGTCTTGGAGGCCGGCCCAAGCGAACGGTTCAGCGTGTCCTTGATCGTGAAGTCCATGCGGTTCGAGCCATAGACGACCGAAGCGTCCATGTCCCAGTCGGCCAGGCCGAAGCGGATGCCGCCTGCGGCCGAGGCGTCTTCCACCACGGCATTGATCTTCGGCAGGAAGCCGTCCGGATAGATCTCGATCACGTTGCGGGCGTCGAGTGCGCGGCGGAAGAAGCCCGCCGACAGCGAGTCCCGCAGCTGGTAGCTGGCCCAGCCATAGAGTTCGGTGTTGTCGGACAGATCATAGCCCGCGTTCGCGAACACCGTGTACTGGTCCATTTGCGGTTCGCCCGTCCAGGCGTTCCAGCGATTCATGCTGGATTCGCGGCCATCGAAGCCGCCGCCGACCAGCGCGTAGTTCTGGCGCGTGTCGTAGCCGCTGCGCTCGGAGTGCTCCTGCATCTTGATCTCGCCGGTCACGGTGAGGAAGCCGTCCTCCCCGATCGGCAGGCCTTTCCAGGCCGATGCTGTGAACACGCCGCCATCGCGGCGGCTGCGGGAGATTTCCGGGCCGACGGTGATCGGCAGGCCGGCAACCGGCGGCGTCACGGGCACGGTGTATTCGGTCATGCGCTGGCCGTAGGAGACCGAGGCGCCGCCGCCATCGCGCGCTTCGCGCAGGCGAACGTTGATCACGCCCGCGATCGCGTCCGAACCGTATTGGGCCGAGGCGCCGTCACGCAGCACCTCGATGCCCGAAACCGCGGCGGTCGGGATGGTGTTCATGTCGACAGCGGACGAGCCGCGGCCGATCGAGCCGTTGACGTTGACCAGCGCGGCCGAATGGCGGCGCTTGGAGTTCAGCAGCACCAGCGTCTGGTCCGGCGCGAGGCCACGCAGCGCGGCGGGGCGGACCGTATCCGTGCCATCGTTCAGGGCGGGGCGCGGGAAGTTGAAGGAGGGCAGGGCCACAGCCAGCGCCTGGTTCACCTCGGTGACGCCGCCCTTCTCGAGGGCCTCGACGCCGACGACGTCAACAGCAACCGCCGTGTCGAGCGCGGTGCGATCCGCAACGCGCGTACCGGTCACGATGATGACGCTGTCTTCCGAAGGCGCCGATTGCGCCAGCGCGTGGGCAAACAGCAGGGGCGTTGCTGCGACACCCGCGAGAATGGCGGACTTGAGGGTCCTGAACTTCATTGTTGGGCTCTCCATGCCGCCCGTCCCTGGGCGGTTCTATCGAAGGGCCAAAGCTGCGCCGCGAAGCTGACGGCTGCAACGGAAACAGCGGGTTCCATCCGTATAGGGAGCATCTTGCCTACGCATGTGACGCTTCTGCGACACAGGCGCCCTGAGGGAATGCAGCGTCAACTCGCGCGAGGGGAGAATGGAGCGCAAAGGGCGGCGAATGGCTCCGCCGCCCGTACGCGCCATTACACTGCGGATCGTTCGCAGGTTAGTTCAGCCCGGCCTTCTTCATCTCGGCCGGAACGCCGTTGAGCGAGAGCGCGGAGCCTTCCACGGCCACCTTCACATCGTCGCCGTCCTTGATGCGGCCTTCGAGGATGCGGCGGGCGAGGGGGTCCTGCAGCTCCTTCTGGATCACGCGTTTCAGCGGGCGGGCGCCATAGACCGGGTCATAGCCACGCTCGGCCAGCCACTTCATCGCCTCGTCGGTTAGGCTGATGGTGATGCGGCGGTCGGCGAGGATTTTCTCGAGCCGCTTCAGCTGCACGCCAACGATGCGATCGATCTCGCCGCGGCCGAGGCGCTTGAAGAACACGATCTCGTCGATGCGGTTGAGGAATTCCGGACGGAAGTGCGAGCGGATCGCCTCCATCACGGCATCGCGCGCCTGTCCCGAAATCTCATCCGTCTTGTCTTCCGCCAGCGCATGCGCGCCGAGGTTGGACGTCATGATGATGACGGTGTTGTTGAAGTTCACCGTGCGACCCTGGCCATCGGTCAGGCGGCCATCGTCGAGCACCTGCAGCAGCGTGTTGAACACGTCCGGGTGCGCCTTCTCGATCTCGTCGAACAGGATCACCTG
>JAOATF010000056.1 GCA_030158285.1 Hyphomonadaceae bacterium
ATCCCGGCGGCATGGTCTCCAGCTGCAACGCCACCAACTTCTTCTGGGTGAAGGATGGCGAGGTCCGCACGAGCACCGGCGAGTTCTGCTTCAACGGCGTCACCCGCGGCAATGTCATCCGCCTGTGCGACGCCAACGCCATCCCCGTGAAGCTCGACTATTTCCCGCTGCGCGACGTCCACGAAGCCGACGAAGCCTTCGTCACCGGCACCTTCGGCGGCCTCACGCCCGTGAGCGCCGTCGACGGTCACGCCATGCCCACGCCGGGCCCCGTCACACAGCGGTTGCGGGAGCTGTATGACGCGCTGAAGGACGAGCAGGCGCGGACATCGCCGTGAGCAACAAAAGACTCCAGGATCAACTCTACGTCGCCTTCTTGAAGCTGGTAGATGCTGCGATCTTTGGAGCTGCCTATGCTGGCGCGTTGGTGGGCTTCGGCTTGATCTTCGGTGCTTTGTTCCATTGGGGTGGATTATCTCTCGATATTTTAGCCCCCGTGCTGCAAATGGCGACGAGGCCGTTTCTCGTGCTTTTCGCTGTCATCACGTCGCTGATGTGGATCGTCCTGCTGATGGGCTTGGGCGAACGGAAATAGACCCCGCGCCTCCCTGTTGACGCAGCCCCCCCTATCCGCGATCAGTGCGCCGCCCGATCACCCCTGCGCGGAGCCACTCCCATGGCCACCATCCTGAAGAAACTGCCGGCCGGCCAGAAGGTTGGCATCGCGTTTTCCGGCGGCCTCGACACCACGGCCGCCCTCGTCTGGATGCGTGAGCACGGCGCGCAGTGCTACACCTATACCGCCAACCTCGCCCAGCCGGACGAGACCGACTACGACGCCATCCCGCGCAAGGCGATGGAGCACGGCGCAGCCGACGCCAAGCTGATCGACTGCCGCGCGCAGCTGGTCGCCGAAGGCATCGCCGCGATCCAGTCCGGCGCCTTCCACATCACCACGGCGGGCGTCACCTACTTCAACACCACGCCGCTGGGCCGCGCCGTCACCGGCACGATGCTTGTCGAGGCGATGAAGGCCGACAACGTCAACATCTGGGGCGACGGCAGCACCTACAAGGGCAACGACATCGAGCGGTTCTATCGCTACGGCCTGCTCGTGAACCCTAACCTGCAGGTCTACAAGCCCTGGCTCGACCAGCAGTTCATCGACGAACTCGGCGGTCGCAAGGAGATGTCGGAATACCTCGTCGCCAAGGGCTTCGACTACAAGACCAGCATCGAGAAAGCCTACTCAACGGATTCGAACATCCTCGGCGCCACGCACGAGGCGAAGGATCTCGAATTCCTCGATAAAGGCATCACCATCGTCAACCCGATCATGGGCGTGAAGTTCTGGAGCGAAGACGTCGCCGTCAAGCACGAGCGCGTCAGCGTCGGCTTCGAGGAAGGCCGACCGGTCTCGCTCAACGGCAAGCGCCACAGCGATGAAGTCGCCCTGATGCTGGAAGCCAACGTGATCGGCGGCCGCCACGGCCTCGGCATGGCCGACCAGATCGAGAACCGCATCATCGAAGCCAAGAGCCGCGGCATCTATGAAGCGCCGGGCATGGCCCTGCTGTTCGCCGCGTACGAGCGCCTCGTCACCGGCATCCATAACGAAGACACGATCGAGCAGTACCGCACCAATGGCCGCCTGCTTGGCCGCCTGCTCTATCAGGGCCGCTGGTTCGACTCGCAGGCCCTCATGCTGCGCGACGCCGCCCAGCGCTGGGTCGCCCGCGCCATCACCGGCGAAGTCACGCTCGAGCTGCGCCGCGGCAACGACTATTCGATCATGAACACGGTGAGCCCCAACCTCACCTACAAGCCCGAGCGCCTGACGATGGAAAAGGGCGAGGAATTCTTCACCGCCAACGACCGCATCGGCCAGCTCACCATGCGCAACCTCGACATCGCCGACACGCGCGACAAGCTGCTGACCTACGCCAACACCGGCCTGCTCTCGCCCACCACGGCCACGGGCCTGCCCCGCCTGCCGGACAAGTCGGACGAGAAGTAGGCCGGGCCTGTCGGACTGCGTGCGTGCGCGCTATACCCCGCGCATGACGGCGCCCATCACCCATCAACACGACGAGTACAGCATCACGCTGGATCCGCGCTGGCGCGAGCGGGAGAACGTTGATCCGAAACAGCGTGTCTTCGAGGACGAGCCCCGCCGCGCCCGCCTCGTCATTTCCTGCACGCAGTATCCGCTGACGCGCGACCACCTGATCGGCATGGCCCACACCGTCGCCACGGCGCGCACCAATGGCCATACCGAGCAGAGCCCATTCCCGCTCGACTATGACGTCGTCGAACTGGTGAACGCGGGCAGCATGGCCCACATCGCGCAGGCCGGGCGCACGCCTGCCGGCTTCCACTGGTTCGAAGGCTGGGTGACGGAACGCAAGCTGCTCAACTTCTTCGTCGAGGTGGATGGCGAAGATGCAGTTGCCGCGCGGCAAGTCTTCGACGAAGCTTTCGGTGGTTTCCAGCTTTACGTTCCTTAGGAACACCCATGCCCACAATTCGCATCGCCATGTGGTCCGGCCCGCGCAACATCTCCACCGCGATGATGCGATCCTTCGGCGCCCGCGCCGATTGCCATGTCGTGGACGAACCCTTCTACGCCGCCTTCCTCGCGGAGACCCGCCTCATCCATCCGATGAACGATGAGGTGCTGGCCAGCCAGTCGAACGACTGGCGCGATGTCGTGCCCACGCTGCTCGGCCCCACGCCCAACGGCGAACCGATCTTCTACCAGAAGCACATGACGCATCACATGCTGCCCAACATGGTGTCAGACTTCGGCCTCGACTGGATGCGCCAGTGCCGCAACGCTTTCCTTATCCGCGACCCCGCCCGCGTGCTCGCCTCCTACATCGTCAAGCGCGAAGACGTGCAGCTCGCCGACATCGGTTTTGTGCAACAGGCTGACATCTTCGCCCGCGAAGCCGACCGCCTCGGCCACGCGCCTCCTGTTGTCGAAGGCGTCGATGTCCTGCGCGATCCTGCGGCCACGCTCGCCAAACTCTGCGCCGCGCTCGACATCCCATGGACAGACCAGATGCTGTCATGGCCCGCCGGCCGCCGCGCCACCGATGGCGTCTGGGCCCCCGCCTGGTACGACGCCGTCGAAAAATCCACCGGCTTCACCGCCCCTCCACCCGAAGCGCCTGTCGCCCTCTCCGACCATCTCCAACGCATCGCCGACGAAGCCCGCCCACATTACGAGGCGTTGGCAAAGTGGAAGCTATGATGACGGACGAAGGCCTTGCCAACGACACGTACACGCACCATCACGGCATCGGGCAAGGCTTCCATCACATGGAGCCCGGCAAGCGCTATCGCGTGATAAAAGCGTTCACCGACTTCGATAGGCAAGAGCATCCGGCCGGCGAGGAATGGACCTATCTCGGCACGGCCTTCCTTCCCTACGACGACGGCCGCTCGCTCTTCGTCTCGCTGGACGGCGCACGCCAATGGCACATCCGCATGCAGGACCGCACCGAGGAACAAGGCTCCATCCTCGACCGCTTCCATGAATATGTCGGTCCGGCCTCCTGACGGCGGAATGAGGGAAACTCGCTGTACAGATCCAAGGGAAACAGACGCACCTGTTTCCAATGATCTCAAAGCTCTGGCCCAAAAAGATGAGGGAAACAGAGCTTTGGATTCCATGGCATCATGCGCTGATTTATACTGCTGCGCATGACACGAGCACGAACCGCCTC
>JAOATF010000057.1 GCA_030158285.1 Hyphomonadaceae bacterium
TAGCGTTCCGTCGTGGCGCCGGCTTTCTTCAGGGCGTCCAGCGCATCGGCGATCTCGTGCGCGATCCGCGTGCCGGTTTCCATCACCTGCGTGGACAGGTGGGTGGTCGAGAAGAACCGCTCGTAGAGCTGTTCCATGTCTTCGGCGGTCAGCGTCTTGCCGGCGGCCAGCAGCTTGTCGACGGCCTGGCGCAGGTCCGGCGACGAATGGGTCATGTAGGTGAGCCAGACTTCGTAATTCTGGGGGCTGACGGGCAGCGTCTGGCGGCCAATCTCATCGATTGTGCGGTGGCCGAGAAGAACGCCTTCAGGCCCGGTGAGCTGGTTATTCAACATCAGTAACGCCCCGTGGACGCCCGCGCTTCCTGCGCCAGCATCCACTCCGATTTCTGAACGGAAGCGGTTACCGATTAGCTAAAATTGACCGGCGTCGTTAGGGAAATGCTTACCAACGGGACGCGGTTTGTTCAGGCGTCCTCGCGGCGCCCCAGCGTCCGCAGCAGGAATGCGGGCACGTGGTCGCCCATTCCCTTGAAGTTCTCGTCGCCGCCCTGGCCTTCGCCCGGCTGGCGCTCGCCATGACGGTTGCGACCGCCATCGCGTCCGCCGTCGCGATCGCGCTCACGTCCGCCCTTGTTGCGGTCACGGCCGCCACGTTCACGGCGTCCCCGGCCTTCACGACGCGGCCCGCTCGCGGGTTCCGAAGCCTCAATCTGGGTAGGCATCGCGGGGATTTCGACTTCGGGCGCCTCGGTGGCGGCTTCGGCTTCGATCGCGGGAGCGGCTGGCGCATCGTTCTCTTGCGGGCGATCTTCGCGGGGGCCGCGGTTGCGGCCGGCACGATCACCACGGCCGCGCTTGCCCCGTTCAAAACGGTCGCGGGAGGGGGCGGGGCCACGGCTGCGGGCTTCGCCGACTTCGCCGTCCATGCCTTCGGGCGAGAACGGTTCAACGTCTTTGCCGATGCGCTTGATCACGGCATCCCACAGGCGGCTGTCGCCGGGCGAGACAATGGTGAAGCTTTCACCGGTACGGCCGGCGCGGCCTGTGCGGCCGATGCGGTGGACATAGTCGTCCGAATTCGGCGGCGGGGCGTAGTTGAAGACCTGGCTGACTTCCGGAATGTCGAGGCCGCGCGCGGCAACGTCGGAGGCAACCAGAAGCTTCAGCTCTTTGTTGCGGAACTTGTCGAGCGTGGCCATGCGCTGGCTTTGCGGCAGGTCGCCATGGATGGGCGCTGCGTCGAAGCCGTGGCTCGCCAGCGACTTGGCGACGATGTCCACTTCCGTCTTGCGATTGCAGAAGACGATGCCCTGATCGGTGAGCTTGGCCTTGATGATCGAACGCAGCACAGCGCGTTTGATCGTTGCCTCGTTGGAGGGGCAGTGTGTTACATACTGTGTGATCGTGGTTGCCGCTGTGGCGGGCTTGGAGACTTCGATCCGCACCGGATCGTTCTGGAACTGCTTGGCCAACCGGGTGATCTCCGGCGGCATTGTTGCGGAGAACAGCAGCGTCTGGCGCGTTTTCGGAAGCAGCGTGCAGATCTTTTCGATGTCCGGGATGAAGCCCATGTCGAGCATGCGGTCGGCTTCGTCGATGACCAGCATCTGCACGCCGGTCATCAGCAGGCCGCCGCGGCCGAAATGGTCCATCAGGCGGCCCGGCGTGGCGATCAGCACGTCAGCGCCGGCGTTGAGTTTCTTCTCCTGGTCGCCGAACGACACGCCGCCGATCAGCAGCGCCATGTTCAACTTGTAGCCTGCACCGTACTTTTCGAACTGTTCGGCAACCTGGGCAGCGAGTTCGCGGGTGGGCTCGAGGATGAGCGAGCGGGGCATGCGAGCCTTGGCGCGGCCCTGGCCCAGCTTGTGGATCATGGGGAGCACGAAGGCGGCGGTCTTGCCGGTGCCGGTCTGCGCGATGCCGGTGACATCGCGGCCGCCGAGGACGGCGGGAATGCCCTGAGCCTGGATGGGCGTGGGGGTCGAGTATCCGGCGCCCTTCACGGCTTCCAGAATGCGGGGGTCGAGACTGAGCTCGTCAAACGTCATCAGGTTGGTCTTTTATTGGCTCGAACGGCCGGGCCACGAGCGAAACGCACGCTTTTCGGGGACTGGCGGAGCAATAGGCCCGCCTCACTCCAAGTCAATCCCGCAACCCGTCACGCCAGAGAATGACGTGATTCCGTGAAGGTTTCGTGGGCGAAAGCCAGTAACCAAGCCTGTTTACTGTCGCTCGTAGGCCTGAGGCTTGTTTTCGTCGACGTTGAGATAGCGGTCGCGCAGCTTGGTCTGGCGGGACTCCATGGGGGTCGAGACGCCGGCGATGTAGACCGCATCCGGGCTGGACATCAGCTCGAGCGGGTCGCCATCCCAGATCACCACGTCCGCCGTGGCGCCCGCGCGGAGGACGCCAAGCTCGCTGCGACCGTACAGGTTGGCCGGAACGCTGGTGATGGCGGCGAAGGCGTCGGCCCAGGGCATGCCATTGGCGACGGCGTTGCCGGCAAGTTGCTGGATCCAGCGCGTGTTGTGGGTGGCCTCGTTCGGATCGGCGATCGCGACTTTCACACCGGCTTTCGAGAGACGGCCGGCATTCTCCAGCGTAGCGGCCAGGATCTCGAAACGGTCGGGCAGGTTGGTGAGCGGGTTGACGATCACGGGCACGCCGGCGGCGGCGATCTGGCCCGCCACGCGCCAGCCTTCGGTCGCGCCGAGCAGGATCAGCTTGAGCTTGGGCTCGCGTTGGCGGAGCGACAGGATCTGCAGGATGTCGGGGGCGGAGTGCACCTCGATCATCAGCGGCACCTTGCCCTCGACGACAGGCTTGAGGGCTTGGGCCTCCTTGGAGGTCAGCAGGTCGCCTTGATTGTCGTCAGTGAAGCCGCGCGGGTAAGCCTTGGCGTCGTCGAAGGCGGTAAGTAGCCATGTCCACGCCGCTCCGCGTGAGCCGCCGGCGGATGATGCGCCGGACTCGCCCATCTCGGCGTAAACAACGACGTCCTTCGCGAAGATGCTGTTGAAGCTGCCGGTCGTGTCGGCCAGCGCGCCATAGCCGCCGAACAGGCCCTTGCTGTTGCCGCCAACAAGCGCCACGCGCGTGACGCCCTCGATGCGGGTGACGGCGATGGCCGTGTTGTCCGGGTCGAAGCTGTCAGCTGCGCGCAGGGATATCTGGAAGTCGCTGCCGCCGGCGGAGACGTTGTTGGTCGGGTCTTCGGAGTCGAGCTCCGCAAGGCCGATGCGAGAGAACGCCGCGAAGAGCCCGGGCGTGACCCATTTGCCTTTTGCATCGACCACCGTGGCGCCGGCGGGCGGAGCTGCCGTGTTCACCGAGACGATGCGGCCGTTGTTGATGACGACCGTGGCGTTCTCGATCACGCCTTGCGAGGTGTTGGTCACGACGCGGCCGCCGGTGATGGCGATGGATTGCGCGAAGGCGCTGGGGGCCGTTGCCAGAAGCGTGGCGGCGAGAAGGAGCTTGCGGATCATTTGCGGTCTCCTTCGCCCGGTTGGCCGAGTTCGAAGTCGGTGACCGGTTGCGTGGCGACGTTCTGGCGATCCCAGGTGACGGCGCCATCGACGAAAACGAGATCGGCGCGCGTGTAGCTGCTGAAGGGGTCGCCGGACCAGATCACGACGTCGGCGTTCTTGCCCGGCTCGAGCGTGCCGGTCTTGTCGAGGATGCCGAGCGCCTTGGCCGGGTTGCGGGACAGCC
>JAOATF010000058.1 GCA_030158285.1 Hyphomonadaceae bacterium
TTCGTCTTGCTTTCAAGCGTGGTCGTGCCGTTCGCGCCCTCCGGAAGCACATGCATGGCGCCAAAGGCGCCCAGCGTGTCGGCGAATGACATGATGGCGCCGCCATGGAGAATGTGGCCGGCCGTGCACATTTCGGGGCGGACTTTCAGCTTGCCGCGAATGCCTTCCTTCGAGGCCTCGACGATCTCGATCTGCAGCAGGTGCGCGTAGGGCAGCGGGGCGATGCCCGGCGGCAGGGTGAAGTCGGGCATGGGTCCTGGCTCCGTGAAGGGACGACGGAGCAGAGAGCGGGCGTGGGCGGGCGTCAACTATCCCGGAGGTAATGTCTTTCAGTGCGCAACCGCGTAGGCGTCAACGGCGGCGACATGCTTCGCAATCGCAGCCGGATCAAGGAAGGAGCCGGTGAAGGAGTTCTTCGCCAGCGTGACGATATCCGCCTGCGTCAGCCCCACCGCTTGCGCCGTGCGCACGTAGTTGTCGCCAACATAGCCGCCGAAATAGGCCGGGTCGTCCGAATTGCAGGTGGCTTTCAGCCCGAGATCCAGCATCCGCTTCATCGGATGATCCTTGAGATCATGCACCACGCAGAGCTTGAGGTTCGACAACGGACACACGGTAAGCGTCATCCCCTCCTTCACCAGCCGCTGCACCAGCGCTGCATCCTCCAGCGCGCGGTTACCGTGGTCGATACGGTCGACGTGCAGGATATCCAGCGCCTCGTGCACATAGGCCGGCGGCCCCTCCTCCCCCGCATGTGCGACGATCTTCAGGCCGCGTTCCTTCGCCGCCGCGAACACGCGGGCGAATTTCGAGGGCGGATGGCCCTTTTCCGAACTGTCGAGGCCGACGCCAGCGATGCGATCGAGATAGGGCTCTGCCGCCTTCAGCGTCCGGAAGCTCGACTCTTCATCCAGATGCCGCAGGAAGCACATGATGAGTTTCGAGCTGATGCCGAACTTCGCCTCGGCCTCCTTCATCCCCGCGAGCAGCCCGTCGATGGCCACGGAGAACGGCAGGCCGCGATCCGTGTGCGTTTCCGGATCGAAGAAGATTTCCGCATGCACGCCGCCATCGGCGTGCAACCGTTCGAAATAGGCCAGCGCCAGCGCCTGGAAGTCCGCCTCCGTCTGCAGCACGTTCGCGCCCTGATAGTAGATGTCGAGAAAATCCTGCAGGTTGGAGAAGGCGTAGGCCGCCCTCACCTCCTCGACCGATTGAAAAGGGATATCGACCTTGTTCCGCTTACCGAGCGCGAACATCAGCTCGGGTTCCAGCGAGCCCTCGATATGCAGATGCAGCTCCGCCTTGGGAATGCCGCGAATGAAGGCTTCGGATACGGACATTGAAACACTCCCGGTCAGGCGGGCAGACTAGCAGGGTTGCCGCGAGATCTGCAAAGCCGCGCCCCGGCATGAGGACACCTACATGGCCCCCCTTCGCAAGATGATTATTGCCGTGGCGCTGCTGGCCACAGCCGCGTGCACCAGCCAGCCACCGGCCCGGCCCGCCGACATGGATATCGACTTCGTCCGCGGCTGCTGGGTCCAGAAGGAAGCGCCCGGCGAAAAGATCGAAGCCTTCCTCCGCCTGCTGCCAGACCGCGAGACCCCCACAGACACCTTGTCTGGCCAGATCGCCGATGTCGTTACCGGTGACTGGATCACCGTCGCCGCGCTCCATTTCGCGCGTGACGGCGAGACCGTCGCCTTCGACGCGCATGACATGCCAGAACAGCCGCCCCACACCCGTATTGACCCCGCAAGGCTCACCGCCAGCTTCGACTGGGCGCGCCCGAAACACGGCGGCAAGCTCGCCGCTTTTGCCGGCCCGGCGCCGTCCCGCAACTTTCTCTTCGTCGAAGGCGGCGGCGAGCAGCTTGCCATATGGGCTGTTGACGCGGCGCCGGACGCCACGCTGATCTACCAGCTCTTCGATGGCGAGCGCGACGGCTGCGATTGATCGAATTTCATCGATCGCGTTCAGCCTATCCTGATCCGGTGCTGCTAGCGTCTTTCGCGCAACCGCCCGGATTCTGCCCATGACGAACCCCACCGGCCTTGTCGCGCTTGTCGGCGACGCCCCGCACGCCTGGACGATGGTCAACGCGCTGCGCCGCCGCTTTGGCGACTTCCCGGTGATCATAGAACGCGGCGAGCCTGCCTCGGCCTTCTGGGCGCGGCGGAAGAAAACGCTGGGCGCCGGCGCGGTCTATTCGATGAAGGCGGCCCAGCTGGCGGCGAAGATCACCAAGCCGCTGTCGCGTGCGCGTCTCACGGAACTGCGCAGCGCCTGCAATTCCTCGCCAGTCGAGGCGCCTCTGCGCATCGACGTCGACACGCTGAATTCCGATGAGGCTTACGACGTCATCCGCACGCTGGCGCCGAAGGCCGTATTTGTTGCGTCCACGGGCATGTTGCGCCGTCCGCTGCTGGAGGTGTGCGCCTGTCCGGTGGTGAACTATCATTCGGGCGTGAACCCCGCCTATCGCGGCATCAATGGCGGCTACTTCGCGCTGGCCAATGGCGAGCCCGAGCATTTCGGCGTGACGCTGCACCTCGTCGATCTTGGCGTCGACACCGGGCCGATCCTCGCCACCAACCGGATCCCTGTCGCGGCCAACGACAACATGCAGACCTACATGACGTTGATGGCCGCGAAGTCGCAGGACCTCGTCGTCGAGACCATGGTGCGCGTGCTGGCCGGAGAGGCGCGTCCCCTGCCGCCCAGCACGCTTCCATCTGCGCAGTACTACGCGCCGACGCTTGGCCAGTACCTGTCCAACGGCATCAGGCGCGGCGTCTGGTAAGCCGCCTCAGCTGTGGTGAGCCAGCTCCACCAGGCAGGATTCCAGCGTCACCGTTTCGCCCGCGCTGGCGAGCTGTCCGGTAATCACGATGGTCTGGTCGACCGACGTATCCGCTGTCCCGACCGCCACCGCACTGCCGCTGCCGACCGTGGTGAACGATGCGGCGCTGGTGGCGTTGAACCCGACCTGCGAGGCCTGCGAATTGCGGTTCTGGATCGTGCGCTGGGTGACGCCGATATTGCTGGTGGTCACGGTGTTGGCCTGGAATGCCGTCCCCGACAGCCCGCCCAGCCGCACGCGCAGCGTCTTTGTGTTGGCGCTGTTGGTATAGGTCCACAGCGTGGTGACACGCAGCACGCCATTGGCGCCCATGGCGCCGCCCGGCAGGGTGAACGTCGCCAACGCCGCTTCCGCGGTATCGCCCGTGTGCGTGGATGCAACGCCGGACGCACCCAGCACGTGCCACGCGCCAAGCGTGGTGCATTGAGCGCGCGCATCGGCATCGTCCAGCAGGGCGCGGCCCGCCGCCGTGCACGCGATCTCCTCGGCCGCCCCGGCCCCGGCGCTCGACCGGCCCAGCAGCCTGTCGGTCGCTGACAGGCCCAGCAGCTTGCCCGGCGCAGACAGCGCCCAGGCCGTTCCCGAATAGACCAGGAGCTGGTCTGTATCCTTCTCGAAGGCCAGCCAGCCTTCGCGCGGGGTGATCTCCACCCAGGCGCCATCGCGATAGTAGCCAAGGCTGCCATTGGCGAAGCCCGCCCACTGATCGCCGCTCTTGCCCGACGGAATGATGTAGACCGCGCCATCCGACGGCGATCCCGGTTGTGTCATGGTAGTCGCGGAGACGACCGACAGCTGCACGATGGCGTCCAGCTTGCGGATCGTCTCGTTGACGGTGACGTGCTTCTGCGCCTGCCCAACGGCGAGGTACGGAAGCACAAGGTTCGATGAGTTGCTCATCCGGCAGTATCTGTTCAGGACCTGCGGGTGTGGGACGCACGTTTCCAAAAACACACACCCCGGAGCTGCAGCACCTTGAATCAAAAGGTTTCAGCACAAAAATCCGTAACGCCGATTCCCGGGAATTGCGCGGCTTGTCCGGGCCCGGCGACGCGGATGACAGGCTATTTCGCGACAGGCTATTTGGCGACGGGCCGGGACAGGTCGAACTCGACGCGGAAGAAGCGCTGCGGCCGGCGCAACTCGTAGGCAAAGACAGTCTCCGTCGCTTCCATCGCCCACACATTGGTCACCGAAGCGGGATTGCCCTTGGTGAGGAACAGCTCCTTCGAGAAGGCGTCTGCCGGGAATTCCTGGCGCGACGCGCTGCCGGCCGCCTGCGTGTCGCCGCCATATTGCGAGAGCACATCCTCCGTGCCGTCCTCGTGGCGGTGATTGTGCTTCAGGCGCAGGCCGGTCTCCTGTCGCGAGACTACCCATGTCCGCGAGCGATCGGCGCCAACTGCAAAGGGAATGCGCACCTCATCCGCCCCGCAATCGCGCACATGCATCACCAGCCGCTGGCCCGCCATGTCGGCATCGGCGGCATCGGTGGAGACGACCCTGCCCTCGAATCGCTGGCCGCACAGCGCGTTCAGCCGCGCCATGAACGCCGCCTGCGGTCCGGCTTCAGGCTGGGGCGCGCTCGCGCAGGCGGAAAGAGCGAGAACAAGCGTCAGGGCAAACCGTTTCATCGCGGAAGGTTGCAACACCCCCGCGGCTCGCGCCAGATGTCGGCGATCACGAAGGGGACAGCGCCATGTTCAGCCTGAGCGACCGGATGAAGAGCGTGGGATACGCCCTGCAAGGCCTTCGCTTTGCGCTGGCGACACAAGTCAATCTCCGCATACAGGGGATCGCCGCCATGGTCTGTATCGGGCTCGGCCTGCTGTGGCGCATCTCGGCGGACGACTGGCGCTGGGCCATTCTCGCCATCGCGATGGTGCTGACGGCTGAACTCGTGAACACCGCCTTCGAACACCTCTGCGATGTGGTGCAACCTGAACTGCACGCCTCGGTGAAAGCCGCGAAGGATGTCGCCGCCGGCGCCGTGCTGGTGACATCGATCGCAGCGGCGGTGATCGGCGCGCTGGTGTTCTGGCCCTATCTCGCCGCTTCGATCTGGCCGCCCTTGCACTGACGCCGGGTCAGCGCGCCAGTGTCTTCCCAAACAGGGAGACACGACATGGCCATCCGCACGCGCGTGACCGACATGCTCGGCATCGAGAAGCCGATCATCCAGGCGGCCATGGGCTGGATCGCCCGCTCGCAGCTCTCCTCCGCCGTCTCCAACGCAGGGGGCATGGGCATCATCGAGACCTCTTCCGGAGAACTCGACGCCGTGAAGGACGAGATCGTGAAGATGCGACAGCTCACGGACAAGCCGTTCGGCGTGAACGTGGCGCAGGCCTTCATCCGCGATCCCGGCATCATCCAGTTCGTCATCGACCAGGGCGTGAAGTTCGTCACGACGTCCGCCGGCGACCCGATGAAATACACGGCCACCCTCAAGGGCGCGGGCCTCACGGTCTTTCACGTCGTGCCCAATCTCGCCGGCGCCCTGCGCGCCGTGGAGGCCGGCGTCGACGGCCTGATCGTGGAAGGCGGTGAAGGCGGCGGCTTCAAGAACCCCAAGGACGTCGCCTCGATGGTGCTCGTTCCGCTGGTATGCGAGCGGGTGAACATACCGGTGGTGGCCGCTGGCGGCATCATGGATGGCCGCACCATGGCGGCGGCCTTCGCGCTCGGCGCCGAGGGCGTGCTGATGGGCACGCGCATTCTTTCCTCCACCGAAAGCCCGGTTCACCCCAACTGGAAGGCCGCCATCATCAAGGCCGAGGCGACCGACACCGTGTTCCTCAACCGCAAGGGGCCCGGCCCCGCCCTGCGCGCGCTGCGCACCGAACGCACCACACGGTTGGAGACGGAAGGCTCGCCCAACATCTTCGGCGAGTTCGCCCGCACGCAGGAGGTCTACTTTGGCGGAGACCTTGAAGCAGGGATCGCGCTGACAGGACAGGTCGCCGGGCGCATCACGGAAGAGAAGCCCGTGCGCCAGATATTCGATGAAACTCTATCCGAATTTCAGCAGGTTTTGATGAGAATGCAAAGTTTCACCTGAACGGCGCACGCTAATCAGACTTTTTGTAAGCAAATAAAGTTAAAGACGGAATCTCGTCAGATTGCCGTTAGATTCGAGGCGTATCAGCCTCGGTCAGAGCCATGTCCGTGCGCTATGCGCTCCGATATGTGGTTTCTCTGCAAATTCTCGTCGAATAATTCATCATTCAGGCGAATGCAGTTTCCCCTCGCGGAAAATTACAATATTGTAATGCTGTGAGATACCTCACAGATTTTGGTGGGTCTGATTCGGGGCAACTATATCAATGTTCAAGCATATTTTCCTGGCGGCTGCGGCCGTCGTCTTTTCTGCGCCCGCGCTGGCGCAGGCTGTGCCGATTGACGTCGAACTCGAAGGCATCATCGAAGATTACGATCACCCGACCCGCACGCTCACCGTCATGGGCATGAAGGTCGAGATCACGAACACCACGGTCCTGCAGTCTCCGACCACGACGCGCGCGGCCACAGGCCTTGGCATCAATGCCTGGATGAAGGGCGTTCGCTTCCGCGGCCTCGCCCGCAACGGCTTCCTGGATGGCACCGCGATCGTCATCGGCACGTGGGACGAGGCGCTTCGCAAGATCGTCGCGACGGAAGTCACCATGGAACCCGGTGAGAACGTCAACCTCAGCGTCATCACGAACAACTACTGCTCAAACGCAAACTGCGATGCGTCCGGCAACTACCTGCGCGCCGCCACGAAGGCCGACGGCACGTATGGCCCGGCGATGACCCCGATCCGCGACCCGCGCCTCGCCGCCGGCACGATCAATGACGAGAGCGGCTTTGCCATCAGCCTCGCGGGCGTCAACCTCGCTGGCCGTCCGTTCGCCGCCGAAGGGTATTACGGTCCGGTTGAAGTCACCGTCACCAACCCCTACGCCTCGAGCACGGGCACGGGCACGGTCGTGGAAAAGGCGTTCCACTACTTCATCTTCGATCTGGTCGGCTATTTCCCCGACCTGCTGGTCACCAAGGACGCCCTGGAAGTGAACGCTTTCCGCGCCCAGTGCCGCGTCGGCAAGGATTTCGAAGTCCGCGGCCACGTCCACACGACCGTCTCCCCGACGGGCGCGCAGGTGGGCACGATCGGCCCGGCCGCCGGCGTCGTTCAGGTACAGTACCCGGTCAACGGCGTTCTGCAGCGCTTCAGCGCCGCCGCGACGGCTGTCGATGTCGGCTCGCCGATCGGCGGATACCGCATCCGCTTCACGCCCCCGGGCAATACCTGCCCGGAGACGATCGACGTGCGCTGGCTGCCGGCCGCCAACTCGGCCAACGGCGCGGCCTACGCCTCGACGCTGGCCTATCCGGTCGAGATCCGCGCTGACTGATCCTGACTGACTGGTCTGGCCTGAAAAGGCAGGAACAATAAGCCCCAGGCCCGCAAGGCCTGGGGCTGGTTGTATGTGGGCCCGCCGC
This sequence comes from Hyphomonadaceae bacterium, assembly GCA_030158285.1. Classification (GTDB taxonomy): domain Bacteria; phylum Pseudomonadota; class Alphaproteobacteria; order Caulobacterales; family Hyphomonadaceae; genus UBA7672. The sequence goes on from JAOATF010000058.1 coordinate 7,352, forward strand.
CGCGCTAGAACGCGCGCCATGACCAAGGCCCGCACCCTCTACGACAAGATCTGGGACGCCCACCTCGTCTCGACCGACAAGGCGACGGGCGAGAGCCTTCTCTATATCGATCTCCACCTCATCCATGAGGTCACGACACCCCAGGCCTTCTCCGGTCTCAAGGTGAATGGCCGCCGTGTGCGCCGGCCCGATCTCACGCTTGCAGTCGCCGACCACAACACGCCCACCGAAGGCCAGGCCCTTGGCATGGCTGGCGTGAAAGACCCCGAAGCCCGCGAACAGCTGGAAACCCTCGCCCGCAATGTGAAGGAACACGGCATCGAGTTCCTGCCGATGGGCGACATCCGCAACGGGATCGTGCACGTGGTCGGCCCCGAACAGGGCCGCACCCAGCCGGGCTTCACCATCGTCTGCGGCGACAGCCACACCTCAACGCATGGCGCATTCGGCGCCCTCGCCCACGGCATCGGCACGTCCGAGGTCGAACACGTGCTGGCAACGCAAACCCTGCGCGCCCGCAAGATGAAGAACATGGCTGTCCGCGTCGAAGGCGAATTCCGCCCCGGCGTCGGCGCCAAGGATCTCGCCCTGCATCTGATCGCCATCATCGGCACCAATGGCGGCGCTGGCCATGTCATCGAATACATGGGCTCGGCTATCCGTTCCATGTCGATGGAAGGCCGGATGACGCTCTGCAACCTGTCGATCGAGGGCGGCGCCCGCGCCGGGCTTGTTGCTCCTGACGAGAAAACCTTCGCCTACACGAAGGGCCGACCTGCCGCGCCGAAGGGCGGACAGTGGGAAACCGCCGTCCAGCACTGGCAGACGCTGTTCTCGGACGAGAGCGCGCACTGGGATGCCGTCATCGACATCGCTGCCGAAGACGTCGCACCGACCATCACCTGGGGCACCAGCCCCGAACAGGCTGCGCCGATCACCGCAACCGCACCCGTCCCGTCCGAGATCGCCGACCCCGTGAAGCGTGAAGCCGCCGAGCGCGCGCTGGCTTACATGGGCCTCGCCCCGGGCCAGAAGCTCGAAGGCCTCAAAGTCGATCGCGTCTTCATCGGCTCGTGCACCAACTCCCGCATCGAGGACCTGCGCGCCGCCGCCGACATCGCAAAGGGCAACCATGTCGCCCCCGGCGTCCGCGCCATGGTCGTCCCCGGCTCCGGCCTGATCCGCGCACAGGCTGAGGAAGAGGGCCTCGACAAGGTGTTCCTCGACGCCGGTTTCGAATGGCGCGAGCCCGGCTGTTCCATGTGCCTCGGCATGAATCCCGATATTCTCAGCCCCGGCGAACGCTGCGCCTCCACCTCGAACCGCAACTTCGAGGGCCGCCAGGGCCGCGGCGGCCGCACCCACCTGATGAGCCCCACCCTCGCTGCGAAAGCCGCGATCGCAGGCGTCATCACGGGCTGACGCGCAGTCGTTTCGCATGCGAATTCAGACGCTTGTGATCGCGCCCGCGATCTCGCGATGCAGTTCCCGGCTGTGACCGATTGCACCTCTGGGTTGAAGCTGCCATGATCTCGCCTAGTTTCACGGGCTTCTGCGGGGCGCGGGGCAGCAGCCGGGATTGCAATGAAAAGACTGCTCTGTGCTCTCCTGCTGGTCTTCGCGGCTGGCGTCATTTTCATCGGCCCCCATCTCCGTAATGCGTTTGCTGGAACCAGCGTGGACATCACGCTGGGCCGCGCGCCGATGCACCCGACGCAGCAGGCGTTGAACTTCATGCTGGACCAGCCGGGCGACGCCGCGCTGACCGCCAAGCGCAAATCGAAACTCTGGGCCACCTACTACCACATGCCGACCGTGCGCCCGTCCTGGACGAGCGTCGCCGCCAAGCCGCTGCTTGATCGCAAGTCCAATCCCATCTCGCCGCCGCTCGCCATCAAGGATTGGTGCGATGCCGCGATGCAGGGTTCCATCTGGGTCGACAACGGCAAGGATGCGCCGACGGCCTACATGTATGTCGACAGCGGTGGCCCGGACCAGGTCACCTGCGACCGCCATTTCGGCGAGCTCTCCGAGCGCATCAAGTCAGCGACGCGCCGCGCGCGCTTTGCCCCCTTCCATCACCCGCAGGCGTGCGACGTGCGCGTCATCCCGCTGATGGCCTTCCGCACGATCGCGGTGGACCGCGACCGCATCAAGATGGGCACCGTGCTCTACGTGCCCCAGCTGCGCGGCAAGACGTTCTGGAACGCCGGCGAGTTCTACACCCATGACGGCTACCTGATCGCCTCCGACACCGGCGGCGCCATCGAGGGCAACCATATCGACATGTTCGTGGACGATGCCGGCGTTGATCCGTTCCCGGATATTGTCCGCTCCAACTCGCGCAGCACCTTCGATGCCTATGTGGTCGACAAGAAGGATCCGGCGGCGATCGCGCTCAACGACGCGGCGGAAGAAATCTGCAAGGATTCAGACCGTCCCGGCCGCAAACGCAAAAAGACCGTCAGCATCTGAGGGGCGTCGGCTAACCGGCGCTAACGTTTCGGTAACCGCTCTGACCCCTTCGCTCAGGTGATGAAGGACCTGTCCTCCATACTCGGCCTGAAAGCCGTGCCCGTTCCCAGCGGGCGCGACGATGTCGTGCTGACCGAAAAGGCCGAGTTCGGCGACGTCGCCTTCCCTGCCGCCCCTGGCGCCACCGGCCTGACACGCGGGCGCAAGATCAGCTTCGCTGTCGTTCTTACACTCGCCGCCTGCGCCGCCGCCTTTGCGCCAGCCTTTCTCGGCGCCGTCAGCAGCGGCATCAGCGGTGGCGCCGGCGCGACCGATCCGGTCACCCGTCCCGTCACACCCGAGATGCGCGCGCTCACTTTCGCGCTCGAGGCGCCGGAGAAAGCCTCGCTCGGCCAGCGCATCAAGCTCTGGGCCACGCACTATCACACACCACAGATGCGCCCCGCGCCGGAAGCCGCCGAAGGCGCCTTCCCGCTGATCGACCGCGATGGCGAGGCGATCTCTCCGCCGCTCTCCGCGCGCGACTGGTGCAACGCCGCGCTGCAGGGCTCTGTCTCGGTCCGCGCCGGCGGCAAGTCGACGGCCTATGTCTATGTCGACGCCAACGGGCCCGATCAGGCCAATTGCGACGAGTGGCTTGGCAGCCTGTCCGATGGCGTCAAGAACGCGACGCGACGCGCGCGCTTCATGAAGGTCAGCCACCCGCTTGGCTGCGGCGTGCGCAACCACCCGCTCGTGCCCTTCCGCACCATCGCGGTCGACCCCGACGTGATCCCGCTGGAGAGCGTGGTCTACGTGCCCGAGCTGCGCGGCCGCACCTTCAAGCAGGACGGCGAAACGTTCACGCACGATGGCTATCTCTATGCCGGCGATCGCGGCGGCGCGATCCACGACAACCACATCGACGTCTTCCTCGAAGGCGATGCGAGCCCACAGCTGCAGAAACTGTTCGCTGCAACCGAGACGCGAACTTTCTCCGCCTACCTCGTTTCTAAAGACGATCCGATGGCCGCAGCCTTCCTCACCACCCAGTCGTCGCAATGCGGCGGCGTCACGCCGGGTTGATTTCCACCCCGGCTGGACAAGTTTTCCCGGCAGGCGCCAAAGTGCGTGAAAACACGTGCGCCAGAACAATAGCCGCCAGAACACGACCCGGGAGAGAGACATAATGAAACGCATCATTACCGCGAGCGCCATCGCGCTGGCGGCCGCCATTGCTGCCGCCGGCTGCGCCTTCACCGCCAGCTATAGCGGCGCGGCGCCGCAGATTCCCACAGCGCCCACCATCTCCCCCACACTCGTCGCACAGACGCCGAACCCCGCGCCAGTCGCGGCGCCCGCACCAGCCCCCACCGCTGCGGCCACATCTTCGCGCACGGACTATTCCGTGCCCGCCAACTGGCTCTGCCGCCCGGGTCTCGCCAGCAATCCGTGCGAGGTGAATATCGACGCGACCATCGTGAAAGCCGACGGCTCCACCACGCTGGAGAAATTCACCGGCAATCCCAACGCGCCGATCGACTGCTTCTACGTGTATCCCACCGTCTCGCTCGACGCCTTCACCCAGTCCGATCTCGTGCCCGGGCCGGAAGAGTTCAACGTGGTGAAATCGCAGCTCGCGCGTCTCGGCAGCCAGTGCCGCATCTTCGCGCCGATGTACCGCCAGTTCTCGCTCGGCGCCCTGCGCGCGCGCATGTCGGGCGGGAACGCCGTCCCCACGCGCGGCACGCCCGCCGACGCCAACAACGATGTCGATGACGCGTGGGCGTACTATCTCGCCAACGAGAACAAGGGCCGTGGCGTCGTCATCCTCGGCCACTCCCAGGGCTCGGGCCAGATCATGCGGCTCATTGCTGCGAAGGTGGACGGCAAGGCGGACCAGGCGAAGCTCGTTTCCGCTATCGTGATGGGCTTCTCGCTGCAGGTGCCGAAGGGCAAGGATGTCGGCGGCACGTTCAAGAACATCTCGACCTGCAAGACCGCGAGCCAGACCGGCTGCGTGATCACCTTCTCGTCTTTCCGCTCCAACATCCCGCCCGCCGAGAAAGCGATGTTCGGCGCCGGACAGGGCGAGACGGAAGCTGCCTGCACCAACCCGGCAGCCCTCGGCGGCGGCAAGGCGACGAACCCGAAAGCCTACTGGTCCACCGGCGACAAGACGTGGGCGAAAGGCAAGACGATCTCGACGCCCTTCGTGATGACGCCGGGCCTCACAACCACCGAGTGCGTGAAGGAGGGCAACCACTCCTACCTGAAAGTCACCTTCAACGCCGATCCCGCCGACGCGCGCATCGACGATCCGGCGACCGACGTGATGGCCGCCGGCAAGCCCGATCCCAACTGGGGCCTGCACCTCAACGACGCCAACATCGCCATGGGCGATCTCGTGGACATTCTCGGTAAACAGGCCGCCGCCTGGAAAGCCGCCCACCCGTAGGAAAATCCAGCGATGACAGGAGGCCCCGTTGCACCTGCAGCGGGGCCTTTTGTTTTGCGGCGCCGCGCATGGTTAGCGCTCACTCACCAATTCATCCGCCTCCCCTCATGTCACCTTAGGGCGCCTCCGCGAAAGTGCGGCTTGGACAGGGCACGTCGGGGGACGTCGGTGGGATATGATGCGTACGCTACAGGCAAAGCTGGGTGACTGGCTCTATGACGACGATGCGGCTTCAGGCTCGATCGAGGCCGCGCAGGAGCCGTTCGACACGTTCGGCCCGCTCGGCGATCCGCGCCGCACGCAGGCCGCGCCGCGCCAGGCTGTCTCCCAGCATGGGCCGCAGGGCGGCCATGACTGCGCGCGCATCCTGATCGCTGAATCCGACGCCTATCATCGCCGCGTCCTGCGCGTGCTGCTGGCCCATCCGGAAATTTCCGCCATCGAGGTCGAGGACGGTCAGTCCGCCATCGATCTCCTCACCCTGCGCTCGTTCGACCTGATCCTGCTCGGCATGGACCTGCCGATCCTGACCGGCCCCGATGTCGTGCGCTGGGTCCGCCGCAGCCAGACGCCATGGTCCGACATGCCCATCCTCGGCCTGATCGGCGACCAGGACCGCCACCTCCTCGGCCGCCTGCTCTCCTCCGGCCTCACCGACTGGACACCAAAACCGATCTCGCGCCAGCACCTCGCCGAGAAGCTGATCGGCCTGATGCCGAACCTGGCGAGTGCGGGGTTGTAGCCAACGCCGGCGCCGCCCGCTTCGCGGGCAGCCCCTTCCGTCATGCTCCGCATGCCACCTTCCCCGCTTCGCGGGGCAGGACCACATACCGCTGGCATTGAGGGGAAGTCCTCCCTCGCCGAAGGCGGGGGAGGTGGCGCGAAGCGACGGAGGGGGCTGCCTGCGAAGCAGGCGGACGGACGGCAGCTAGAACTCGATGTCCAGCTCTTCGATCTCTTCCGGCTCAGCACGCGCGTCCTCGATCCATTGCTGCATCGGGCCCCACTTCATGATGTGGTCGCGGTATTGCGCCGCCTTGCCGTCGATCGCGACGTCGTAGGTCACAAAGCGCGAGCACACCGGCGCGTACATCACATCGGCCAGCGTCGGCTTGTCGCCGAACAGGAACGGGCCGCCATAGGCATCGAGGCATTCGTTCCAGATGGTCAGCACACGGCGGATATCGCCCTTGGCCCCGGTGAACACGCGGAAGCCGGGATAGCGGGCGCGGATGTTCATCGGCAGGGCCGAGCGCAGGTTATAGAACCCGCCATGCATCTCCCCGATGATCGACCGGGCATGCGCCCGCGGCACCTTCGCCGTCGGCAGCATGTTGCGCTTGGGAAATTCCTCGTCGAGGTATTCGGCGATGGCGAACGTGTCCCAGACGCTGGACCCGTTGTGCTCCAGACGCGGCGTCAACACCGTCGGAGACAGCAAAAGAAGCTCCGCCCGGTTGCTCGGGTCGTCCAGCGAAACACTCTCAACTTCGACGTCCAGGCCCGCCAACTGGCAGGAAAGCCAGGCCCGGAGCGACCAGGAGGAGTAATTTCTGCTCGATATGGTCAGCTTTGCGCCCGCCATGACGGCACTTTCCTTGCCCTTAATCTCGTTATGCAATCGTATGTCGCAGTGCAGTATGTGCGAAACTAGGCTTCGTTAAGGAAGTCAGACGGGTCGCACATCTGCCTAAGAATAGAGCGCACCAAGGTATGTGGTATCACATCTACGAAGCACAGATGCAGGCTTCGGCGCCATTCCGCGCCGCCGCGCTTGCCGCTTTGCAGATGCGACCGGCCCTGAACGGAGCGGCAGAAACCCCGTTCGCCCGCCAACTTATGGCCACGCTCGAAATGGCGACACGCGCCAAGCTGACGCACGAGTCGCTTCCCTTCGGCATTACCTCGGTGATGGTCGAAGGCAAGGAGGCCTTCATCAAGGAAGAGACCTCGCTCGACCTGCCCTTCGGCCGCCTCCTGCACTTCAAGAAGGATATCGACGTCGCCCAGCCGAAAGTGGTGATCGTCGCCCCGCTGTCCGGCCACTTCGCGACGCTCCTGCGCAACACCGTGAAGACGATGCTGCAGGATCATGACGTCTACATCACGGACTGGAAGAACGCCCGCAACGTGCCCCTCACCATGGGCCGCTTCGGCTTCGAGGAATATGTCGACTACCTGATCAAGTTCATGGAGCACCTTGGCCCCGGCGCGCACATCGTCGCCGTGTGCCAGCCCTGCGTGCAGGCCATGGTCGCCACCGCGGTGATGGCCGAGCAGAAGCACAAGTGCGAACCGCGCTCGCTCACCCTGATGGCCGGTCCGATCGATTGCCGTATCAATCCGACGCAGGTGAACACGCTCGCTACCGACAATCCCATCGAGTGGTTCCGCAACAACCTGATTTCCACCGTGCCCTTCCCGCTGCCGGGCTGGGGCCGCCGCGTCTATCCGGGCTTCATGCAGCTGGCCGCGTTCATGTCGATGAACCCCGAGCGCCATGTCGACGCCCACAAGAACCTCTTCAAGCATCTCGTCGAGGGCGAGGCGGACGAGGCCGAGAAGATCAAGACGTTCTACGACGAGTACTTCGCCGTGCTCGACCTGTCGGAAGAATTCTATCTCGAAACCGTCGCCTGGGTGTTCCAGGAAATGCGCCTGCCGCTCGGCCGCTTGAAGCATCGCGGCCAGCCCGTCGATTGCTCGAAGATCACGCGCACGGCGCTCCTCACGGTTGAAGGCGAGCGCGACGACATCTGCGCCGTCGGCCAGACGTCAGCCGCGCACGAGCTCACCCCCAAACTCCGCCCCCACCTGCGCAGCCACCACCTGCAATCCGGCGTCGGCCATTATGGCGTCTTCTCCGGCAAGAAGTGGGAACGCGAGATCTACCCGACCGTCCGGTCGGTGATCCTGTCGATGGAATAGGTTGGCGCTGGCAGCCGTGCTACGACTCCTCAACCGGGATCGCGCACCGATGGACTGACATGCAGCTTCGTCTCGCACTCCTTCTGCCGCTGACCATCGTCGCAGGATGCGCAACAGCTGCTCACGACCGCGCGATAGCGCGTGGAAACTGCGCCGAAGACGATTCGCGGGACTGGTTTCAGCTTGAAGCGCCTCCCGCTGCAGCGGCCACGCTGCGCCGGCTGGCCGAAGCCAACCCACCACATGACCTCCCAAACATCGGCGATCTTCCAGACGAGTTCTGGTTCTCGCTGCCAACGAGCGAGATCATGCTGTGCAGAACCTATCGCAATTCAACCGAAGCTGGCGAAGGCATGTGGTGGCAATTCGAAGGAAACGGCGATAGCGCCCGGATCACCAACTCCAACGCGTGGCAAACAATTCACATAGGCCAGGGTGAACCTACACCGTCGGCGCCGGGCGCGTCTCGCGGACGGTGATCGCGCTCGCGCCCGCATCCCGCAGCAACGCCACCAGCGCCCAGAACGCACTCGGCGAGGCCGATCCGAAATCCACCAGCAGCGCGCCCGGATAGACGCCCAGCGAATGGATCACATCCACCGGCCCGCCTGCCTGCACCGGCTTCCGCTTCTCGTCCGGATCGTACCAGTGCGTGAACCACGTCCCCAGCGGCGCCGAGAGGTCGCCCGGCGCATCGTGCGAAATCTCGACATCGTCCCAGACCAGCTGCTCGACCCGCACCTTCATGGCGCCGGACGCACCCTCTAGCGGCGTCTCCAGCCGCATCCGCCGGTCGGGCACCATGTCGAGCGGCAGGACTTTGTCGCTGTCACCATCGGGCTGGCCAATGAAATCGACCCGGTAGTGGCCGCCGAACAGCGCCATGTTCTGCGACCGCATCGTCGCGGCCTCCGGCAGCCCGCGCCTGAACCGCCCGGCCTGCTTCACCACGAACTGCGCCAGCTCCTCCAGATAGGTGCGGCGCGCCAACTCTACGACTTCATTTCCATTCATGGGGCCAATCCTAGCCGCCCCGCGCCAAACGAAAAAGGCCCGGCGAGCGCGCGCCGGGCCTCATCTTGTCGCGGGCTGAAAATCTCAGGCCGCCTTGGGCGACTCGCGGATCGTGATGCTGGTCGCCCCGGCCTCGCGCAACACCTCCACCAGCGCCCAGAACGCGCCCGGCGAGGCCGAGCCGAAATCCACCAGCAGCATGTTATCGCCGATGCCCACCCAGTGGATCACGTTCGCCGGCCCGCCCGGCTTGCGCGTCTCGTTCGGGTCATACCAGGCCTCGAACCACGGCCCCAGCGCGCCCAGAAGGTCGCCCGGCGCGTTGTGCGAAATCTCCACATCGTCCCAGGCCAGCGCCTCGATCCGGACATTCATCCCACCCGCAAGGCCCTCGCGCGGCGAGTCCAGCTGCATGCGCCGGCTCGCGACCAGGTCGAGAGGAACCCCCGTGCCATCCTCAGCGTGCCCAACGAAATCCACGCGGTAGCCGCCCCGGAACAGCGTCTCGTTCTGGGGGCGCTGGGTCGGCGCTTCCGGCTGGCCCCGGCCGAAGCTCTCAGCCTGCGCCACAATGAATTGTGCCAGCTCTTCCAGATAGGTGCGGCGGGCCAGTTCAACGACTTCTTTTCCATTCATGGGGCGACCCTAGCCGCCCTGCACGCACGACAAAAGGCCCGGCGGCAAGCCACCGGGCCTTCATCCTGTCGCGGGTCGAAAATTTCAGACCGCCACGGAGCTTGCGATATCCAGATAGATCGCCGCGAAGTGGCAGGACGCAGCCGCCACCACGAAGCCGTGCCAGATCGCCGAGTTGAACGGCAGCTTCTTGTTGACGTGGAAGACCACGCCGATCGTGTAGAGCACGC
>JAOATF010000059.1 GCA_030158285.1 Hyphomonadaceae bacterium
CGGCGCCCCGCGCACCACGAAGGACGGCGTCACCGTCGCCAAGGAAATCGAACTGGCCGACAAGTTCGAGAACATGGGCGCCCAGATGATCCGCGAAGTGGCCTCGAAGGCCAACGACGTCGCCGGTGACGGCACCACCACCGCCACGGTTCTCGCCCAGGCCATCGTTCGCGAAGGCCTGAAGCGCGTTGCCGCCGGCATGAACCCGATGGACCTCAAGCGTGGCGTCGAGCGCGCCGTGCTCGAAGTCGTCGAGAACCTGAAGAAGCAGTCGAAGAAAGTCACGACGAACGAAGAGATCGCCCAGGTTGGCTCGATCTCGGCGAACGGCGAGAACGAAATCGGCGCGATGATCGCTGAAGCCATGGCGAAAGTCGGCAACGAAGGCGTCATCACCGTCGAAGAAGCCAAGGAAATCGAGACGAAACTCGAAGTCGTCGAAGGCATGCAGTTCGACCGTGGCTACCTCTCGGCCTACTTCGTGACCAACGCCGACAAGATGGAAGCCGTCCTCGACGACGCCCTCATCCTGCTCCACGAGAAGAAGCTGGCCTCGCTCCAGCCGCTGCTCCCGGTGCTGGAAGCTGTCGTGCAGACCGCCCGCCCGCTGATCATCATCTCGGAAGACGTTGAAGGCGAAGCTCTCGCGACGCTCGTCGTCAACAAGCTGCGCGGCGGCCTCAAGGTTGCTGCCGTCAAAGCCCCGGGCTTCGGCGACCGCCGCAAGGCCATGCTGGAAGACATCGCCATCCTGACGGGCGGCACGGTGATCTCCGAAGACCTCGGCATCAAGCTCGAGAACGTCACCATCGACATGCTCGGCAAAGCCAAGCGCGTGCAGATCTCGAAAGAGAACACCACGATCGTCGACGGCGGCGGCAAGAAGAAAGAGATCGAAGCCCGTATCTCGCAGATCCGCAAGCAGATCGACGACACCACGTCGGACTACGACCGTGAGAAACTGCAAGAGCGTCTCGCCAAGCTCGCTGGCGGCGTTGCCGTCATCAAGGTCGGCGGCGCCACGGAAGTGGAAGTGAAGGAACGCAAGGACCGCGTTGACGACGCCCTGAACGCCACGCGCGCTGCCGTGGAAGAAGGCATCGTTGCCGGCGGCGGCACCGCCCTCCTCCGCGCTGCTTTCGCGATCAAGTCGGTTGGCGACAACGATGACCAGCAAGCTGGCATCGACATCGTCCGCAAGGCTCTCGAAGCCCCGATCCGCCAGATCGCGGAAAACTCGGGCGTCGAAGGTTCGCTCGTCGTCGGCCGCATCCGCTCGGAAAAAGCCAACAAGACGTTCGGCTTCAACGCGCAGACGGAAGAGTACGGCGACCTGGTCGAGATGGGCATCATCGACCCGGCGAAAGTGGTTCGCGTCGCCCTGCAGAACGCCGCTTCGGTGGCCGGCCTGCTGATCACGACGGAAGCCGCGATCGCTGACGCGCCGAAGAAAGACGCTGGCCACTCGCACGGCGGCGGCGGCGGCATGCCGGACATGGGTGGCATGGACTTCTAGTCCACGCCGACTCAGTCGGACTGAAATGCGGAAGGGCGGCCTCCAAAGGGCCGCCCTTCTTGCGTTTGAGCGGTCTCCACACGATCACGAGCCTGTGATCATGAGCGTGTCACAGAGGACTGTCAGTCGAAGCACGCAAGGTTCGTCGGAATCTGATGCGTCAGATATCGGGTGCACGGGAAGGTCTTGTCGCTGATCCCGTGTTTGGCGAAATCCTATCCCAACATGCAGAAGCCTGCATATTCAGTCGTGAAGCCAATCTCAGGGTATTGCTCGAAAGACGATATGCATTTATTGTTTTTCGAGAAGTTCGATTGGTGGCCCATCCTGACCCCGGGCGAGCCAGGACTACAGAACTTCAGAATGCCGATTGGCGGGGCGGTCCGGAAACGGGCCGCCCCGACTTCTTTCTGACCGGCGCTTCCCCGAAATGGCGAATCTCACGGCGCCCCTGCCGATTCCATCCAACGGCGTGGATCTGTTCATCGACCAGACAGGTTGGATTTGGAACAACGGGTCCAGCGCAGTCCTGCAGGCAAAAAGCTCTGCTCCGGAACGACAGACCGGAAAGAAAAAGGGCGGCGCGATGAACGCGCCGCCACTAGAAGGGTCTGATACGAGCGTTTCCTCCCCGAAACGCCAAACCGCCGAAGCAGTTCGAGATGACAGTCTCGCGAAGGCCCTAGTGAGTCAAGCGTCATCTTACAGGCGCGTTATCGTTTGCGGGCAATTCTTCGCGCGAAAATGCCCTGTATTCAAAGACTGACGAAACGAAAGGCCCGGTTTGGGCGCCCCTGCGCACGAGCCGAGCGCTAATCGCGATACCGGATGGAATCGTGCTCTCGACGCGATCACGCGGCCGTATGGTTCAACGCCGCCGTAAAATCCGCGAACCGCGATGTCCGGACACCGTCCCGGGCCTCAAAGGCATCGATCAGGGCACGGAGCGATTCCAGCGCGGACGCCCCCCATGCCGCCCCCAGCGATGCCACCAGCTGCGCCTGACTCCGCAGGATCACCCCGTCATTCAGGATCTTCAGCCCATTGGCCTTCAACGTCGCCCCCGTCGTCGTGATGTCGACGACGAGATCCGCGACTCCGGCCGCAGGGGCGCCTTCGGTGGCGCCGGCGCTTTCGACGATGCGGTAATGGCCGACGCCTTCCTCGGTGAAGAAGCGGCGTGTGGAGCGGACGTATTTGGTGGCGACGCGGAGCTTCCGGCCTGTGGTCGCTTCGAGGCGCGCGGCGACGTCATCAACGTCGGCCATGGTTTCGACGTCCAGCCAGCTGACGGGCGCGGCGACCACGAGGTCGGCCCGGCCGAAACCGAGCGGCGCGAGGAGATGGGCAACGCGCTCGAGATCGCCGGCCTGTTCACGCAGGAGGTCTTCGCCGCTGATGCCGGCGTGGATGTCGCCCGCGATGACCCCAGCGGCGATTTCGGACGCAGACAGTAGCCGCACCTCAATGGCCGGAAGGGCGGGAATGCGGGCGAGATAGCCGCGTGCGCCGCCCATCGGTTCGATCGGGAAACCGGCGGCGCGGAAGAAATCCTCGGCCTGTTCCTTGAGGCGGCCTTTGGAGGGGACGGCAAGCCGGAGCGACGTCATCACCTGCCCCTCTTGCCGAGGCGATCCGCGCGGATGGCGGCGCCGATGCCTGCGGCTTCGACTGACCCCGCGCTGAGGCGGGCGATCAGTCCGTCATAGCGGCCGCCCGACAGGATCGGACGATCGGATGCGCCCAGACGGGCGAGGTCGAACACGAAGCCATCATAGTATTCGAAACGGCGACCAGCCTCGGCGCTGAACACGGCGTCGGACCAGAAGGGCGGGCGCAGCTTGGCGATCAGCGCCATGCGCTCGTTGTAGGCCTCCAGGGCCGCATCGAGTTCGACGCCGGATTCCCGGGCGAATTGCAGGATGCCATCTGTGCTATCGGCGCCAGGCATGACGAGATCGAGATAGCTGGCGATGACGGACGACACGCCGGACTCGGGCGCCGGATCAGTGGCCTTCTCGCGCAGGCGGAGGGCGATCTCTTCGGCAGAGCGACCAACGGGTTCTACGCCAAGCGCGGCGAGTTCGGCTTCGACCGCACGGGTTGCTTCCTCAACGCTGAGGTTGCCGATGCGGCGCGCGGCATCCGCCATGTCGGGCTGACCAAGGGATGCTTCGAGCAGTTCGCGTGGGCCCTTGCGACGGGAGAAGGCGCGGCGCAGGCGATCGCGCCATTGCGGCGACAGCGGCAGGGCGGCGAGCAGTGCGTGATAGATGGCGACGTCGCCAAAGCGGACCTTGGCGCTGGTTACGCCGCCGGCCTGCGCCGCCTCGAGCGCGACGGCGACAGCCTCAGCGTCCTCCGCCGGAGAGCCGGCATTGCCGAACCATTCGAAGCCGATCTGCAGGTGTTCCACGGGATCATCAGAGCCACGCGGCGGCAGGCGGTAGACAGGGCCTGCGCCGTGATAGCGGGCCACGGGAGTTTCACGTGTCGCGACCATCTGGGCGATGGGCGTGGTGAGGTCCGGGCGGAGGCAGTGCTCCTGCCCGCTTGCGTCTGTGAAGGTGCAGAGGCGCGAACGGACCGCTTCGCCCGAAAGCTCTAGGATCACTTCGGCGGGCAGCAGGGTCTTCGGCTCGGCCTTGACGCCGCTGACCCGCGCGATGCGCGCAAGGGCTGCTGCGGCTTCAGGCGTAAGTATCACGGCTGACCCACGATCGCTTTGATGCGCGCGACCATCTCGCTGCGCGGGCATTCGAACTGACCGGGACGCTCGCTGCGCCAGGCATCGTTGTCAGTCATGCCCTTGGCGGCTGCGGCGCCGGCATTGAGATCCTTGATGGTGACGACGCCCTTTTCCCGCTCATTTCCGCCGACGATGACGACGGCCGGGGAGTTGCGGCGGTCCGCGTATTTCATCTGCGGCTTCATGCCGGAGGAACCGAGATACATCTCCGCGCGAATGCCGGCGCGGCGCAGGTCCGAGGCGAGTGTCGCGTAGTCGGCCAGCTGGTCCTTGTCGAGCACGAGCACGAGCACCGGGCCCTGCACTTTCTCCTCGCCGGTTGCCGCCATGGCGGCGGCAAGGCGGCTGACGCCGACGGAGAAGCCGGTTGCCGGCGCCGGTTCGCCACGGAAGCGGGCAACGAGACCGTCGTACCGACCGCCGCCGCCGACCGAGCCAAAGCGCATCGGATTGCCATCGGCATCACGGAACTCGCGCAGGAATTCGGCCTCGAAGACGGGGCCGGTGTAGTATTCGAGGCCGCGCACGATCGAGGGATCGAATGCGGCCGCATCATCGCCAATGCCCAGCGCGCTCAGGATCGCGTCGATCTCGGCCAGCTCGGCCACGCCCTGCGCGCCGGAACGCGTCATGCCGGTGGAATTGGCCAGTTTACGCACAGTTTCGGAACGCGTGGTGGAACGCGAGGTGATGAACTCGATCAAAACATCGATCTGGTTGGCGGCGAGGCCTGCGCCTTGAGTTACGTCGCCGGACTCGTCCTTGCGCCCCCTACCCAACAGGAGCGAGACGCCTTCGACACCGAACTTATCGAACTTGTCGAGGGCACGGAGCACCGTGCCGCGTTGCGCGGGATCGATCACGCCGGCGGTTTCCATGATCCCGTCGAGGATCTGGCGGGAGTTAACGCGGATAACGTATTCGCCCTGCCCGGCGCCGGCAGCCTGCATGGCCTCGGCGGCGATGGCGATCATCTCGGCATCGGCAGCGGGACCAGCCACACCAACCGAGTCAGCGTCGCACTGGATGAATTCGCGGAAGCGGAACGGGCCCGGCTTCTCATTGCGCCAGACCGGGCCGGCCGAATAGCGGCGGAAAGGCTTCGGGATACGCTCCCAATTCTCGGCCACGTAGCGCGCCAGCGGGGCGGTATGATCGTAGCGGAGGGCGATCCATTGCTCGTCATCGTCCTGCAGCGCAAAGACGCCGCTGTTGGGACGGTCTGTGTCGGGCAGGAACTTGCCGAGGGCGTCGACATATTCGAACGGGCCGGTGTCGAGGGCATCGAAGCCCCAGCGCTGGTAAACCGTGCTTATGGCGTCCACGAGCCTGCGTTCGGCGGCGATGACAGCCGCCGTCCTATCCGGAAATCCGCGTGGTTTGCGCGCCTCGGGGCGCTGCTGCTCGTCTTTGGACATGATGGCCATCCGTCCCAAGCCTTCAAGCATGGGGCCTGCGGGATAGCCTAAGGTCAGGGCTCCCGCAACAATGACGGACAATCGCCGTATGCGACTTGGGGAAGCCTTAACGAGGTGCTGGCACGCTGCCCTCATGAAGCGAATTCTGGCCACCGCACTCCTTGCCTTGACCGCCATCGCGCCCGCGTATGCGGATACGTTGGCCGCGCAGGTGAAGGCCGAGGCGCAGCGGCTCTTGGTGCAAGTGAGCGCGGCGGAGAGCGCGGCCAAGGTGCGGCCGGGCGCGAAGCCGCCGGCAGTTGCCCCTGCTCTTGCCTCCGACCTGCAGCGCTTCAGCCTCGCGGCCAGCCGGCTGTCCGTCGAGATCGACCAGCGCGGTGGGCCGACGGACCTGCGCTGTATCTTCCGGGGCATGGCGGAGGAGACGGGGAAGCAGCTGGATGCTGCGGCGAAGGCAACAACGGGCGGCGATCAGGCGAAGGCGTATGCGCGGTTGACGTACATGCTGAAGGATGCTGTCGAGATCGCGCCGGCGGTGGGCGGAAACGCAACTGCCGCCAGCTCTGCACGAGCGGCGGCGGCCACATGTCCCGCGTCGAAGGACTTCTAGCTCAGTATTTGACGTCGCAACCGTAAGGCACGGTAAGCGCCGGATCAGGCGCCTTGCCGGCTTTGAGGCTGGCGAGCGCAGTGGTGACGTAGTTCGTCGCCTTCGGAACATCCTCGACCTTGTTGGACTGGATCGAGTCGATGGCGCCGTTGTAGGCGATCTTGCCGTCTGGCGTGATGATGTACATGTGCGGCGTGGTCTTGGCGCCGTAGGCGCGGCCCAT
This sequence comes from Hyphomonadaceae bacterium, assembly GCA_030158285.1. Taxonomy (GTDB): domain Bacteria; phylum Pseudomonadota; class Alphaproteobacteria; order Caulobacterales; family Hyphomonadaceae; genus UBA7672. The sequence continues at coordinate 6,517 of JAOATF010000059.1, forward strand.
CGAGCCATCGGGATCGAGCAGGACGTGCGTGGGTTTGGCGCCGCGATCCGTGGTCAGCTTGTCGGCTTGCTCAGGTGTGACGTTGCCTTGCGAACCAGGCTTGGACGAGATGACCGAGAGCCAGATCACGCCGTCTTTCGTAGCTGCGGCTTGCGTCGCCTGCATGTTCTTCGAGTTGTAGTGCTTCTGGACAAACGGGCAGCCATTGTTAGTCCATTCGAGGACCACGGTCTTGCCTTTGAAATCAGCGAGCGAGATGTCCTGGCCGGTCGTGCTCGTTTCCTTGAACGCCGGAGCGGCGTTGCCCGGAGGCGCTGCGCTAGCGGCAGAGACGACGAGCGCCGCCGCCGTGATCGCAGCAGCCGCAGCCACGCCGATCATGAGAGGGATTTTCTCGCGATGGATGATTGGCATTTCACTTCTCCCGAAAGCAAAGATCCCAAGTCCGGCTTCAGATCGATCCGGCGGCCTCACGTATGGCCTGCTGGATCTGTCCCGCGGTGAGCAGCCCCTCGAACTTCCGCGGCTCGCCGCCATCCGCAGGATAGACAAGATACAGAGGAACGCCGCCAGCGCCATGGCGCTTGAGCTCGTCGAAGATCACACTGTCTTTATTGGTCCAGTCGGCTTCGAGGAACGCGACCTTGTTGTCGGCGAAGGCGCGCTGCACGTCGGAACCATGGAAGGTCTGCTTGTTGACCTGACAGGTGACGCACCAGCGTGCGGTGAAGTCGACGAAGATCACACGGCCCTCGGCGCGCAGTTGCGAGACCTGTTCGGGTGACCACGGCGTCGTCTCAACGACCAGTTGTTCCTTCGGCAGCAGCGTGAGGGCTGGCGGAAGTGCGAAACCCGCGAGGATAACCGCAGCGGCAAGCGCCCTGCCCGGGACTCGGGTTCCAATCTTGCGCGCGAGCCAGATGCCGAAGGACAGCACGATCGCGGCAAAGATCACGACGATGACGCCATCCGCGCCTGACTGGGCAGACAGCACCCAGAGCAGCCACGCGGCGGTGACGAACATCGGGAATGCCAGCACCTGCCGGAAGGTTTCCATCCACTTGCCCGGCTTCGGCAGGACTTTCGCGAAGGCGGGCGTGAAGCTGAGCAGCACGAAGGGCGCGGCGAGGCCGGCGCCGATCATGATGAAGATCGCCATCACCACCAGCGGATCCGGCTGGGCAAGCGCCGCGCCAACGGCGCCGGCCATGAAGGGACCGACGCAGGGGGCGCCGACGAAGGCGGCGAGAAAGCCGGTGAAGAAGGCGCCGGAGACGCCGCCACGGTCAGCGAGCTTGCCGCCAACGCCCATGAGCGACGTGCCGATCTCGAAGACGCCGAGCAGGTTGAGGCCCACGGCGAACATCACCAGCGCGAAGATCGCCGTGACCCACGCATATTGCAGCTGGAAGCCCATTCCGGCGGACGTGTCGCCAGCGGCCTTCAGGAAGACGAGGATGGCGCCGATCGCGGCGAAGCAGATCACCACCCCCGCGAGATAGGCGAGGCCATCGGCGCGCGACTTCTTCGGATCATGCGCGGTGTGGACGAGGCCTGCCGCCTTGATGGTGAGCACTGGCAGCACGCAGGGCATCAGGTTGAGGACGAGACCACCGAGGAAGGCCAGCGCCAGCGTCAGCAGCAGGTCGCCAAGCGGGAGGGCTTTTTCCGTCGAGGTTGCGCCGACTGCCTGGAACGCGGTGTTGGCGACGCCGGCCGGCAGGGCGGCTGGCGTGGCGGGAAGTTCCCAGCCGCGCATGTCGCCGTTCGACAGCTCCATGCCGATGATGCCGTTGAGCGGAACGTCGCCGGGCTTGGCGAAGTCTGACGCCTTCACTTCGACCGAGACGCCATCGGGTCCGACGCGGACAACCTGCGGCGCAGCGTTCTGGATCTCCGGCCCGAGCGGGAAGAAGCGGAGCCATTTGGCGGACGTGGCGGCGGCCGCGAGGCTCGGGTCAATTGCGCCGATCTTGAAGGTGTCGCCTGCCCGCTCAACTGTGGCGTTGCCCGTCAGCGCGACGGGGATTGTCGGCAGTGTCTTGGCAATGATGGCGCTTCCCGCATCATCGATGGTCGGCGTCGCGGCGATGGTCAGCGTGACCGAGAGCGTGACGTCTTCAGGAATGCAGACATCGGCGCAGATCAGGTAGTCGAATTTTGCGGCGATGGTGAGCTGATCGCCGGGCTTGGCGTCAGGCGCGATCTTCACCTCGAACGGCAGGACCACTTCGTGCTCGTAGCCGTAGTTCATCAAGGTCGCGAGCGGGATGGCGTGCGGCGTCGGGAAACGGAATTCACCTGCGGTCACTTGTGGCGACGAGGCCCACGTCGCGCTGGGCGGGAGGCCGCTGTCTCCGGCGTTCTTCCAGTAGACGTGCCAGCCATCTGCCAGCTTCAGCTGCAAGGCGCCGAGGAAGCTGTCGTCCGGCATGGCGGTCGAGCGCTCGAGCAGAAGAATGCCCTCGGCGTGCGCGCTCCTGGCGGAGGACTGCGCAGACGCAGGCAGCGCAATCGCCAGAAGGGCGAACAGCGCGACGAGGCTGCGCAGGAGCATGATCGAGGCGAGGCGCACGAAAGACCTCATGTCAGGTGGGTCGATACCGCCCGGCACGCGTGGAACCGGAAGGCATGGGGCTGAAGTAGGGGCCTGAAATGCAACAGGTCCATCCCCCTCGCCTGAACGTGAGGGATGGACCTGTCTATTTCAACCGCCTGTCAGGCGAGATCAGGCGCCCGGCTGGGCGGCCAGACGGCGCAGCGTGCGCTGGATGACGCGCTGCCAGTTCATCAGCGACACCATGTGGGCATAGACCGCCGCGAGGGCGCCCGTGTTGCGGATTTCCTGGAATTTGTTGTCCGGGAGGGCGTTGAGGCCGTCTTCGGAAATCGCCCAGTAGTCGGCGATCTTCTGCGTGGCGCCCGGGTTGCCCGAAGCGTCGCGCGGCGTGAAGGCGACGGACTTCTGCTCGAACAGCGAGGCTTTCTCGATCATTTCCACGAACTCGACCGTGGCGCGGCGCTGGCGCTCGAATTCCTTGCAGAACTCGATGGCGTCCTGCGTGAATTTCGAGGCTTCTTCGCCGTCGAAGAATTTCACGTCCGGCGCGTTCGAGACCATGTCAGCCTGCGTGTCGACGCAGAGCAGCAGCCGGTCGCTCTTCGGGTCGGCGGCGAACACGAACGGGTAGCGGCGAGCGAATGCCGGCAGGTAGGCGTCGGGATCCGGCTGGCCGGCATTGTCGACGTACTCGTTCTCGTTCTGGCGGACGCCCATGACGGCGACCGGGGTCTTTTCCGGGCCGACGAAGATGATGGGGAAGCAAGTCGCTGCAACGCCGAACTCGCTGACCGTGATCGGCACCGCATGGGCCGTTTTCAGGAAGGAGAACGGGGCCGCGATCTGTTTCACGCCCAGATCCCGGTGCCTTTCGAGAGACAGCGGCTCGGGGCGCTTGTAGAACATGACCTGACCGGTCAGTTCCGGCTGTCCACCGGGGGTGGGAGTGCTCATTAACAGGCTCCTGACTTGATGCAGGCCGGTGCTTATCGGAAAACTTCGACAGCCTCAACCAAAGCGAATCATATGTTTTTGCCGGCCTGGAGAAGACCTTTCGGCGCCTCGGTTTCGGCCGTTGCGGCCCTGCTCCTGGCCGGTTGCTCGGGGGAGAAGCCCAATCTGGACCCATTGCTGGGCGCGGTTGTCGATCGTTTCGGCGCCAGCGAGATCCAGGGCATGCCGGAGGAGGCCGATATGCTGGGCCTTTCGGACAAGGCCTTTGGGCGCCCTTACGGCGCCTTGGTGAATGACCGGTCCATGGCCGTGCTGGAACGTAGCCGGTCGGTGCGGCTCAATTATCTGGCCGAGATAGAGCGGATCGACCGCGCCAGGCTGAGCCCGGCCGGCATGCGATCCTATGATTCCGTCCGGTCCGTGCTGGAAGCGACGGTTGCGTCCGACAGTTATGGCTACGGCCAGACCGGGCTGGGGTGGACCAGCCCGTATGTGATTTCGTTCGCGGACGGAGCATTTACCGACCTGGTCAAGTTCCTGACCCTGCACGCGCCGATCCGGTCGCGGGCCGAGGCCGACGCCTGGATGAAGCGCCTCGACGGGATGAACGAGGCGATGCGCGACGAGCGCCGCCGGTTCGAGGTGGACATTGCAGCGGGCGCCGTGCCGCCCCGTTCCGTCCTGCAGCGGACGCTCGACAAGGCGCGGCAGCTGGCGCCGACCAATCCGCGCGAGCATGTGCTGGTGCAGTACCTCACTGAAGCGCTGGCTCAGGTGACGGATATTCCCGAAGCCGACATCGCGACGCTGACGGCCAAGGCTGCGGATCTCGTCGGGGGCGACATCAAGGACGAGTATACGGCGCTGATCAGCCTGCTCGAGAAGACGCTGGCCAAGGCGCCGGACGAGCCGGGGGTGTGGCGGCTGCCGCAGGGCGAGACGTACTACACTGACGCGCTGAAGCTGCATTCCACCACGAACTACACGCCGGACCAGATCAACGAGCTGGGCGGCAAGCTGGTTGACCAGATCAACGGACAGCTTGATGCGTTGCTGGCGCAGGCTGGGCTGGCCGAGGGATCGGTCGGCGCGCGGTTGCCGGTTCTGGCGACGCGGCCGGATTTGCAGTTTCCCGAAACGCCCGAGGGGCGGCTGGGCCTGCTGCAGGCGATCGACACGCGGATGAAGTGGGCCAACGGCATCGTTCCGCGCATCGTGGCGGTGGACAAGCCGGTCGAGATCGTGGTGCGCGAGACACCGCGCATTGCGCAGGACACAGCGTCGAAAGCTTATTACCGTCCGGCGCCGCTGCAGGGCGGCCGGCCTGCGGTCTACAACATCACGCTGCGATCGACGGCGGACTTCCCGATCTGGACGCTGCCGTCGCTGACCTATCATGAGGGCATGCCGGGGCATCACCTGCAGGTGGAGCTGGCGCGCGACCGGCCGGACCAGCCGGTGATCAACTATCTCGTCGCGATGCCAGCCTTCAACGAAGGCTGGGCGACGTATGCGGAGGATCTGGCTGCTGAACTCGGCGCCTACAAGGACGACCCGCTGGGCCACATCGGTTACCTGCAGTCGCTGCTGCTGCGCGCATCGCGGATGGTGGCGGACACGGGCGTCCATGCCCGGCGCTGGAGCCGGCAGGAAGCCATCGACTACATGACCAGCACGGCAGGCCTGTCGCAGCAGGTGGCCGAGCTGGAAGTCGATCGGTTCGCGATACGACCGGGCCTGGCCACGTCGTACATGCTGGGGCGCGAAGCGATCCGGCGGATGCGCATTGCGGCGGAAAAGGAACTGGGCGAACGCTTTGATCTGAAGGCGTTTCATGCCGCTTTGCTGGGCCCCGGACCACGCCCCCTTCCCGTGCTGGAAGCCGACATCAAGGCGTGGGTGGACGGCCAGCGGCCCCCGCCACCGCCGGAAGAATGAACTAGATTACGACTGTAATTCGACGTAAACTGGCCCCATTCCCCGCGCCATCTCGCCGGCGTGAGAGAGTCGAACATGGGGACTTCAGCATGACTCGTTTTTCCAAGATCCAGCTCGCCGCCGTATCCGCCCTCGCCCTCGCGGCGTGCCAGTCGCAGCCCACGGACGATGGGCGCCAGCAGGTGGCGTCCAACGAGAGCAACGTCGTCGTCACAGAGCCGACGGTGAACGGCAAGGACGGAATCGTCGTTACCGGCTCCCGCATAGACCGCGGTCTGGCGCAAGACGCGCCTGTTGGCGTGACGACCATCACGGGCGAAGTCGGCCCGCCCCCGCCAGCTCCGCCGCCTGTCGGGCTTGCCGCGCCGAAGATGATGGCGCCGCCTTCGCCCACGGTCGCCGGTGGTTATTACATCCAGCCGCAGCCGGGCGACATTGACCGCGAGACCTATGAGAACGTGAAGATCAACGGCGTGAAGGTGGTGGCGCAGGAGCCTGTGTCCACCTTCTCGATCGATGTCGACACGGCCAGCTATTCCAACATCCGCCGCATGCTCAACCAGGGCTACCTGCCGCCGAAGGATGCGGTGCGGATCGAGGAGATGATCAACTACTTCGATTACGAATACGCCCTCCCGAAATCAAAAGAGACGCCGTTTGAAACCACGGTGAAGGTTGTGCCCTCGCCGTGGGCCGAGGGGCGGCAGCTGATGCATGTGGCTGTGCAGGGGTATGACATCAAGGCGGAGAACCGGCCGCCGCTCAACCTTACCCTGCTGATCGACGTGTCGGGTTCGATGTCGTCGCCGGACAAGCTGCCGCTGGCGATCCAGTCGCTGAAGCTGCTGATCAATGAGCTGACCGAGAAGGATCGTGTGTCGATCGCGGTCTATGCGGGCGCTGCGGGCGCCGTGCTGGAGCCGACGGCGGGGTCGGACAAGGCGAAGATCATGCTGGCGCTGGACCGGCTCTCCGCCGGCGGCTCGACGGCGGGCGGCGAAGGGCTGCGGCTGGCTTACACGCTGGCCAAGCAGAACTTCTCCAAGAACAGCGTCAACCGGGTGATCCTGCTGTCTGACGGCGACTTCAATGTCGGCATCAGCAATCCGGAACAGCTGGAAGATTTCGTGAGCCGCGAGCGCGAGAGCGGCGTCTATCTTTCGATCCTCGGCTTTGGCGGTGGGAATTATAACGACCTGCTGATGCAGAAGCTGGCGCAGTCCGGCAACGGCATGGCGGCTTACATCGATACGCTGAACGAAGGTCGCAAGGTGCTGAACGACGATCTTTCGGGATCGATGTTCTCCATCGCCAACGACGTGAAGATCCAGGTGGAGTTCAACCCGGCGAAAGTCGCCGAGTATCGCCTGATCGGCTACGAGACGCGCATCCTCAACAAGGAGGATTTCAATAACGACAAGGTCGACGCCGGCGAGATCGGCGCGGGCGCTTCGGTGACGGCGATCTACGAGATCACGCCGGTCGGCTCGAAAGCCACGCTGGTCGATCCGAGCCGCTACCAGACGCCGGCGCCTGCGCCGCAGGGCGCGACGGATGAACTGGCGTTCCTGAAGGTACGTTACAAGCTGCCGGGGCAGGATACGTCGAAGCTGATCACGCGGCCGGTGACGAAGACCGATGTGCTGGCCGATCTCGCGCGGGCGCCGGAAGCGACGCGGTTCGCGACGGCGGTGGCGGGCTATGGCTCGCTGATGCGCGGCGATCCCTTCATCGGCAACGGGTTTGGCTGGGACAAGGTGATCGAGCTGGGCAATGGCGCGAAGGGCGCGGACGCGTTCGGGTATCGCGCGGAGTTCGTGCAGCTGGCGCGGCTGGCGAAGACGGCGGCGAGCCAGAAGGCGCTGCAGCAGCAGGGTGGCGGCGTCGGGCAGTAACCTGCCCTGCCTACCTACGGACTCTGGCCGCTGAAATGGATCGGGCCCGCGGAATGATCCGCGGGCCCGCTTCCCGTCTCATGTTCCGGCCAGCTACCTGAAGCAGGCTGGGTGCGCGGAGACTCGCACCCATGCGTGCGCCGGACGACGAGGTTCTGTTACGCCGCGAGCAGTTCAGGCTCGTGGGCGAGTTCACTGCCGGCCGCGAAGACCGGATCGAGGCCCTGGGCCAGATTGCTGGCTTCCGCGCGGCGGGATTTCACATCGGCATTCCGGCGGATGAAGATCGCTGTCGCGCCGTAGCGGCGGGCTTCACGCCAGCGCCAGAAGGTGGCGACATCGCCCTCCGTTCCGCCCTGGTCGGAGACGCGAATGACGCGCCAGGTGGGACCCTCTTGCGAGGCGAAGAGGACGACGCCGGGGATTTTCGCCCAGTCGTGCTCAACGTTGAAACGTTCGAACGCGTAACTCTGGCCGGTGGCGCCGCAGAAGGTCACTGCACCGTTGTAGAGGGGGAGGATCGCCGTATTCATGTTCTTGCTCCGTTCTGTTCCTATGTATATTCCCTTTTTGTTCTCACGCAAGATTTGCGTCGGAAGTTTTTCGTAAACAACGCATTAAGACTTGTGGCGGGCGCTCACTGCGGCGGGGCTGTTTCCCTGCTCAGCGCATCGATGATTGCCGCCGCGAATGTTGGCGGGTCCATGCCCGGCACCGGAATGTGCTGCGTGCGTGTGAGGAACATCAGGATGTCGTCGCTGAACGGGGCTTGATCCAGACGGGCCACAACGATTGGCTTGCGCAGCTCCTTGGCGAGATAGACCTCATCCTTGACGTTATCGGACGCCATCGAGCGCGCCGAACTGAACAGCAGGACGATCTGGGCGCTTCGCATGCCGTTGAGTATCTCGACGCCCCACGCACGCGAGCCCGGCTTAATGCCCTGCCGGTCAATCCAGACGCCGGCGCCCCGCCGCTGGATCGCACGCACCAGCGTTTCCACGATGTCCGCATCGCTGTGAGCGTACGAGATGAAGACGGACCGGCCGTCATTTCTCGCATCCGCTGCAACGGGGGCCGCATCCACGGAGCGCGCGGCAATACCCATGGCCACGCGAAGATCTCCCACCGTGGCGATGCGATCACCCACCTCGCCGCGCAGGCCGAGCTCTGCACCCCTGAGCCAGGCTTCGTGGCCGGGAAAGCGCTCGCCGGCTGTCTTCAGGAACGCGCCAAGTGCGGCATGATCGCCGCTGTTGGCATTCGCGTCCGAAGGCGGGGGCTGGCCAGCCATGGCGGCGGCAAAGGTTGCGGCGCAGGAATAGACATCCGACCACGCACCCACGTCTCCATAGGGCACGTAGCGTTCGGGCGGAGAGTAGCCCGGCGTCAGGATCGGATCGGCGTAGTGGATGTCTGTGAGACGCGCGGCCGTACCGAAATCGATAAGGACCACCGATTTGTCGGGCCGCAGAATGATGTTGCCCGGCTTTATATCGCCATGGAGCACATCATTGGCGTGAAGCGCCTCTACCGCGTCGAGCAGGGATGCCGAAAGTGTCTGGAAGGTTTCGCCCGAAACGCCGCGGCGGCGCGCGAGCAGGCCTGACAGCGGCTCTCCTTCGACAAAGTCCATTGCGAAGCACAGTGTTCCGTTGGCTTCGAAGACGTCTTCGAACCGGACGACGCCGGGATGGTTGATCCGGGAGATCGCCGAGACTTCACGCAGCAGTGCGTCCCGGGCGTTCCGCATGGCGGCCGGATTGTTGGTGACGACCTGCGTTCCTATCCGTCCGCAATCGGGGCCATAGGCCTCCTTTACCGCGTTGAGACGGCCGTTACGCCGGTGCTGGCAGAGGTACACATACGAGAAGCCGCCCCGCCCGATGGGCTTGATGACTTCGTATCGTTCGTTGAGCACGGTCCCTGCCGGCAGGGGAAGGTCGGGCGCTGCGATGGGACTGCCGGTTCGCGCCCCGCCGAACACCGTCGCCTGCTCGAAGCCGGCGCCCGGACGCATGACGAAGGTTGCGGCGTCGAACTCGTTGGCGACCGGCGACGGGCTGGAAGGCGCGCGGGCGATCACAAGCGTTGCGGGTTCGGCGCGCATGATGATCGTGCTGGCGTCGAACGCCGCGGGCGTTTCCTGCTTCGACCAGAAATCCGGCGCGTTGCCGGATGAAACGCTGCTGGCGGCCGCGGGAGGCACAGGCACTGTCGGGGCCGGGCTTGGCTTGCTGTCGCCTTTGCCGGATCTGGAGAACCATTTGCCGACCATCGCAGCAGCCTCCTTGTGCGGGTGGCGTTTCGAGTCTGGCGCACATTAGCACCAAGACGGGCGTCGCCAAACGCGAGAACGGGAGAAGCGCGTTCAGTGAGCGGAGTCCGGGCTGGTCGCGCTGACTTCGGCTTTCATCACGACCACCGGCTGCTTCGGCAGCCTGCCCGGGAACGGACCGCCGTCCGCTTCTGGCGCAAGCTCCACGCCTGCAATCGCATCGACGATGTCCATGCCCGCCGTGACGTGGCCGAATGCGGCGTAGCCTGTGGTGTTGGGCGGTGCGCCGGGTGTGGCGTCGAGGCCGGAGTTCTCAGCGAGGCTGATGAAGATGGTGGACTGGCCGCTGTCGGTTTCGTCAGCGCGCGCGAGGCTGAGCGCGCCGCGGCTGTGCTTGTTGGTTGCGGTCTCGAGCGGGATCGGCGGGAGTTTTGGCGCGCGATACTCCAGCTTTGAATCGAGGTCGCCGAGCTGGATCACGAAGCCACGCTCAATGCGGTAGACCGCTGCGCCATCATAGTGGCCACTCTTCACGAGGCCGAGGAATTGCGCGGCGGTTTTCGGTGCGCCGACGGGGTCGAGCGTGACCTGGATGTCGCCCATGGTGGTGTGGAGCATGATGACCGGGCCGGTGGGCGTGGATGTCGGTTCCTGCGCCATGGCGGCTCCCGTGAGGCTGACCGCGAGGGCTGCGAGGGCGAGGAATCGTTTCATGCGCGTAGCTCCTTGCGTGGACGGGAGCGTAGCAGCGTGGCGCGAGCGGCCAAGGGCGTGTGGCAGCGCTCATACATGCACCGAAAGCTCCACTGCCGTTTGGCATGGAGGTTCGCTGTAGCTCTGGGCCCTTGGAGGGCCCGGGGACGCGGGGAGGCCCCGCTGGTTTGGCGACGCTGATTGCTCAGCGCTATCGATAGTCGGAAGAAGA
>JAOATF010000060.1 GCA_030158285.1 Hyphomonadaceae bacterium
TCATGTCGGCGGTGTCTTCCGTCAGCACGCCCGGCGTGTTGGTGACGGTGATGCCGCGCGAGACACACGCCTGCACGTCGATATTGTTCACGCCGACGCCGAACTGGGCGATCAGGCGCATGCGGTCACCGGCGCGGGCGAGGACGCGGCCGTCGATCCGGTCGGTGATGGTGGGCACGAGAACGTCGCAGCGCGTGGCGGCGTCGGCCAGCTGTTCGATCGTCATCGGGGTGTCGGTGGTGTTGAGCTCCACATCGAAGAGCTCGCTCATCCGGGTTTCGACCGGCTCGGGCAGCCGGCGCGTCACGATGACTTTCAGTTTGGGTCGTGACGTCGGCATCTTCGGACGTATTCCTCTGGTCTTGTCGCGGGGTCCCGTCTTAGTGCGGACACCCTCGCGTCACTTGCGGTCTATCAAAGCAGGGTCGCGGGGCCAACCTCGCAACACGATACGATGGACGAAACGATAGCTAATTCACGATTCACCGAATTTCCGGGGCGAGGTTAAGCGGGCCTTCACGCGCACATGGTTCTGATGACCGCTCACCTCCAGCACGAAGGCCCCTCGCGCCGTGAGCCAATTCCGCTGCCGTCCTGCTGTTTTCGCGCTGGTTGCCCAGATTATCGGCATCGCAGTTGCGGCAAACACCCCCGCCCTGGCCCAGGAAGCCCTGACGCCGGGCAGCTTCAAGGCGTTCGCCACGGGCGGCGTGGAAGCGCGGGTGAGCGATTTTTCGGGCCAGCCGGTGCCGCGTTACGCCAGCCTGAAGTTCGACGAGGTCAACGGCCGGGCCGGGCCGAGCACGGACTATCCGGTACGCTGGAACTACGCGCGCGCCGGCCTGCCGGTGATCGTTGTCCGCGAAAGCAAGGAATGGCGGATGATCCGCGATCCGATGGGCGACGAGGTCTGGGTCAACAAGAGCCAGCTGGGCGAGCGCCGCATGGCCATCACCACGGATAACGGGGTTGTCTATCGCGAGCCGAGCGGCGGCGCGGCGCGGGTGGCGAAGTTCAGCGCCGGTGCGGTGGTTTCCCTTGGGGACTGCGGCAATGCGTGGTGCCGGGTGACGGCGGACGGCCACAAGGGCTGGGTCCAGCGTTCGCACCTGTGGGGCGCGGATCCCCTGCCGGCTGCCCCCGGAAAAAACTAGGATTTTTGTCCGGACAGGTTGGCGGAAGCTTTGCTTGAGCCCCCTTCCCCCGCGTGTTAACGGGCCTCTCCGTCGAGGAGCGGCCCATGACACAAGATTCGACCTCGCCCCATGCCTTCCACACGCCCCAGAGCGCTTACAGCTATGACGAGCTGCTGAAGAGCGGCCATGGCCAGCTGTTCGGGCCGGGCAATGCGCAGCTGCCGATCCCGCCCATGCTGATGCTGGACCGGATCACGAAGATTTCGCTGGATGGCGGCTCGGCCAATCGCGGCCACATCATTGCGGAGCTCGATGTCCGTCCCGATCTCTGGTTCTTCCAGTGCCACTTCCCCGGCGATCCGGTGATGCCGGGGTGCCTTGGCCTGGACGCGATGTGGCAGCTGGTCGGTTTCTGGCTCGGCTGGTCCGGCTCGCCCGGCCGGGGACGCGCCCTTGGCGTTGGGGAATGCAAGTTCACCGGGCAGGTCACGCCGGAGAAGAAGCTGGTGCGCTACGAGATCGACATCCGCCGCGCGATCCGGTCCCACCTGACGATGGGCATCGCCGATGGCACGGTGTTCCTGGATGACGAAAAGATTTACACGGCCAAGGACATGAAGGTTGGCCTGATGAAGGTTGGCGCGTAGACTTTACACGCCACGGTTGTGCCGCCGGACAAGGGCGGTGAGAGGACAGGGAGAGAGATCGCGATGGCGGCCAACGGCCCCGATCTGCGCAGGGTGGTGATCACCGGGATGGGCATCGTCTCGTCCATCGGCGACTCGATCAAGGATGTCACGGAAAGCCTCAAGCAAGGCAGGTCCGGCATCTCCTTCATGCAGGAGTATGCCGACAAGGGCTTCAAGTCCCAGATTGCCGGCAAGCCCAACGCCATGCCGGAAGACCATGTCGACAAGCGCGCGATGCGCTTCATGGGCGATGGCGCCGGCTGGTGCCACATGTCGATGACGCAGGCGATCGCGGATGCGGGCCTCGACGAGAGCATCATCTCCAATCCGCGTACCGGCCTCATCGTCGGCACCGGTGGTCCGTCCACGCGCGCCATCGTGGCGGCAGCTGACTCGACGCGCGAAAAAGGGTCGCCGCGCCGCATCGGGCCGTTCGCGGTGCCGAAGGCGATGTCGTCGACCGCGTCGGCGACGCTCTCCACCCTCTTCAAGATTCTCGGCGTGAACTATTCGATCTCGTCGGCCTGCACGACCTCGCTGCATTGCGTGGGCGCTGCGACCGAGCAGATCCAGTGGGGCAAGCAGGACGTGATGTTCGCCGGCGGCGGCGAGGAACTCGACTGGACGCTCTCTGCGCTCTTTGATGGGCTTGGGGCCATGTCCTCGAAGTACAATGCCGAGCCTCATCGTGCATCACGGGCTTATGACGCCGATCGCGATGGCTTCGTGATCGCGGGCGGCGCGGGCATGGTCGTTCTCGAAGAGTACGAGCACGCCAAGCGCCGTGGCGCGACGATCTATGGCGAAGTCGCCGGCTATGGCGCGACCTCGGATGGCTACGACATGGTTGCGCCCTCGGGCGAAGGCGCGGCGCGGGCGATGCGCCTGGCCATGGAGCAGGCCGGACGCGCGCCGGACTATCTCAACCCGCACGCCACCTCGACGCCGGTGGGCGATGTGAAAGAGCTGGAAGCCGTGCGCGAAGTGTTCGGGCAGCAGGCCTCCGACCAGCCGATGATCTCGGCCACCAAGTCGATGACCGGCCACTGCCTCGGCGGCGCCGGCGTGCAGGAGCTGATCTACTCGCTGATCATGATGAAGGAGCGTTTCGTTGCGCCCTCCATCAACATCGAGAAGCTCGATCCGCTGGCCTACGGCGTCAACATCATCAAGGAAGCACGGGAAGCCGTGATCAACATGGTGATGTCGAACTCGTTCGGCTTCGGCGGCACGAACGGCTCGATCGTGGTGGCGAAGGCCTAGCGCACCAGCGGCGGGATCACCTTCACATTGGTGCGCAGGGCGGCCTGTCCGTTGGGCAGGACGTCGAGGTCTGTCGTGTTGATGAAGACGCCCATGGGCGCGAGGGCGGAATCGCCGACGGCGGCAGCGTCATAGGTGTAGCAGACGGCGACGACGCTGATGCGGCCGGTCTGTGCGCCGCCGGCGAGCGCCTGGTCGACGCCGGCGAGAACGGCGTTGTTGAGCATGTCGAACACATACTGGCTGTTGAGGTTGATGGCGGAGGAGCGCGTCTCGATCGCCTTCTGGACGAGGATGGGCGCGGTTGCGCCGGGGGGCGTGTAGAGCACGTCGATCTGGGCGCGCATGGAGATGCCACGCCCGGCGGGGATCATGTCGGGGGCGCCGAGCTGGGCTGACGGCGGCTGGCCCAGCTGGGACTGCGGAGATTGAGAAGGCGGGACAAGCTCGTATTCCTGGGCGCTTGCGGCCGGAAGAGCGGCTTGCAGGGCAAAGCCCGCCGCAATGCCCGTGATGGCATTGAACAGGATGCTTCCGGCGCCGCGTGCAGCGGATCGATCAGTGGTCACGACTGTCTCCCTCGATCACTCCCCTTGACCGTGGTGTGCCCGCAACCCGTCGCACGAGCATGACCGAATAAAGGAAAATCGTCCCAGTTTGTCGCAAGGCGCTGCGGGCTGCCTCAGAAGTTCGGCAGCGAGATGCGGCGGAGGTCGCGGCGAATGCGCCAGCGCGCGGTGATTGCGCTGACATAGCTGACCAGGGCGTAGAGCAGCACCCCGCCGGACGCGACGGAGAGGATGATGGCCGGGGACTGGCCAGCCTCGATCTTGCGGAGATCGTAGGCCAACGACACGGCGAAGATGAAGGCGATGACGGCGATCAGGGCGGGAACGATGACAAGGCCGCGGCGGTCCATCTCCACGATCCAGTCGATGCACGGCAGGCACGGCTTCAGCCAGAAACGCGCGCGGGCGCGGGCGCGCGTCAGCAGGCGCATCACCGAGCGATTGCCCGGCGACAGGCGCAGCGCCTCGAGGCCGAGTTCATACGCCTCGACCGGTTGTTTCCGCTTCAGCGCGCATTCGGCGAGGATTTCGAATATCTCGTGGCGGTTGGGATCAAGCAACATGGCGCGCTGGGCAAGGTCTGCGGCGGCGGCGTAATTCCATTCGCGCAGGCGCAGGTGGGCGACATTGATCAGCTCGTGCGCGGAGCCGGCGAAGCGTTCGGCATCCTCGAACAGGAGCTTGGCGCCGAGATGGTCGCCCGTGTTGAAGCGCGCGACGGCGAGGCTGTAGAGCGCGTGGGAATCCTCGGGGTCTTCCGCGGCGATGTCTTCGGCGAGGCCGAGGGCTTCCTGCTTGGCTTTCTTGCCCTGCCCGCCCGCCTGCAGCGCATAGCTCAGCACCTGGCGGACCAGCGGATCGTCGGGCTCCACATTGGCGGCGTGGCGGGCGATCTTCAGCCCTTCGTTCCAGTCCTTGCGGTTGAGGTGACAGTCGGCCAGCAGGGCGAGCGCGCGCGCATCATTGGCGTTGTGGCCCAGCATCGTGCGCAGGCGAGCTTCCGCCCCCTGGTAATTGCCGGCGCGCATCAGCGCGAACACGGCGCTTTCATTGGCAGCGCGCTCGAAGGCGTCCATGGCCTACTTGCCGTGCTTCTCGAGGAAGGCGGTAACGTCGTCGTAGAGGCCGCCCTCGTTGGAGTACTTGGCGTAGTTCCGCGCCTGGCTCAGCCATTCGAGGGTGGTCGGCTTGCGGGACTTTGTGGCCTCGCTGAGGTGTTTTTGCCGGATTGGCGCCACTTCGCCGGAATCGAGGCTTTCCTCGATGGCGAAGTCGCAGGCTTCCTCGATCAGGCCGACAAGATCCGCGCCCGAGAAGCCGGACGTTGCCTGCGCGATCGGTTCGAGGTTCACGGTTTCCTGCGGACGGTCCTTCATCGCCATCTGCAGGATGGCGAGGCGCGCGTCGCGATCTGGCGGCGGGATGAAGATGACACGATCGAAACGTCCGGGGCGGCGGAAGGCGTTGTCGATCGCCCACGGCGTGTTGGTGGCGGCGAGGACGAGGATGCCGTCATTGGTGGCGTTCACGCCGTCCATCTCGTTGAGGAAAGTCGAGACCATGCTCGCGCCATTGTCGGAATGGCCGAAGCGGCGGCGGGCGGCCAGCGCCTCGATCTCGTCGAAGAACAGCACGGCGGGTTTCGCGGCGCGGGCGTTCTCGAAAATGCTGGCGAGCCGCTTCTCGGACTGGCCGATGAACATGTCGAGCACTTCGGCGATCTCGACGGAGAAGAAGGCCGCTCCCACCTCGCCCGCCGTCGCACGCGCGATCATCGTCTTGCCGCAGCCCGGGGGACCGTAGAGCAGCACGCCGCCGCCAGCCTTGCGCTTGAACTTCGAAAACAGGGACGGGTTCTTGAAAGGCTGGATGATCTTGCGCGAGATGTCTTTCTTCACGTCATCGAGACCGCCCACGTCGGCAAACGTCTTGGGTTCGCGGCCGAGGCGGTTGCCGGGGCTGCCGAGATCCTCGCCGCCAACGGCTGCGGGGCGCGGCCCGCGCAGGTTGACGACATTGCTGCCGGCGAACGCCTGTTTCGGCGCGAGCTTCGCATCGAGCTCGTCATCCTTCAGCGACGGGTCAGCAGTGATCGCGGCGACATAGGCTTCCGCCGCCTCGCCCATGCGACCGGCGCCGAGCAGGATGTGCGCGCGGTCGAGGCAGAGCTTTGGTTCATCGCCGGCGAGCCAGCGCAAGGCGGCAGGCGTCTCGCCCTGGTCTTCGAGGAAGTCTGCAGCGAAGCGGCGGACATCGACATCGTAAGGCGCGGGGTCGAGCCCGGCGAGCCAGCGCACGGCATCTTCGGGTTCCACCGCATCGTCGGCCGCGCGGATAACCGCTTTCAGCAGCCCGGCTTTTCCGGGCGCAGCACTGGCCGCCTCGATCAGATCGGTGAGTTCGCTCAACGGCCCATCCCTTTTGTCCCATCCGTGGCGCCCACGTCTGACCATCCTAGGGCGCGCAACCGTAGCGGCAATCCCCGATGAAATCACGTGTGAGGGCGTTCCGGACTTCATCCTGCGCGAAAGCGGATCAGCGAATCTAACGACGATCCAACTGACCCTGCAGCTCATCGAGCTTTCCGATGGCGGTGTTGATCTGGACGTCGCGGACCTTGTCCTGCTCCGCAATGGTCTTGTCGATTGCCGCCATGAGGCCGTTGTAGGTCGTCACATCCTCATCCGTGGCAAAGATCAGCTGGCCATCTTCGTGCGTCCAGGTGTCGTGCCTGGAATGCAGGAAGCGCACGGCCTGCTCGATCTGATTGACGACTTGAGATTCCAGACGCCACATCTCGACGAGAGCGGGCTTGTGCACCTTCTCTGAACGTTCAAGTCCGCTCTTTAACCCTTCCCGCGCTGCAGCCGACTGCAGTTTGACCTTGTCCGCACCCGCCCGCAGGCCATCGTACCAGGCCATGTCGCGTTTTCGATACTTCGTGACCAATGCCCGCACGGAGGCAAGTAGCTGGTCTGTTTCGGAGGACGTTGCATCCTTCTGAATTCTGTCGGGATCGAGAACGGTGGGCCAGCCGACCGCATCGATCTCGGCCAGATAGGCGCGCTGGGCAGCGGCCTGCTCATTGTACATCGTTGTAATGAAGGTCTGCAGTTCGCCGAGATCGCCTGTCGCCATCCGCGGCGGAGCGATGTCCGGGACAGGCTTGAGTGGGTCCTGCGCATTCGCGTTCGCCGCGCTCATCAGGTCATCGCGTAGAAAATCGACGAGGTCGCTCGTGCTGGCGCGATTCCGCTCCGACGTGATCAGGATCGACCCAACCATCGCCGCGCCAATCACGCCGAAAGCAATCCAGCCCTTGTTGCGCCAGAACCTGCCGAAAATCAGCGTGAAGAGCGTGCCAAGCAATGCTGCCGGGCCCAGGGCGCTTCCCAATGCATAGGACGACTGGGACATGTCGAGCGTGGGGTTTGCAAAACCCCAACCGATCAGGGCGGCGACAACCGCACCAAGCCCCGCAAGCCAAACGACAGGCTTTGACTTTCGTGCGTCAGATTCCAAGTCTACCCCCCGGTCCCGGTCGCCCATCGTTGAATCATCCGGTGGACAAGGCAAGCACCGCATGACCCGTCCACCTGCTTGACTGGCCTGCCATCCCCCCCTACCCCGCGAACCGAAGCACAAGGAGCGTTCCCATGTCCAAATGGTCCTTCCCCACAGGCGACCTGATGAAGGGCAAGCGCGGCGTCGTGATGGGCGTGGCGAATGACAGCTCCATCGCGTGGGGCATCGCCCAGCAGCTGGCAGCGCAGGGCGCGGAGATCGCCTTCACCTATCAGGGCGAGAACCTGGAGCGCCGGGTGCGGCCGCTGGTGGAATCCATCGGCATGGACACGATGATTTCGGCGGACGTCACCGACGACGCCAGCATGGATGCGGCGTTCGGCCAGATCAAAGAGAAGTGGGGCAAGATCGATTTCCTCGTCCACTCCATCGCCTTCGCCGGAAAAGAAGAGCTGATGGGCTCGATGGTGGCGAACACCTCGCGCGAGGGCTTCCGCCGCGCGATGGATATCTCGGTCTACTCGTTCATCGACTGCGCCCGCCGCGCGTCGGAGATCATGCCGGATGGCGGCGCGATCATCTGCATGACGTATCTCGGCGCCGAGCGCACTGTGCCGTCCTACAACGTGATGGGCGTCGCCAAGGCTGCGCTGGAAGCCTCCACGCGCTATGCAGCGCGCGACCTTGGCACCAAGGGCATTCGCGTGAATGCGATTTCGGCGGGGGCGATGCGCACGCTGTCGCTGGCGGGCATTCGCGGCGGCAAGGGCCTGATGAGCACGGGCCGCGACTGGTCGCTCTTGAAGGAAGACACCTCGATGGAGGGCGTGGCCGGCTGCGCGCTCTACCTGCTGTCGCCGATCGGCCGGTCGATCACGGGCGAAGTGGTGCACGTCGATGCGGGCTTCCACATTGTGGGCGTGCCGGAAATTTCAGACGGCGGCACAGCCTAGGCTGCGAGCAGCTATTTCAGGTAGGCGACGGCAACGGCTTGCTGGTGATCGAGCATGCCTTGCATGGCTGTCTTCATCACCGGGCCATCCGGCGCGATCATCACCACCAGGGTGAATGCAGCGACACCGAGAGCAATCGCGGCGCCGAGCGTGAACATGCAGGCGCCTTTTACACGGCCTGCCGGAGCTTCGCCCTGCATCGCGGTGTTGGTGTCGCGCCTGTTCGCCGAGGTCATCGCATCGTCTCCACTGCACGCGTGCCGGCGTGCGCAAACAACACCTGAAATGCGGGTCAACGACCCGCGACGTGGGGAGATGTGCTCGTTGGGGAGGGGCCATTTGGCGTTTACGCCTTCAGGCTCTGTATGGGATCTAAAGTAGCGCACGCTTCCGTGAACGACAATCGGATGGTGAAGGGAACCGCGCAGTTTCTGCAGATCGCCAAGCCGTGATTTGACGCGTTCGCACGCGCACACGGTGTTCGCGGGCGCCGCAGAAAATCGCGCGACAGCGCGTATGTTTATCCCAGGCGACGCTTGAGCGCGGCGCCGAGCATCGCGCCGATCTGCGGGCCGTCTTTCGGAAAGAGATAAGGCTCGAGCACTTCGAGCTCCATCAAGAGGAGCTTGCCGTCGGCGGCGCGCACCATGTCGACGCGGGCGTAGAGCGGCGGCGCCTCCAACACGTCCAACACAAGCTGCGCGGCGGCGCGATCCGTGGGCGTGGGGTCGATGGCTTCCGAGCGACCGCCATAGGCTTCCTGGATGCGGTAGTCGCCGGACTTCGGCCGCTTCACCAGCGCGTGGGAGAAATCGCCATCGATGAAGAGGAAGGAGTATTCGCCCTCGGTGGCGATGGCGGGCACGAAGGGCTGGATCATGCCCGGGCGATCAAGGATGGAGCCCGGCGCTGGAAGGTTCGCGCGGGTGTAGCGCGTCTGGCCGCGGGCGCCGCCGCCGACCTGGCGCTTGATGATGACATCGTCGGAGCCGAACACATCCATCGCGTGGGTGAGGTCGTCGGCTATCGGCGCCTCGGGCCAGAGCGTGGGGATGACTGGAACGCCCTTGCCTTCGATCTCGCGCAGGTAGGTCTTGCGGATGTTCCAGCGGACGGTGGCGGGATCGTTGAAAACGGGCACGCCGAGGGCGGCGATCCGGTCCAGCGTGGCGAGGAAATCGTCGTGCCGGTCCTGGTAGTCCCAGGCGCAATTCACCATCACGGCGGCATAACGGGCCCAGTCCACGCCGGATTCGACCCAGCGCACGGGGGTGAGCTCAAAGCCGTTTGGCGCAAGACCCTTGCGCAGGATGTCGAGCTGGACATCGAAAAGATGGGCATCGGAGCGCCGGTCCGGCGCCTGGGACGCAAGATTTGCGGCGATCAGAAGGGCGATTTCCTTCATGGCGGGTCTGCTTCCCCTCGTCTCACTTGCACGGGATGGACGCCCGGTCTTTAAGTCCCAACTGCCGGGCTTTCCACCGTGGAAAACTCTCCGGCGCGGGGATTTTTTCTCATGCCGGTGAAGTACGACGTCGTGGCCCTGGGCAACGCCATCATGGATGTGATCGCGCAGGTCGATGACGCCTTCCTCGTGGACCACGACATCCCCAAGGCGCGGACCAACCTGATCACGCCGGAGCGGTGCGATTATCTCTACAACGCCCTGCCGCCGAGCCGGGTGGAGACCTCGGGCGGATCGGCGGGCAACACGATTGCCGGCCTGATGAGCCTCGGCGGCAAGGCGGCCTTCATGGGCAAGGTGGCCAATGACGCCATCGGTTCGGCCTATGTGGCGGATATGAAAGCCATCGGCGCGGACTTCTTCGGCTCGCCACTGGTGGGGGGCACGTCGACGGCGCGCTCGATGATCGCAGTGACGCCGGATGGCGAGCGCTCGATGAACACGTTCCTCGGGGCCTCGACCGAGTTTGCCGCCAACGATGTGGACGTGCGCGCGGTTGCGGCGGGCGAGTGGCTCTACCTGGAGGGCTATCTGTTCGACAAGCCTGCGGCGAAGACGGCGTTCGTGCATGCCTCGGAAGTCGCGAAGTCGTCCGGCCGGAAAGTGGCGATCACCATGTCGGACGTGTTCTGCGTGGACCGCCATCGCGAGAGCTTCGTGCACCTGATCCGCACGCACTGCGACCTGGTGTTCGCGAACGAGGCGGAACTGCTGGCAATCTATGAGACCGACGATTTCGACAAGGCCGTGAGCCAGATCCGCAATGACAGCCAGATCGCGGCGATCACGCGCTCGTCCAAGGGATCTGTGATCGTGTCCGGCTCGGACACGTGGGTGGCGCCAGTGACGGCGGCGCCCGTGGTGGATGCGACCGGCGCGGGCGACCAGTATGCGGCGGGCGTGCTTTATGGCGTGACGCACGGGCTCTCGCTGCAGGAGTGCGCGAAGCTGGGCAATCTGTGTGCGGGGGAAGTGATCTCGCACATCGGGCCGCGTCCGGCGGTGAACCTGCGCGAGCTGGCGGTGGCGGCAGGACTTAAAGTGTAGGGTGGATAGAGCGCAGCGAAATCCACCGCTGCTCGCGTTGCTGGAAAGGTGGATTTCGCCAGGCTCAATCCACCCTACGTTTTCTAACCCAGACCCTTCGGCGTCACGATGTGTTCGGCGCCTTTCTTGGTGAGCTCCGTCACGCAGAGCCAGCAGAAGCCGAGCACGCCGGTGGCGCCGGCCGCGGTGGCGGCAAGGCCGGTGACCCAGCTGAGCGCGAAGAGCGCGCCGAACATGATGCCGAACAGCACCCAGCCGAGCACGCTCGCCAACAGCACGATGGCCGGCGGGGCCAGGATCGTCGACACCCAGAAGTCGCCGAAGAAGAGCGTCTCGCCTTTCGAGCGCCAGAGGTTCAGCACGCAGAACGCCAGCGCGCCGAGCGCCAGCTGGATCAGCGAGACAAATCCCGTTGAATACCAAAGCCGCGCACCGGTCATCGCGAGGGCCCAGAAGGGCGATTGCAGGCCGTGCCCGTCCGGCTTGCCGACGCCGGACCAGCCGCCCTGGCTGATGTCGCCTGACCAGGCCGATTGCAGCTCGGTCCAGTAGAGGCCGCCAGCCTCCATCGGCGAGGTTGCAGAGACGGCGTCGATCCAGCCCTGCTGCGCCTCTTTGGCGCTGGCGAGCCATTCCGGGCTGGTGACGCGCTCGGCCACCGCGCCGACGATCAGCGTGATGATGAGGCCGACAAGGATCGACACAAGCCGCTTCGACAGCCCGCCCAATCGCGATGCGCCGGCGCCGGATGGTTCTGGAGTTTCGTCAGACATTCGCCCCGGCTCTCCCCGGAGCGAGGCTAGCACGCGCAAGATGGCAGGCAATGGATCAGAGGGTGCTGCGCCGGGGCAGATGCGCCCACGCGACGGTGGCAAGACAGACGATCAGCAGCACGGAATACTCCATGCCATTGCGGCCAGCCCCGACCACGAACCAGCCATCCGGCCTGTGCACCAGCCAGAGGCCAAGGCCGAGAATGCCGATATGCCCGAGACAGGCAATGGAGACGAAGCGGCGCGCGATAATGAAGAGCGGCGCAACCAGTTCGTAGAGCGTGACCGCCCAGGCCCAATAGAAGCCTTGCGGGAAGCCCTGAGTCTCAAGCCAGCTCCCGAAACCGGCGACATGACCATCGCCCGTGGCGCGAAAGACGCCGTGGATGAAGATCAGGATCGCCACAGCGATGCGCACGATATCGAGCGCAACGCCGGTGCGCGCGGGATTTGCAGCTGGTCCCAGCATTGGAAGCGTCTCCCCCGTTTTGACCCGGGAGAGCCTGCATCTGAATGGCGGCGGGCGGAAGCCTAGGCGCGCCTCTCAGGCCCGCTTGAGGGCGTCCTCGACGAAATCGAGACGGTCCTGGCCGAAATGCATCTCCTCGCCATCGGGCGTTGCCACGAAGAACGTCGGCGCGCCGAAGACGCCGCGGGCGACGGCTTCATCCGTCGTGGCCTTGAGCTTCTCCTTGTTGGCGGGGTTCTCCGTTGCGGCGAAGAACTCCTCCGGCGAGAAACCGGCCGTCGTCAGGACTTCCGCGAGCACAGCCTTGTCCGCGATGTTCTTCTGGTCCTGCCAGGCCGCGTTGAAGATGGCGGCGAGATACCTGTCGAAGTCCGGACGGTTCACCCATTCCTGCGCCGCGCGCTGGACCATCAGGGTCATCATCGGGAAATGGGGATTGAGCTTGTAGGGCGTGTTGTACTTCTTCGCCCAGCGCTGCAGGTCTTCCGCCATCCACTTGGCCTTCTGCGGCAGCGTGCCCGGCGGGCGGTTGCCTGTGGTCTGCATGACGCCGCCGAGGAACATGGGGCGGTATTTTACGCTCGCCCCTGTCCGCTCCAGCACGCCGGGCAGGCGTCGCCAGGCGAGATAGGCCGTGGGGCTCGTGAAATCGTAGAAGAACTCGACCTGCTTCGGCATCCGTCCATGCCTCCCTTGGTTTCAGTGTTTCTGGTTGTCAGTCCGGCCTCAGGCCATCTTCTCCATCCACGGACGCAGATCGAGTTCGTGCGTCCACGCATCGCGCGGCTGGGCGTGCAGCATCCAGTAGGCGTCCGCGATGTGTTCGGGATTGAGAATGCCGCCCTGATCCTTCAGCGCGTAACGCTGCGGGAAATTCTTCGCGATCCATTCGGTGTCGATCGCGCCATCGATGATGGTGTGCGCGACATGCACGCCCTCCGGCCCCAGCTCGCGCGCCATGGATTGCGCCAGCGAGCGCAGCGCGAACTTGGCGCCCGAGAAGGCCGAGAAGCCCGATGCGCCGCGGATAGACGCCGTTGCGCCGGTGAAGATGATCGTGCCTTTTCCACGCGGGACCATCACCTTCGCCGCCTCACGCCCGGCGAGGAAGCCGGCGAACGCCGCCATCTCCCACACCTTGCGATAGACGCGCGATGTCGTCTCGCGGATCGGGAAGTGCACGTTAGCGCCGATGTTGAAGACAACCACTTCAAGCGGCGCGATCTCCGCCTCGATCTTCTCGAACAGCGCGGTCACTTCCTCCTCGACGCGCGCATCCGATCCGAAGCCATGCCCCTCGCCGCCCTCGGCGCGGATCTGCGCCAGCAGGCCATCGAGCGCGGGCAGTTCGCGGCGGGTGACGACGGTGGCGTAGCCTTCGCGGGCAAAGCGCCGGGCGATGGCCCCGCCGGTGGCGTCGCCTGCGCCGACAATGAGGGCTGAGCGTTTCGGCGCCCGGGATTCTGGCATCGGCAATCCTCCGTTCAGAAAAGGAACCTACACTCTTTGCTTATCGGCGCAATCGGTGCAGGGTTCTCCAATGGAACGGAATGGACAGGCCAAGGCCAGCAGGTGGGATGAACTGGCGACCGACTGGTGCCCCGTCGCGCGGGCGCTGTCGGTCATCGGCGATCGCTGGACGATCCTGATCGTGCGCGATTGTTTCCTCGGAAAATCAAGGTTTGACGAGTTCCAGAAGAGCCTGGGCGTGACGCGCCATGTGCTGGCCGCCCGGTTGAAACAGCTGGTGGAGGATGGCGTTCTGGAAAGGAACGCATACTCGCAGAAGCCGGTCCGCTACGCCTACAAGCTTACGGACAAGGGCCGCGACTTCGCCCCGGCGCTGGTCGGGCTGAAGGACTGGGGCAAGAAGCACATGCCGATCCGCAAGCCGGCGGCGGTGTAGGTTCTCAAAAGGAATGAGCTTGATCGTCTTCCCCTGCGAAGCGGGGGAAGTACGGCGAAGCCGGGATGGGGGCAGGCCAAAAGGGGATCGTAGCCATCAAGCGACGGCTTGCTTGCGGCTCGCCCCCTCCGGCCCTTCGGGCCACCTCCCCCGCTTCGCTACGCTACGCAGGGGAGGACGAGGCAACCGTCCGGCCTACAAAATATACTTCGACAAATTCTGGTCGCCCGCCATCGCGGCCACCTTCTCGCGCACATAGGCGCCGGTGATGCGGAAGGTTTCGCCGTTGCGGTCGGAGGCGGTGAAGCTGATCTCGTCGAGCACGCGTTCGAGGATGGTGTGCAGGCGGCGCGCGCCGATGTTTTCGACGCTGTCATTCACCTGCACGGCGATGTCGGCGATGGCGTCGATAGCGTCGGGGTCGAAGCCGAGATCGATGCCTTCGGTCTTCATCAGGGCGGTGTACTGCGTGATGAGGCTGGCTTCCGGCTCGACCAGGATGCGCTTGAGATCGTCGCGCGACAGCGCCTTCAGCTCGACGCGGATCGGCAGGCGGCCCTGCAGTTCGGGCAACAGGTCCGACGGCTTGGCGACATGGAAAGCGCCCGAGGCGATGAACAGGATGTAGTCCGTCTTCACCGGGCCATGCTTGGTTGAGACCGTCGTGCCCTCGATCAGCGGCAGCAGGTCGCGCTGCACGCCTTCGCGCGACACGTCTGCGCCGGCGCGTTCGGAGCGCGAGGCGATCTTGTCGATCTCATCGAGGAAGACGATGCCGTCTTCTTCCGTCACGCGCAGCGCCTCGCGCGTGACGCTGTCATTGTCCAGCAGCTTGTCGGACTCTTCGTGGACGAGCGGCTTGTAAGCTTCCTTCACGGTGGTGCGGATGCGCTTGGCGCGACCGCCCATGCCTTTCAGCAGGTCGCCGAGATTGAGCATGCCGACCGAGGCGCCGGGCTGGCCGGGAATCTCGAAACCACCAAGAGGCGAGGACGTGTCGGCCATCTCGACCTCGATCTCCTTGTCGTCGAGTTGGCCGGCGCGCAGCTTGGTGCGGAAGCTTTCGCGGGTGGACGGCTGCGCGGTGGCGCCGACGAGCGCATCGAGCACGCGTTCCTCGGCCTTGGCCTCTGCCTTGGTCAGCACATCCTTGCGGCGGCGCTCGCGCACCATGGAGATGGCGACTTCCACAAGGTCGCGCACGATCTGTTCGACATCGCGGCCGACATAGCCGACCTCGGTGAACTTGGTGGCTTCGACTTTCAGGAACGGCGCTTTCGCCAGCTTGGCCAGGCGGCGCGAGATTTCGGTCTTGCCGACGCCCGTGGGCCCGATCATCAGGATGTTCTTCGGCGTCACTTCCTCGCGCAGCGCATCGGGCAGCTGCTTGCGGCGCCAGCGATTGCGCAGGGCGAGGGCTACGGCGCGCTTGGCCTCGGGCTGGCCGACAATGAAGCGGTCGAGCTCTGAAACGATTTCGCGCGGGGTGAATTCGGACATGATGGCTCTGAGCTAGGGAGGCGTAAGCCGTTTCGCTAGCTCAAGGCTGCCGATGTCAGCAAGAAGCTTGTTCGGCAAAAGCCCGCCACGACGGCGCGGTCATTCTCGGGCTTGTCCCGAGAATCCCGGTTGGATCAGGTGTGGGACTGAAAGAATTCCGACGTGGTCAGAACCGAGATTCTCGGGACAAGCCCGAGAATGACCGTGGCTTGCAACGCCCTCTCCCCGTTGGGGGAGAGGGGTAAGCAAAAGCGATCAGGCCGGTTCCGGCGGGAAGATGCGGCCCAGTGTTCCTTCCTGCGGGAACACTTTCAGCACCGTACGCCGCACCGTGCGCCAGCCGCCGCCCAGCAGGACGATCGAGCCGCCCACGATAAGCGCCGTCAGCATCAGCGAGTTGAGCCCGCTCCAGCCCGAATTGTTCACCAGCACCCAGAGGGAGGCCGTGAACGTGACGAGGCCGGACACGATCAGCGCACGGCGATTGATCGCCAGCGAGATCAGGCCGAACAGGACCAGCACGATCAGCATCACGGTCGCAAAGGCGGTCGACGCCTCGTCGAACCCGGATCCCAGCACCAGCGCGCGCACACCGAAGATGATCTGCGGGGCCGCCGCCATGTGCAGCCAGAAGGCATGGTCCGAATTACGCGTCGAGCGTGTCGGGTCCTTCATGTCGAAGCCAATGGCGGACGCGAGCGTGGCAAGGCCGACGGCCAGCGTGACCGCGCCGCCCAGCATCAGGGTGGGGCCCTGGATGCCTGAGGCCTGCACCACGGCCGTGTAGAACAGTCCGGCGATGGAGCCCGCGAGCAGGAACAGCGAGAACGGCAGGCGGAAGCGCCAGAAGATCGCGCCGGCTGCAAGCGCCGCCGCAGCGAAGCCGGCATAGCCCATGCCTGTCAGGACCTGGAGCGGATTGAAGTCTCCGCGCGAGCCCTCCGCGATCACCTGCTCATCCGAGACGAAGAAGGTGGCGAGGCCGAGCGCCGAGATCGACGCGGCCCACACGATGAAACCGCTGAGCGCCATCGAGGGCAGCAGCAGCCTGCGTTTGCCGCAGAAATACTCGGCCAGAAGCCAGGCCGCGACGATCATGGGGATCGGCGCGAGCAGGACAACCAGCTTGATCTTGCCGGCAAAGGCCGCGGCTTCGGCAATCGACTCCGGATCCGTGCCCGGCAGGCCCATCAGGTTGATCATGCTGATCGCCGACAGGAAGCCGAGGCCAACCATCAGCACGACGATGCCGATGGTGAGGAACACATCGTTGAAATTGGAAAGAAAGCGCAGGTTCTCCGGATCGAGCATGCGCTCCGGGTCGTTGCGCGCCTTGAGGAAGGCTTCGAAGCGCTTGGCGCCCTCATCACTTATCGCGCCCGCCTCTACGGCGGCGCGTATGTCCGTTCTGTCAAACATTCAGGGTCTCCACGACGAAATTGCTGTTTGTGTAGACGCAGACTTCCGCCGCGATCTGCATCGCCTTGCGGGCGATGAGCTCGGCATTGTCTTCGTACTCGTACAGCGCTCGTGCGGCGGACAGCGCATAGTTGCCCCCTGAA
>JAOATF010000061.1 GCA_030158285.1 Hyphomonadaceae bacterium
ACGAGCCAGGGCTATAACGATGCCTATGAGATCGTGCAGACGCCCGGCCATGTCATGATTTCCGTGGAGATGATGGACGAGACGCGGATCGTGCCGGTTTTCGGTAGCGCGCGGGAAGCATCAGAGGCGCATGGCCCGCGCGTGTTGCAGCGCTGGACCGGGGACAGCGTCGGTTGGTGGGAGGGCGACACGTTCGTCGTGGAGACGGTGAACGTCCACACGCAGCAGGCCTCACAAAGCCCGATGCCGACATCGCCAGAGGCTAAGGTGACGGAACGATTCACACGCATGGCCGACGACGAGCTGGCGTATCGCGCGGAGGTTGTCGATCCGGCGCTTTACGAACGGCCGTGGACAATCAGCTATTCATTCCATCCGCGTGAGCGGTTGTGGGAATATGCGTGCCACGAGGGCAATTACGGGATGGCGGGCATCCTGTCCGGCGCGCGTGAAGCCGAGCGCATCGCGAAATAGGCGCTACCAGGTAAGCTCCGGCATGGCGTAGCGCGCGGTCACGCCGTCGTTGGCCAGCACCTTCTCGGCCGATGCAAGGAACGCATCGCCCTGCCCCATGCTGTGGCCGTGGATGCCACCACCAATGAACAGGGCGTCGAAGCCTTGGCGGTTGGCGCCGAGCACGTCGGTGATGGGGCCATCGCCGATGGCGAGCACACGCTTGGGCGAGATGGCGCGGCCGACGATGGCTTCGGCGCGCTCCATGGCGAGGCGGTAGATCGGCGCATCGGGCTTGCCGGGATAGATCACCTTGCCGCCCTCTTCCGCGTAGATCGCGGCGAGCGCGCCAGCGGACCAGATGAGGCGGTCACCCTGGCGAAACTGGATATCCGGGTTGGCGCAGATCATCGGGAGGTTGTGCGCGGCGAGGCGTTTCAGCTCTGGGCGGTACGGTTCGGGAACGCCGTCGGGATAGTCGCGCAGGCTGGTGCAGCAGATGAGTTTCGCGGTCGCCGGATCGTCGGAGAAGTCGAGCGGCAGGCCGGCATAGACGCCGAAATCCTGGTCGAGACCGATGCGGTAGACCGGGCCGGGCGCAAAGTGCTTCAGCTCGTTGCGCGTTGCGTCGCCCGAAGCGATCACGTCGTCGAAGCAGTCCATGGGCACGCCGAGCTGCGGGAAGAGGCGCGTGACGCGATCCTTCGGCACGGGAGCGTTGGTCACGAGGATGACGGGGCCATGCGCGCGGAATTTCTGCAAGGCTTCGCAGGCGGTGGCGAAAGCGCTGCGGCCGTTGTGGATCACGCCCCAGACGTCGCAGAGGATGGCGTCATAGTCAGACGTGACGGCGGACAGGCCCGTGAGAAGCGCGACGTTGGTCACCGCTACATCGCGGCGGGCGAGACACGGCGGAGGAAGTCCGGCGGTGGCGCCGTCTCATCCTGCAGCGAGCCCTTGATCGGACGCGGGGCGCCGAAGACGTGGCCCTGACCGTAGGGGATTTCGAATTCGAGGATTTCGATGACCGACTTCTCGTTCTCGACCTTCTCGGCAATCAGGTCGATGCCGTAACGCACGAACAGAGCCGGCACGTCTTCCGGCGAGATGTCGCGTGTGATGGCGGAGATGGGGCGCTCACCGCCCGGGGTGAGTTCTTCGAGCAGTCGTTCGCCATTGATCTTGAGGAATTTGACGCCGGCGGCTTGCAGCTCCGGCAGGTCGAAGTTGAGGCCGTCGCCCTTGTCCAGCGAGAAGCGGAAGCCAAGTTCGCGTAGGCGCGCCATATTGGTCGAGGCGACATCCGAACGCTGGCGGAAAGAGCGGACGCTGATCTCGAAGATCATCGCGTGAGCAAGATCGCGGTTCTCGCGCATCAAGTCGAGGAAGCTGGAGAAGAACTGGTTATCTTCCAGCGACGACATGGCGATATTGCAGAAGACGCCGATACGGCGATCACGTTCGGACAGGCGGCGGACGATCTGCACGCAGCGGAACAGCAGCATGTTGTCGATGACGCTGAGCAGGTTGGCGCGCTCGGCTGCGGCGAGGAATTCCGTCGGCATGATCACCTTGCCGTCGGCGCGGCGCAGGCGGGTGAAGCCTTCATAGAAGCAGGTGCGGCGCTGCGGCAGGTTCACAATCGGCTGCAGGTGCAGATCGACGCGGTTTTCGCGGAGCGCTTCCTTAACCGCGTCGAGGATGGAGGCGCCATCCACGGGCGCATCGGTGCTTGCCGTGCGCACCGTCTGCAGGCGGGTCTCGAACTTCTTCGAGAGGTTCTGGATCATGCCCTCGAGCCCGCGCATTTCCTGCACGATCGACTCGCGGCGCGCGGTGACTTCGCGCTCGAAGGATTCCTTGAGATCGACAGAGCTTTGCTCAGCCTGCGCGAGGCGGGAGGTGAGCTTGCGGATCTCCTGTTTGACCTTGACCAGCTCGTCCTCGATGCCGTTGGACGACGAGCGCGCGAGCAGGGTGTGAAGCTGCAAGGCCGACAGGCCCGCGACAGCGCCGATCAGCCCCGCCACCACCGGCGGGAAGATGCCATACGCTTGCAACGCAACCGCGCCGACAGCGGACGCGGTAAGGTACACAAGCGCCAGCATTATGTGCGCAACAACAGGCATCTGAACCGGAGCAGCCCCTCGGGTGTGAACGTGTGCGTCCACTCCATTCGTTGTGTTGGCATCCGCATGGAATGACAAGTCACGAACGTAGCGGCGCTGCAGCGCATGATCACGCCCGCACAAACCTACGCCATGGAGAGCGCGAGGTGAACAGGCGCGGGTTCCGCACTTGATTGTGCCTATCCTTGGGGCACGGAAACGAGTTCCTGAGCGATGCTTTGTGGACTTTGGGCCACATCAATCAGGTCTTGGCTGAAGCGCGGCGTTTCTGAAGTAGACATGTGCATGAGTCTTGCCTCTAGATCGCCACAATCGAACGCGCCGGCCCTCGGGGGCTTCTTCGGAAGCAAGGGGCTGGTGACGGGGGCGACCGGGGAGCGCGGGGGTTTTGACTCGGGTCAAAGCCCCCGCCTGCTTTTCGGGTTAAGCGCAAGTTTCTGATTTTCAGGGGTTTTCGGGCTTTGGCGCAGGCGTGGCGAGGCCTGTCAGGTCAAGCGTCGCGCCCGGCAGGCCCAGGCGGGCGAAGGCCGCATTTTCCGCGCCCAGCACCTCCGTCCACGCCGGAATCGCGTTCGGAACGTCAGGATTAGGGTCGGCGGGCACAACCAGGAGTGTGGCGAGGCCGCCCTGCCGCGCCGCGGACAGGACCGAGCCGAGGTCTGTGCAGGCCGATTTCCCATCCAGGAGGCGGGGCGCGCCGGCCAGCATGACGCCGCCGGTCGTGCGGGCGCCGCGCGCGGCGGTGATGACATCGGCGGCTTTCGACTGGCAGCCGGCCAGAATCATCGACTTGCCCTCGAAATCGAGCCGATAGACACGGCTGGCGCCCCTGTCCTGGCCACCGAAGCTGCGGACGGCGACAACGCCTGAGTCGAAAACCACGCGGCCGGAGAGGCCTTGGTCCTCGCCTTCGGCCCCAGCGATGAGGCGGACGGATGGCGCTGCGGATGCCATGAGATTTGCACCGTCCACCACAGGCACCAGCCCGTTGGGGGCGTAAACCTTCAGCGCCTCGGTCCGGTTCAGGGCGCCGCTGGCGGTGGCGATGGCGGAGAGCCCTTCGGTGTTCGACAGGGTGAGGTCGGGCAGCAGGATGGCGTCGATGCTGGCGTGCATCAGGCCAAGCGACCGCAAACCTTCGGCCGCGCCCCGCCCTGCCCCAAAGATAAAGCTGAGGCCGCCGGCTTCGATGGCAACGCAGGGAGAACTCGCGCAAACCGTGGCGCGAAAGGCATCCGCGGGTGGCAGGCGCGGTCGGGAAGCCTGCTCATGCTGGCGGTAGGTGTTCGCGAAAGTGTCGATGGCGACGCCCGGACGTTTGGTCAGCAGCCACCAGCCGCCGACCAGCGCCGCAATGGCGACGGCGCCAAACAGGATGATGTCTCGCCGGAGCTTCACCTGCCCTGCGCCCTAGCCGATCCGCGGGGTCGCAGTTTCCTGCGTGATCACCGCCTCGATCGCACCAAGACGCTCGACCTCCACGCGCACCGTGTCGCCAACCTTCACGAATTTCGGTGGCGTGAATGCAGCGCCGACACCTGCGGGCGTGCCGGTAAAGATCAGGTCGCCGGGCTCGAGCGCGAATGCCTTGGTGAGGTGTTCGATCTGGCTGGCGACGTCGAAGATCATCTCACCAGTGTTGCCGTTCTGGCGAAGCTCGCCGTTGATCCAGCACTTCAATGCCATGTTTGAGGTATCGCCGGCTTCGTCGGGTGTGGTGATCCACGGGCCGACAGGTGCGTGCGTATCAAAACCCTTGCCCATGATCATGGTCGGCGTGGCGCGCTGCCAGTCGCGTACGGAGTAGTCGCACCCGGTCATGTAGCCGGCGACGATCTCGTGCGCGCGTTCTTTCGGAACGTGGCGGCCGCGCTTGCCGATCAGGACGACCAGCTCGACCTCATAGTCCAGCGCGGTGGAGACCGCCGGCATCAGGACGGGATCGAAGGGGCCGTGGAGCGAGGTGATCTGCTTGTTGAACCACATCTGGGTGGTCGGCGGCTCCCGGCCGGTTTCCTTTGCGTGATCCCGGTAGTTGAGGCCGATCCCGAGAATCTTGCCCGGACGGCCGACAGGGGCCTTGAGTTTCACCTGCGAGAGGGGGAAGCGACGCCCGGATTTCGCGGCGCGTTCAATGGCTTCGATACCGGCAGGTCCAGCGGCGAGGATATCCACAGGATTGGGCGAGAGGTGGGGCGCGGCGCTGCGGAGGTCCACAACCTCGTCCCCAACGATCAGGCCCGGACCCGATCCAGCCGTGGCTTCGAAAACACACAGTCTCATGACTCATCCTGTTTGCGCTGCGTGGGGAGATTGGACCCAACCGGCATGTATGGATAGGTACATCCCGTTCAGTTCGGGAAGCGTGTTCATGTCCATCGCCGCTGAGGTCCAGCGAATTCGCGAGATCTTCGGGCCGGGTACGGACATTCGCGTGCCCCCCTTCCAGCGCGCCTATGCGTGGGAAGACGAAGAGGTGGAGGTCCTGATCCAGGACCTGCTGGAAGCCTTCCGGACCGGCACGGTCTACTTCCTTGGCGCCATCGTGGTGATCCGGCCACGCAATCGCGGGCCATCGGACGTGGTGGACGGCCAGCAGCGGCTGACGACATTGACCATCATGATGTCGGTGCTGCGCGACCTGACGCGCACCAAGGACGAGGAAGCCCTGCTGCAGAGCATGATCGGCCCGGACGTCAAAGCCGGCGGCATGCGGTTCCAATCGGCGCAGAGCCAGAAATGGCGGATCACGCTCAACCCGAATGACGAGCCCTACTTCCGGCGCTTCGTGCAGGAAAAGGGCGCGACGCTGCAGGACGAAGCCGCGCGCGAGCAAGGCCGCGCGCCGGGATCGGAAAGCCAGGCGCGCCTCAATGCGGCTGTCGGGATCATGCATGAGCATCTCTCCGACATGACGCCGGAGGAGCGGACGCGATTTGCGACGTGGCTGCTGGACCAGGTGACTCTGGTGCGGGTGCGCGTCGGCGAGTTCGCGATCGCATACAAGGTTTTCCAGTCGCTGAACCATCGCGGCAAGCCGCTGTCGGATCACGACATCCTCAAGAGCGTGCTGTTCGCGCGCGCTGAGTACAACGCGCAGGAATCCGACGGCGAGTCGCGGACCTGGAGCAACTACACGGCGCGGCTTGGCGATCGTGGGTTCGGCGACCTGTGGAAGCAGGTGCGAGCGATCTATGATCGCGATGCGCTGGGCGAGATGGTCTCAGGCCTGATCGCGGGAATCACGCAACGGGCGGGCCCTGGCGTCCAGCAGAGCGACGCCATCGCCAGCTTCCTCGAGACGCGGCTGCCGAAATTCGTCAGCGCTTACGATGCTATCGTGAATGGAAAGACGGACGGGCTGAAGCTGGGCGAGGAAGCGTTGCGGCGCATCTGCTTCCTGCGCTCGATCCATCATGAGAGCTGGCGCGCGCCGGCGATCCGCTTCCTCGCGGAGATCAACTATGACGAGGCGATGGCCGACAGGTTCTTCAGCGCGATGGACCGGCTGGCGTATGCGATGCAGTACTCGGTGAAGGACCGCGAGTACCGGCACAAGCGGTATCGCCGCCTGCTCGATGCGATGGACAAGCCGGCCAGCCTGTTTGAACCGAACTCGCTGCTGGATCTGACCGCGCGGGAGCGGACGGACATCCTTGACCGGCTGCGCGGGCGCTTCCCCAACTTCAAGCAGCGCAAGGCCCTGCTCATGCGCATCTCGGCGGCCGTCGAGGGCGGCATCGCCATTGATCCGTCTGCGGATTGCACTGTGGAACACATCCTGCCGCGCACGCCGGGCAAGGGCTCCGACTGGTATGAGGAATGGTCGCGCACGCGTGACCGGGACGAGCTGACCGAATGCATCGGGAACTTCACGCTGCTGACGCTTGCGGAAAACCAGAAGGCCGACCGGAAGCCGTTCCTTGAAAAGCTCGACATCTATTTCGTGCCGGGCAAACCGGCCTCGTTTGCGCTGAGTAACGACCTCCGCGGGCGCACGCGCTGGACGCCAGACGACGTCAAGACGCGCCGGGACATGCTGGTGCAGGCTTTGGCGAAGGACTGGGGCCTCTAGGCTTTCACGCTTCTGGCAGGCGCGTTGACGGCGCGGCCAGCGCGTTGGAAACCTGTGCCCCAGAGAAGGCCGAACGATTCCGGCCCCAAGGGGAGAGACAACCATGATCCGCTCCAGCGCGAAGCTGCTTGCCGCATCCGCCCTCGCCGGCGGGCTTTTCCTGTCGGGCTGCCAGACAGTCACGGACGTGTTCGTGCCGCCCTCGCACCATTCGCAGATCGCGCGCGACCTCGGCATGCCGACGGCGACGCCGGGATCGCTCGGTTTCACCGATGCCGGTCTTGATGCGTTGAATGCGGAGTTCCGCGGACTGGTGGACCAGAAGAAGCTGGCCGGCGTGACGACGCTGGTGGCGCGCCACGGCAAGGTCGTTCATTTCGACACCTATGGCGCCGCGAACGCGACGACGGGCGACGCGCTGAAGCCGGACTCGATTTTTCGCATCGCCTCGATGACCAAGCCGATCACGGGCGTCGCGATGATGCAGCTGTGGGAGCAAGGCAAGTGGCAGCTGTCTGATCCGGTGTCGAAGTTTATCCCCGAGTTCGCCAACCTGCAGGTGAAGGGGCCGAGCGGGTCGCTGGTCCCGCAGGCCAAGCCGATGACGATGGCGCAGCTGATGAGCCACTCGGCCGGGTTCGGCGTAAGCGCGGTCTATGAGAAAGCCAATCTGGGCGAGACCAATCTTCAAGGCATGATCGACAAGCTGGCCAAGCTGCCGCTCGAGACGCAGCCGGGCACGAACTGGGATTACGGTCCGAGCGTCAACATCCAGGGCTACATCGTCGAGAAGCTGTCGGGCCAATCGCTCGACGTCTATTTCGACGAGCACATCTTCAAGCCGCTGGGCATGGTGGACACGGGCTTCTGGGCGCCGGGCGACAAGGCTGCGCGCGTGGTGGCGATCCACTCCTACGAGAACGGCGCGATCAAGGGGCCGGCGGAGAACCGCGTGACGTCCGAGAAGCCGAACTTCCTTGCGGGCTCGGGCGGGCTGATGTCGACGACGGAAGACTACTGGCGCTTTGCGCAGGCGGTCGGCAATGGCGGCGAGCTGGATGGCAAGCGCATCCTCAAGGCTGACACCGTGAAGCTGATGCGTACCAACGTGCTGGCGCCGACGGCGAAGGTAGACCTCTATGGTCCCAGCCAGGAAGGCATCGGCTTCGGCATGGACTTCGCGGTCGTCATGGACCCGCAGAAAGCCGGCACGCCGCAGGGCCTCAACACGTTCTATTGGGGTGGCGCGTTCGGCACGTGGTTCTGGATCGACCCGACCAATGATCTTGTGTTTGTCGGCATGATCCAGAACATCAACGGCTCCACGCCCACTGGCGGCACGCCGCCGGTGCGCACGATCTCGCCGAAGCTGACGTATGACGCGCTGACGGACCGGGCGAAGTAGCGCGACCGGCGCGGGCCCTAGGTCCGCGCCAGTTCGAGGCCTTTCAGGTTGCCCTCTTCCCGCCAGGCTTCGAGGATTTTCACGAAGGCGATCGGCCCACCGCCATAGCTGCCGTTGCGTACGGCGGCGGGCGAAGGCTGGCCTTCGTTATTGTAATAGCCCGGGGTGCATTCCTCGAAGAACGCCTGCCGCAGGATGGCGGTGTTGAGGATTGCTTGGACCCACTCCGCTTCGGCCGCCGGTTGGGCCTCCACGAGTGTTGCCTGGCGCACCGCCGCCTGCTCCAGGATGTAGGCGAGGTGGCGTGATTGCTCGTCGATCATGTGGGGGAAGTTGGCGGTGAAGCCGGACTGCGTGTTGCCGATGATGAAGGCGTTGGGGAAGCCGTTCACGTGCATGCCGTGCAGGGTTGAAGCGCCGTCCTTCCACTTCTCGGTGAGTGTCAGTCCGTTGCGGCCGTGCAGTTCCATGTTGGCGCGGTGGCTGAACGTGGTGCCGACTTCGAAGCCGGTCGCATAGATCAGGCAGTCGACCTTGTATTCCTTGCCGTTGGCGAAGATCGACGTTTCGTTGATGCGCTCGACGCCCTTGCCGTTCGTGTCGACGAGTTCGACATTCGGGCGGTTGAAGGCGGCGAGGTAGTCGTCGTGGAAGCATGGGCGTTTGCAGAACTGATTGTACCAGGGCTTCAGCGCGTCGGCGGTCGGTTGGTGCTGGATGATCGAATCCACGCGGGCGCGGATGGATTCCATCTTCTTGAAGTCGGCGAGTTGGGCCAGCTGCATCGCCTCTTCCGGCGTCTTCGCGCCCTGCCCTGCGAGGATCAGGATGTTGCGGATGATGTCGGTCCAGCCATCATTGACGAGATCTTCGTCCTGCCACCCACCTGAGACCAGCGTATTGAAGTTGTCCATCCGGCGCTTCTGCCAGCCCGGTGTGAGCGACTTCACCCATTCAGGGTCCGTCGGTTTGTTGTTGCGAACGTCGATCGAGGACGGCGTGCGCTGGAAGACGTAGAGTTGCTTGGCGCCGGCGGCGAGATGCGGCACGCACTGCACGGCTGTTGCACCCGTGCCGATGATGCCGACCACCTTGTCCTTCAGCCCCGTGAGGCCACCCGTGGAGTCACCGCCGGTGTAGGCGTAGTCCCACCGGCTGGTATGGAAGGAATGCCCCTTGAACGTCTCGACGCCTGGGATTCCCGGCAGCTTGGGACGATGCAGCGGACCAGAGGCCAGCACCACATAGCGCGCTTTCAGGCTGTCGCCGCGATTGGTGGAGATGGTCCAGCGCGATGTCGTCTCGTCCCACGCGACCTTGGTGACTTCTGTCTGGAAGATCGCGCCCTTGTAGAGACCGAACGTCTCGCCGATAGCGCGGCTGTGTTTCAGGATTTCCGGCGCGCGCGTGTACTTCTCGACCGGCATGTAGCCGACCTCTTCGAGCAGCGGCAGGTAGACATAGCTTTCGATGTCGCAAGCCGCGCCGGGATAGCGGTTCCAGTACCAGGTGCCACCAAAGTCGCCGCCCTTCTCGATGATGCGGACGTCCTCGATGCCAGCCTGCTTGAGGCGGGCGCCGGCGAGCAAGCCGCCGAAACCGCCACCGATCACGACAACCTCGACCTGATCGGACATCGGCGCGCGTTCGACGCGCGCGACATAGGGGTCTTCGAGATAATGCGCGTACTGGCCCGAGATCTCGACATACTGCTGGTTGCCATCCTTGCGGAGGCGCTTGTCGCGCTCGGCCCGGTACTTCGTCTTCAGGGCAACGGGGTCAAACCCCAGATCCGGCTTTTCGGTGCTCGCGGCCTCAGACATGTCGCCTCGCTGCGCTGGCGTGGGATGTTGGGCGTGACGTTAACGTCAGGCGCGCGGCCCGCAAGATTGCCTTAGCGGCACGTCTGGCGCGCTTGACCCGCGGGGCGGCGCAGCCGAAGCGTTCGATCCCAGTTGATACTTGCGGGTAAGCTAGATGACGCAACCAGCGGACAAGCAGGAATCTGCCGATCGCGAGCACGCGGACAGGATTGCGTGGCTGACCAAGGTCCGCCGGCTCCACCGCAACAAGCGCATCATTGGCTTCGCCGGCATTGTGCTGGGGGCAAGCATGCTGATGTGGTGGAAGTTCGATGCCAGCGTGCCCCAGTGGGCGCTCGCCACCGGCTTCGGCGTTCTGGCCGTCAGCTGGGCCCTGTTCGTCTACGTCATCGTGGCGCGGTGGCGGTGGGTGAAAAACAACCCCTACACCTCGCCGAAAACGTAAAACGGCTGCTCCCGAAGGAACAGCCGCTTCACCAACAGCCCTGTTCGGGCCGTAATTCCTAGAAAGCGCGACGGCCGCGGATCATGCCGACGATGGCCAGCAGGACGATCGCGCCAACCGTCGAGACGATAAGGCTGCCCCAGAAGCCGGCGAAACCGATGTTGAGGGCGTTCGCGATAACTGCGCCAAGGAACGCGCCAACAATGCCGACGACAAGATTGGTGACGAGGCCGTGATCCCGACCGGTTACCTGCTCGGCGATCCATCCGGCCAGAATGCCGATGACCACTGCGCCGACGATCGAGACTTCATTCATGGCCCTGCTCCAGTTGTGTCTGGTGCAACGTCACGCGGTGGGGATTGTTCCGGCGGGGCCTAGCGGCGGCGGGCGCGAACCCAGGCCAGAACGCGCTCGCGGCGGCGGAACCCCCAATAGAGCATGCCGCCATTGGCGCCTGCGATCGCGAGCACGACCATTTCATAGGCAGACATCATTCGGGGGCTCCCAGCCTCGACCCGCCACGTCAGGGGAAGAGTCTCACGAAACCGGCCCGCCGGGTATCACCGGATGCAGTCAGCGCCAGCGACCGGTCGCCGCGCCCATGGATTGCCTGACGTGGAACAAGCGCTATGAACGCAACATCATTGCGTCAGAGAACCGGGGCGTGACCCCCGCTGGAAGGAAACACCCCATGGCTGCCACGACCGCCAACCTGTTCGACCTCACCGGAAAATCCGCCCTGATCACGGGCTCGACCAAGGGGATCGGCAAGGCCATTGCCGAGCAGTTTGCCGCCCATGGCGCCCGCGTGGTGATCTCCTCCCGCAAGCCCGGTCCGTGCGAGGAAGTCGCCGCCGCACTCAATGCAAAGCATGGCGATGGAACCGCCATCGCCTGCCCGGCCAACATCTCGTCGAAGGAAGATCTGCAGCGCCTGGTCAACGAAACCAACGCCGCGTTCGGCAAGATCGACATCGCCGTCTGCAACGCCGCCTCCAACCCCTATTACGGCCCGATGTCCGGCATCACGGATGAGGCGTTCGCCAAGATCCTGTCCAACAACATCATCTCGAACAACACGCTGGTGAACCTCGTTGCCCCGCAAATGCAGCAGCGGAAAGACGGCGCAATCATCATCATCTCGTCGATCGGCGGCCTGCGCGCGTCGACCGTGATCGGCGCCTATTGCATCTCGAAAGCCGCCGACGTTCAGCTGGCGCGCAACCTCGCGGCGGAACTCGGCCCGCACAACATCCGCGTGAACTGCATCTCGCCGGGCCTCGTGAAGACCGACTTCGCCAAGGCGCTGTGGGAAGACCAGGACACCCGCGAACAGCGCGAAGACGAAACTCCGCTGCGCCGCCTCGGCGAGCCGAACGACATCGCGGGCGCGGCCGTGTTCCTCGCCTCGAAAGCCGGCTCGTGGACGACGGGCCAGAACATCGTGGTTGATGGCGGCGTGACGGCGGTTTGAGGAACGGCCAGCGTGGCGCGGCCGGGTGTGCGCATTGGCGCGCCTACCGCGCTCCAGCAGCCGGCAAGTCAGCAGCGGTTTACGACCACTGTGAGATACCCCCAAGCGTAGGACTCGGCGACAATCACCTCGCCATCCTTCTCGCGGAAACGCCAAAAGGCATTAACGCCGCCTGACCGGCACAGCATGACCTCGCCCGGCTTCCGCGCATACCAAGTGTCCTTGGCGTCCATGTCACCATACCGCGCAAGGATGGATGCATGTTGCAGATAGATGTCGGCTTTCGGCGGCGCAGACTCCAGCCGAACCCAGTCCGGGCCATTCTGCCCGGCGCATTCGGCCAGGTGGCACATCACTGAATAGTACTCGATCTGGCCACCCGTGGCGCCGAGGTAGTCGGAGTCGGTCTCGCAACTGGCCGTGAGCAGGCTGGCAAGCACAACTACCGCAAACACGCCTGCTCGGACCATGGCCCCCTCCTAAGCTTTAGCTGGCCACCTTGTCGCGAGGCCGTCAATCCGCAGGGAAGGTACGACAGGCCTTGGCGACGCGGACGGCAAGCGCCACATTGTGGCCTGTAACCGCTGGCGCTGGTCGCGCGTACCAGCCTCAGCCCCCGAGGAGGTTTTCATGGCCGACACGCAAACCTATCCCATCGTCCGTACCGACGCCGAATGGCGCCAGCGCCTGACGCCGGAGCAATATGCGGTGATGCGTCAGCACGGCACGGAACGCCCCGGCTCCTGCGCGCTGCTCTATGAGAAGCGCCCCGGCGTCTTCGTCTGCGTGGGCTGCGACACGGCGTTGTTCAACAACACCGTCAAGTTCGAAAGCGGCACCGGCTGGCCCAGCTTCACCACGCCCATCCCGGGCGCGCTCGGTGAAACAGTGGACCGCAGCCATGGCATGATCCGCACCGAGGTCCATTGCGACACCTGCGGCAGCCATATGGGCCACGTCTTCCCGGACGGCCCGCCGCCGACCGGGCTGCGTTACTGCATCAATGGCGTGGCGTTGAACTTCGAACCGGCGACCTGAGCTGGCTCAGCCTTCCCAGCTGAGGATCGTGCCCGGGGCGCTCTTCATGGCGGCGTTGCGCGTGGCGACGGTCTTGTCGTAGGCGGCCGGCGCCATACAGGTGGCTTTGACAGACGCCGCGCTGATTTCTGCGTCTTCCACTTCGGACTTGAACGCCAGCGCCTTGCGGTCGGCTTCCCAGGCGCCAGCCGCAAAGAACCCGGAATAGTAGTACGTCTTTTCGGCCCCGTTATCCGCCCAAGCGGTGCACCACATGTATTCGCCGCCCTGCTGCGCCTGACCGGGTGCCGCGGCGAGCATGGAAGCAGCGATCATCGCCACGCTGGCTGAAAGTACGATACGCATGTCTGAGGCCCCTCGCGCCATGTTCCGGGCGGCGGCGAGCATCGCCCGCGAGCCGCTTTCCTCTTGTCGGATAACGTCGATTTCCGGTAGCGACCAGTCTCCTTTGCACATCCGGATACGCCAATGAGCTTCCAGGGCTTCTCCACTCTGCCGCCGCATGTGAATGAGCGGATCAAGGCCATGATGGATGGCGACCTGCCGCCGGCTCACCGCAACATGGGGATCCGGCCGGATCTCTGGTGCAAGGAAGCCGAAGTTGGCCGCGTGCTGTTCCGCTGGCCCAACGATGGCTCGCGCGACATCGGCGGCGGGCGCGTGTTCGGCGGCTGGATCGCGGGCTTGTCCGACAACATCGTGTCGCTGTGCATGGTCACCGCGCTTGAAGAGGGCGAGGGGTTCACGACGCAGGACCTGCAGGTGAAGATCTTCCGGCCGGTTAGCGGCCCGGAGATCGAGATCGAGGCGCGACTGGTTAATAGAAGCAAGACTACCGGCTATGTCGAAGCGGAATGGCGTCTGCCGAACGGCAAGGTTGCCGCCAAGATCCTGAGCTGGAAGGCGATACGCCCCGCGGAAAGCTTCAAACCGCGGGATTAGTCGCGTCCAAGGCGAATGTCCGACTGCCAATGCCTGCTCGCCGTGCGAGTTGGCATGGTCGATGCTCGCCCCCAATCATGAAAACCATAACCTCCTCACTCCTTGCCCTGCTTGCCCTTTCCGCGCTGCCGCTGAGCGCTCACGCCCAGCCTGTTCGCCCGCTCGGACGTGTCGATACGATCGACGCGTCCAGCTTCAATATCGAATGGCCGATGAGCGGCTTCGAGGCTCGCTTCGATGGAACCCGGCTGTCCGCCGTCATCGAGGACACCGGCAAGAACTGGCTTAACGTCGAGGTCGACGGCAAGGTGCAGGCTGTCCCGCTCAAGGAAGGCCGGCACACCTACAAACTGTTCTCGGGTCTTGAGGGGCAGCACGTTATCCGTGTCACGCGTCGGACGGGCGCCCAGGAAGGCCCCACCACGTTCGCTTCGGTGACCGCCGAAAACCTCCGCCCGACACAGTCGCCGGACCGGCAGATTCTCGTCATCGGCGACTCCATCGCGTCGGGCTATGGCATCGAAGGCGACAACCAGTGGTGCCATTTCACGCAGGAAACGCAGAACGCCGGGCTCGCCTGGCCTGCCCTGCTGTCCAAGAGCTTCAGTGCTGACATGCAGCTCCTGTCCGTCGATGGGCATGGGCTTTATCGCAACTATGACGGCGATGCGCCGACCATGGCGACGCTGATGGAGCGCATTGTCCCCTCGGAGGAAGCCGTCTGGGCCGGTCGTTACATGGCAGACGTGGTTATCGTTAATCTCGGCACGAATGATTTTGCCGCGGGCGACCCCGGGCCCCGGTTCAAGGATGCTTATGTCGCCACGCTGGGCCGGCTGCGCGCAGCCTATCCGCGCGCCACTATCATCGCGACGATTGGCGGGATGCTTGAGCGGCCGAAGCTGATCGCGGCCAAGGCTGCCATCGAAGGCGCGGTCGCCGTCCGGCAGGCTGCTGGCGACACCCGGACCAGCTTCGTTTACCTCGACCCGCCGTCCACCGGGCGCCGGTTTGGCTGTGACTGGCATCCGGGCAAGGACGCCCAAGCGTACATGGCGCAAACACTGCAGGCTGCCCTTACCAAGGCGCTGGGCTGGAAACCGTCCGCCGCCAAGTAGTTACCGGCTCGAACGGGCGGCCCATGAAGGACCAGCTTCAGTCAGTGCAGATCCTGCGCGCGATCGCCGCCCTGGCGGTGGTGGGGTTCCATTTCGCGCAGTCGCTGGCGATGGACTTCGGCCTGATCCCGCTGGACTCGTTCACCATGGGATCTGACGGGGTCGATATCTTCTTCGTCATCTCCGGCTTCATCATGACCTACACCACGGCGCGCGAGGACCAGCGTTCGCCGGGGGATTTCGCCTGGAAACGCCTGGCGCGGATCGTACCGCTCTACTGGGTCCTGACGCTGGCGGTCTTCGCGATCGGGATCGTCGCGCCCTCGCTGCTCAACTCGGGCGGTGCAAGCTGGGAAGAGCTCGGCAAGTCGCTGGCCTTCATTCCCTACGAACGAACAGACGGCCGGGTAGCGCCAGTCCTCTTCCTTGGCTGGACCCTGAACTACGAGATGTTCTTCTACGCCGTGTTCACGCTCGCCCTTCTGGTCGCGCCCAGGTGGCGGCTGCAGATCGTGGTGGGTGTCATGGCGGTGATGGCCACCGTCGGTTACGCCTATCCGGGCGACCTCGGCGTGCTTGGCCGATTCTATACCAACGGCATCATTCTCGAGTTCGTCTGGGGCTGCCTGCTCTTCGTAGCCTGGAACCGCTGGCCGGACCGGATTCGCGGAATGGCGCCAATCTGGCTGCTCGGTACAGCCCTGCTTTTGTTGCAGAATTTCTGGAACGTGCCTCTCCCGCGCGAGATTGAGAAAGGCCTGCCGGCCCTCATGATCGTGGCCGGCGTGCTGGCCATGACGGTCAAAGACGGCGCGGTTTCGCGTGCTTTCCGGGCTATAGGAGACGCATCGTACTCTCTGTACCTCGGACATCCCTACGCCATCGGGCTTTGCGTGAAGCTGTCGATCGCCTTGCTAGGCGCGACGGTGCTTGGGGCGCTGGTGGCAGGTACGTTGACCCTTGTGGTCTCCCTTCTGGCAGCACTGCTGAGCTTCCACCTGCTCGAAAAACCCTCAAACACCCTGCTCCGGGGGCTGTGGCAGGGGCGGCGGCGGACGGCGATCAAACCGGCTGTTCTCCCTACGGAATAAGCGGTCTATCGGCCTCGGTCTCCTTGACACCCCGCACCAGTGCCCATACCTCCCCCGCATCGTTGGCACTCGCTATGCGAGACTGCTAGCAGCTATCGTTCATGGGCCATCCAAGGGGGCGGCCCGAACTCAGAAACAGAGGCCTCATCATGAGCTTTCGTCCGCTTCATGACCGCGTTCTCGTGAAACGCGTCAAGGAAGAAGAGAAAACCAAGGGCGGGATCATCATCCCGGACTCCGCCAAGGAAAAACCCCAGGAAGGTAAAGTCGTTGCTGTCGGTTCGGGCGTCCGCGCCGAAGACGGCAAAGTCACCCCGCTGGACGTGAAAGCCGGCGACCGCGTGCTGTTCGGCAAATGGTCGGGCACGGAAGTGACGATCGAAGGCGAGGAGCTCATCATCATGAAAGAGAGCGACATCCTCGGCATCGTCGAAAAGACCCCCGCCACCAAGAAGTAAGGTTGCGAAGCGGGCCGCAGGCCCCTCGCACCCTTCCCCATAATTTCAGCTAGCTAGGAACAAGCCACATGGCAGCCAAGCACGTACAATTCTCCGCCGATGCCCGCGAGCGCATGCTCCGCGGCGTCGACATCCTCGCCAACGCCGTGAAGGTGACGTTGGGCCCGAAAGGCCGCAACGTCGTGATCGAGAAATCCTTCGGCGCCCCGCGCACCACGAAGGACGGCGTCACCGTCGCCAAGGAAATCGAACTG
>JAOATF010000062.1 GCA_030158285.1 Hyphomonadaceae bacterium
CCCTTGCCCCCCAGCAGGTTCTTCATCGACGCATCGCCATCCGAGGCGCCGCCGCCGAAATCATACACCCACTTGGTGGCGAGTTGGGACATGTGTCGGCCTTCCGTCGTATTCCACTGTTGTCATCCCGGAAGCGGGAAGCGCTATCCGGGACCCATTTGTCAGTACGTCCCAGCCTCGCGATGGGTCCCGGCTCTCCGCTTCGCTGCGGCCGGGATGACAATTGTGAGGCTACCCCTCCACCTTGCTGAAATCCGCCACGCGCCCGAGCGCGTCGCGGATCTGCGAGAGGATCATCAGCCGGTTCACGCGAACGTCCGCGACATCCGCATTCACCGTCACCTTGTCGAAGAAAGCATCCACCGGCCCGCGCAGCTTCGACAGCGCCTTCATGGCCCCCGCGAAGTCTTCTTTTTCCAGTGCAGCCGAAGCCTCCGGCGCCGCCTTGGTCAACGCAGACACCAGCGCATCCACTTCCGCCGGATCGCCGCTCATCGCCTTGCCTTGGCCCGAATAGGACTTCCCGTCCTTCTTCTCCTCGATCGCGAGGATATTGGCCGCACGCTTGTAGCCCGC
Organism: Hyphomonadaceae bacterium; assembly: GCA_030158285.1. Classification (GTDB taxonomy): domain Bacteria; phylum Pseudomonadota; class Alphaproteobacteria; order Caulobacterales; family Hyphomonadaceae; genus UBA7672. The sequence continues at coordinate 577 of JAOATF010000062.1, forward strand.
GAGCAGGTTCTTCCCATCTTCGGTAGCAAGGAACTCGCTCAGCGCTTCAACACGCTTCACGATGCGAACGAGTTCGTCGTCCTCGGCCCGGAAACCGGACATCTTCATGCTAAGCGCAGCTTCAACGAGATCGTGACGCTTGCCCTGCTCACGGAGTTGGACCTTGAGACGATCAGCAAGGAAGTCAAAGAGCTGAGCGGCGAGTTCCTCGGCATGGACTCGAGGAAGAGCACTGTCGGGACCGGAAAGCTGCTGCACCCTAAGGCCGGTCTCCGACGGGGGAGAACGATAGACCTGAAGACTTTCCCGGAACTTGGCGTCTTGTTCTGCACGACGAAGGACAAAAGGCTCGATGCGATAGGCGAGGCGCGCTTTGAACCCCTCGTCCTCGTCTTCGTCTTCGAAAAAGCGCACCCCGTGATCGAGAATGATCCGGATCACACCAAGCGCCGCCCGGCGCAGCGCGAACGGGTCCTTCGATCCGGTCGGCTTCTCATCAATCGCCCAGAACCCGACCAGCGTATCCAGCTTGTCCGCCAGCGCCACCGCAACGCTCACCGGATTGCTCGGCACCTCGTCGCTCGGTCCCTTCGGCTTGTAGTGATCGCGCACCGCGTCCGCGACCGCCTGCGGTTCGCCCTGCAGCGTCGCGTAGTAGCGGCCCATCACGCCTTCGAGTTCCGCGAACTCGCCGACCATGTCCGACACCAGGTCGCATTTCGCCAGCTTCGCCGCACGCTCGGCCTGCGCCGGGTCCGCGCCAACCTTCGGCGCCAGTTCCTTCGCCAGCGCCATCACGCGCTCGGCCTTGTCCTTCACCGTGCCCAGCTTCTCGTGGAACACGATATTGCCCAGCTTCTCGAAGCGATCCTCGAGTTTGACCTTCCGGTCATTGTCCCAGAAGAACCGCGCATCGTTCAGGCGCGCCGACAGAACGCGCGAATTGCCCTCGGCGATCTTCTTCCCGCCATCCGCCGCAGCAAGGTTCGCCACCACGATGAATTTCGGGGCCAGCCCGCCATCCTTCTTCGCCGGATCGCGCACCGCGAAATACTTCTGGTGCGTGCGCATCGACAGCTTGATCACTTCCGGCGGCAGGTCGAGGAACGACTTGTCCATGTCGCCCATGATGACGACCGGATGCTCCGCCAGCCCCGCGACCTCTTCCAGCAGGCCGATATCGTCCACCAGCTCGAGGTTCTGCGCCGCACACAGCTGCTTGGCGTCGGTGAGGATGATCTCCTTCCGCTCCTCACGGTCGAGGATCACGCGGCCCTTGTTCTTGAGCACGTCCTCATAGTCGTCGAACCGGCGCACCTTGAACGGCCCGCGCCCCATCACGCGATGGCCCTCGGTGATGTTGTCCGACCTGATGCCTTCGATCTCGAACGGCACGACCTCGCCATCGAACGTGCAGAGGATGCGGCTGATCGGGCGCACCCAGCGCAGGTCGCCATTCCCCCACCGCATGGATTTCGGCCAGTGGAAACCCCGGATGATCTGCGGAACCAGCGCGGCGATCACGTCCGCCGTCGATTTCCCGGCTTTACGAACGTGGGCCACATAGACCCGCCCCTTCTTGGGCACGTCATGCACATGCGCCTGGGCGATGTCGGTCAGCCCGGCTTTCTTCAGGAAGCCCTGGATGGCCGCCTCCGGCGCGCCCTCCTTCGGCCCGATCACGTCCTCGACCACATCGGCCGATTTCACCGGCAGCCCCTCGACCACCGCCACAAGACGCCGCGGCCCCGAAAACCCCTTGATTCCCTCAGGAATAAGGCCCGCCGCGGTCAGCCCGTCCATCAGGGCTTTCACAAGGTCCGCCTCGGCCTTCGCCTGCATGCGGGCCGGAATTTCCTCGGACATGATCTCAAGCAGAAGCTGGGGCATGGGCCTTCTTCGCACGTGCAGAAACCGGTGCGTCAGTGCAGCGGAACGGGGGGGAATGCAAGGGTTATGGCTTGGTCTTGCGGGGGCCTCCGGGAAGCCCGGCCTCGTCCTTCGAGACGAGCCCTGCGGGCTCCCTCAGGATGAGGCCTCAACCCACAATCTTCACGTAGCCCCCACCCTGAGGGATCGCGAAGCGATCGTCTCGAAGGGCGGGGGCGTGCTTCCCAGCCACTCCCCGCGCCGCGCCACTCGCGCTAGCCTCCCCGCATGACCCTCACCTTCGACTTCCACTTCTCCTTCCGCAGCCCCTACTCCTACCTCGCCATGCCGCTGATCGAGCGGCTGCAGGCCGAATACGACGCCGCCGCCAACATGCGCATCGTCCGCCCCATCGCAGTGCGCATCCCCGGCTTCTTCCAGACCGTGAACCCGCTCTGGCCGCCCTATCTCGCGAAGGACTGCAAGCGCATCGCGGAGATGAACAACATCCCCTATCGCTGGCCCCGCCCCGACCCCATCGTGCAGGACCGCGAAACCCGCACCGTCGCCGCAGAGCAGCCCCACATCATGCGCGTCAGCCGCATGGGCGCTCTCGCCGCCGAACGCGGCGCAGGCTTTGCGTTCGTCCGCAATGCCAGCTTCCTGATGTGGTCCGGCCATGTCGACGGCTGGAACGAAGGCGGCCAGCTCGAAGGCTGCGCCAACACCGCCGGCCTCAACGACCTCGGCCGCGATGCGGAGAAAGATGCCGCGCGGCTGGACGCCATCATCGAAGCCAACGAAGCGGGACAGCACACCGCCGGCCACTGGGGCGTCCCGCTGTTCGTCTTCGAGGGCGAGCCGTTCTTCGGGCAGGATCGCGTGGATCACCTGCTGTGGCGGATGAAGCAGCGCGGGCTGAAGGCGCGGTGAGCCCGCGCTCGTGCTTCGACGGACGGCTTTCGGCCTGCTCAGCATGAGCGCTTGGTGAGGTCAGTACAAACACCAATGTAGCGCTCATCCTCAGAGCCTGGCTGGAAATGAGGTGAGTGGTTCTGGGTGCTTTGTGATTCCA
>JAOATF010000063.1 GCA_030158285.1 Hyphomonadaceae bacterium
ACAAACGCGAGCCCGATCTTGCCGCCGCCCTGAAAGCCGCCAGCCCCGAAGGCTACGACGTGCTGTTCGACAATGTCGGCAACGCCATGGTCGATACCGTGATCCCGCTGCTCCGCCCCGGCGGCCGCATCGTCATCTCGGGCCAGCTCGCGGACTACAACGCCGGCGCAGTCGTCCCCGGCATCACCAACACCCGCTACTTCATCGCCAGCCGCCTCCGCATGGAAGGCCTCGTCGTCTTCGACGACCTCAAGGGCTTCCCCGCCGCGCAGGAAGAGCTCGGCGGCATGATCGAACGCGGCGAGATAAAAGTCCGCGAGCATCGCTATTCCGGCCTCGAAGCCGTGCCCCAGGCCTTCATCGACCTCTTCACCGAAAACGCCTTCGGTCGCCGCATCATCCAGATCGGCGCGGACCCCGCATGAGCCTTGCCATGTCCCCCGACTTCTCCCGCTACCAGCGCATCGAGGCCCGCCGCGACGGCCGCATCCTCCACCTGTCGCTCACCGCGCCAAACCCGGTGAACGCCGTCGATGGCGTCATGCACCACGAACTCTCGCGCATCTTCCTCGACGCGCAGGATGACCCCGACAGCGACCTCGTCGTCCTCACCGGCGCAGGCCGCGCCTTCTGTGCCGGCGGCGACACGACATGGTTCAAGCAACACATCGAGGATCACAGAACCTTCCGCGCCATCGCGCCGGAAGCCAAGCGCATCGTTACGTCGCTGCTGGAAATGGAAAAGCCGCTGGTCTGCCGCCTCAATGGCGCGGCCGCCGGCCTCGGCGCCACCATCGCGCTCCTGTGTGACGTCATCATCGCGTCCGACAAGGCCGTGATCGGCGATCCGCATGTGAAAGTCGGCCTCGTTGCGGGCGATGGCGGCGCGCTGATCTGGCCGCAACTCCTCGGCTACGCCCGCGCCAAGGAATTCCTGATGACAGGCGAAATGCTGACAGCCGAACGCGCCCACGCCATCGGTCTCATCAACCACGTCGTCCCGCACGACGCCCTTGATGCAAAAGTCGCCGAAATCGCCGCCCGCATCCTCGCCAATCCCAAATGGGCCGTGCGCTGGACCAAGGTCTCCGCCAACATCCCGCTCCGCGCGTTGGCGGCTCAGGTGCTCGACGCCGCCATGGCCTACGAACTCGTCTCCAACTCGCTGGAAGACCGCGCCGAAGCCGTGAAGGCCTTCGTCGAAAAACGCACGCCAAACCTCACGGGCGACTGATGATCGAGAACACGCTCCCCGAGCCCGGCCACGTCATCGAAATCCGCCGCCAGCTCCGCCGCTTCGTCACGGAAAAACTCCCCCGCGACAAACGCCGCGCGCTGGATAAAGCGCATGACTGGCCGCGCGATCTCTTCCGCCAGCTCGCCGACATGGGCTTCTGCGGCCTCACCATCGCCGAAGAAAACGGCGGGGCAGGGCAGGACATCGTCGCTGCCGTCGCCGTGATCGAGGAACTGGCCCGCGCCGGTCCCTTCCTCGCCGGCCCCTTCATCCACTGCGCCTTCTACGGTGGCATGAACATCTCGGAAAACGGCTCCCCAGACCAGAAAGCCGCGCTCCTCCCGCGTCTCGCGCGCGGAGACCTCCTCTTCGCCTACGGTCTCTCAGAGCCCGATGTCGGCGGCGATCTCTCCAGCGTGAAGACGCGCGGCCGCGTCGAAGGCGACCACCTCGTCATCAATGGCTCGAAACGCTGGTGCACTGGCGCTGACTGGGCGGATTACATCTACTGCCTGATCAACACCGCTCCCGATGCCTCCAAGCGCGAAGCGCTCACCTTCGTCCTCATCCCTGGCAAGGCGCCCGGCGTCAGCACCCACCCCATCGAACACGTCAACCTTCGCTACACCGCCTCCAGCGACGTGATCTTCGAGGATGTCCGCGTGCCCCTCGATGCCATCGTCGGCGGCCCCGCAAAGCTCAACAAGGGCTGGGGCATGCTCGCCGGCCGCGCGCTCGATGTCGAAAAGCTCGAAGTCGCCGCCTGCACCTTCGGCTTCGCACAAGCCGCCCTCAACGAGGCGTGGACCTACGCGCAGGAACGCATCCAGTTCGGCAAGGCCATCGCCGGCCACCAGGCCGTCGCGCACAAGCTCGTCACCGCGCGCACCAAACTCGAAGCCTGCCGCCACATGCTCTACCACGCCGCCCGCCTCGCCAATGAAGGCGCGCCCTGCGGCGCTGAAACCTCCATGGCGAAACTCTTCATCGCAGACACCGGCGTCGAAATCGCGCTGGCCTGCCAGCAGGTCATGGGCGCCTACGCCTTCTCCGACGCCTACGACATTGACCGAAACGTCCGCGACCTTCTCGGCATGCCCGTCGTCGGTGGTTCCTCCGACATGCAGCGCAACAATCTCGCCGGCCTCTGGAGGCTGAAAGGATGAGCGATCTCGTCCAGCGCGCCCACGCCCTCGCGGCGCAAATCATCGCCGCACGCCCCGCCATGGAGCGCGATCGCCACCTCCCGGCCGATCTCTCCGCCGCCTTTCGCGATGCCGGCCTCTACCGCCTCTGCATCCCGAAAGCGTACAACGGCCTCGAAGCCGATCCCCGCACCCTGATGGAAACGCTAGAAGCGCTCGCCGAGACAGATGCCTCCGCCGCCTGGTGCGCCATGATCTCCGCTGTCACCGGCGCACTCGCCGCCTATCTTGAAGAAGATGTCGCCCGCACGATCTTCGCCGACCCCGGCGCCATCGCCGCCGGCGTCTACGCCCCCATGGGCAAGGCCACGCTCGAAGGCGGTGAGTACCGCTTCTCAGGCCAGTGGAAATGGTGCAGCGGCGGCCACAACGCCACCTGGCTCTCCGGCGGCTGCCTCATCTTGGAAAACGGCGCCCCCCGCATGCTCGCCAACGGCCTGCCGGACCAGCGCATGATGCTCTTTCCCGCCAGCCAGGCCCACCTCATCGACACCTGGCACACCACCGGCCTGCGCGGCACAGGCAGCGGCGACATGACCGTCGACTCTCTGTCCATCCCGCAATCCCACTCCGTCTCGCTGATCACAGACCCGCCGCGCATAAAATCGCCGCTCTACCAGTTCCCCATGTTCGGCCTTCTGGCGCTCGGCATCGCCGCCGTCGCCAGCGGCAATGTCCGCGCCGCCCTCCGCGAGTTCGCCGAGCTCGCCTCCACCAAACGCCTCCCCACCGGCCGCTTCCTCAGCGAACGCGCCGCCATCCAGTCCGCCTACGCAGACGCCTCCGCGCGCTTCAACGCCGCCCGCGCGCTCCTACTGCAAGAGATCGAAACCTGCTGGCGCGAAGCCCAGTCCGGCGCCGCCATCCCGCTTCAGGCACGGGCGGCGCTCCGCCTCGCCTGCACCCACATCACCCGCACCGCCGCCGACATCGCCCGCACCCTGCAGGATCTCGCCGGCGGCGCTGCTGTCTTCCTCGACCACCCGCTGCATCGCCGCGCCGCCGACGCGCAAACCATCACCGCCCACATCATGATCGCCCCGCCAACCTACGAGCTGACGGGCAGGGC
>JAOATF010000064.1 GCA_030158285.1 Hyphomonadaceae bacterium
ATGGCCCGCAAGAAGATCGCCCTTATCGGCGCCGGCATGATCGGCGGCACGCTCGCCCACATCTGCTCGCGTGAGGAACTGGGCGACGTCGTCCTGGTCGACATGAAGGGCGGCATCGCCAAGGGCAAAGGCCTCGACATCGCCGAAGCCGCCGCCGTCTACGGCGCCGACGCGAAAATGACCGGCGGCTCGCTCGACGAGTACTCGGTCATCGCCGGATCGGACGTCATCATCGTCACCGCCGGCGTGCCGCGCAAACCGGGCATGAGCCGCGACGATCTCATCGGCATCAACCTCGGCGTGATGAAATCCGTCGGCGCCGCCATCAAGCAGCACGCGCCGAACGCCTTCGTGATCTGCATCACCAACCCGCTCGACGCGATGGTGTGGGCGCTGCAGAAATTCTCCGGCCTCCCGGCCTCGCACGTCGTCGGCATGGCCGGCGTGCTCGATAGCGCCCGCTTCGCCTACTTCCTCTCGGAAAAAACCGGCATCTCGATCGAGGACGTGAAAGCCTGGACGCTCGGCGGCCATGGCGACGACATGGTGCCGATGGTGCGCCACTCCACGATCGGCGGCGTGCCGCTGCCGGAATGCGTCAAGCAGGGCTTCTTCACGCAGGAAGAACTCGACGCGATGGTGAAGCGCACGCGCGGCGGCGGCGGCGAGATTGTCGCCCTGCTCGAAACCGGCTCGGCCTTCTACGCCCCGGCTGAATCAGCCGTCGCGATGGCCAAGTCCTACCTCAAAGACAAGAAGCGCGTCCTGCCGGTCGCCGCCAACCTCACCGGCCAGTATGGCATCTCCGACCTCTATGTCGGCGTTCCCTGCGTGATCGGCGCCTGCGGCGTCGAGCGCATCGTCGAGTTCGACCTCAACGGCGCCGAGAAGGAAATGTTCTCGAAATCCGTCGCGGCCGTGAACGGCTTGCTCGACGCCTGCAAGAAGCTCGAGCCGTCGCTGGCGTAGGCGTCGGCAACAGACTGAAACGCAAACGCCGCTCCGAAAGGGGCGGCGTTCTGCTTTTGAGGCCTCGCGGAATTGCTGCTAGTCTCTCGGCCGGGGGGATCGACACATGCTTCGCCGCTGGCTCACCGCACTCGCGCTCGCCACGACTTCCGCCTGCACCGTCTACACGCGCCCCGCCTGGCAGGAATGGGCCAAGGATGGCTACGTGCCGCCCTTGACCACCTTTGCCATCATGTCCGGCGCATCAAAGCCGCGGGGAACCCTCGCCGTCTCCGTTGACGACAACTTCGCCACTCCGGATGGCTGGCAATCGATCAAAGCCGGAAGCCTAGTCGGCGAATGGCCCGTCACGCTGAAGGGCGCCGCACGCCTCATCGACTCGCCCGAACGCGTGAAGCGACGGCAGGAGGTGGGCAGCTACCAGTTCAGGGATACGCTGCAACAGTACGGCAAGGCCGGAGACCTTCTGCGCCCCGCCTTCATCAGCGGCAGGCCGGGCTGGTGCCTCGACGACACGCCATGGCTCAAGCCACCCGAAACCGCGTGCTATCGCGACGATGATGGCGATGGCCGCTTCGACTACCTCGTCGGACCATTCAGTCAGACGGATGCGCATCCCTTCCTGCTGATGAATCAAATGGACGCCGGCATCTATGGCGAAGAGGGCGAGGCGGGAACGCCGCGCTACGAAACCGTCCCTGACCACGTCTGGCCAGATAGCGGAGCGATCCGCGTGCAGTTCATCGGCCCCGTGCCTGCCTCCGTTGCGGCGCCGACAGGCGAAGTCCAGATCGCCGTCGGCTTCTCACCCACCGCAGAGAGACAAGGTCCGATCGCCCGCTTCGCCGCCTTCGATGCCACGGGCATCGCCCGCACTGATCTTGTCCCCGGCCTGCCCGGTCTCGAAATCCGCCGCGCTGGCGATGGCTTCGAAGCACGCTTCACCGGCAAACCGTCAGGGCAGATCGCTTACTGGAACTCCGTCCCGCCCGGCGGCCCCGATCGCGACCGCGACCTGCTGGACCGCTCGCTGATGCTCGACTTCTATCCTTGCGCCATCGACGACAAGGACAACGTGTTCCGCGTGGGCCCTGAGCGCTCGGACAAGGACGCCTGCTAGAGCGTGCTCATGCCTAAGGCTGCACGCTCACCATTTCGATTTCGAACAGCAAGTCCGACTTCGGCGGGATCGGCCCCTTGCCGCCTTCTCCGTAAGCAAGTTGATACGGCAGGAAGCAGATCCGGCGATCGCCCGGCTTCATCAGCTGCAGCGCCTCGCTGAAACCATCGACAACCCGGCTGACTGGGAAGGTCGCGCTCTCATTGCGCTCGAACGCGCTGTCGAAGGCGGGGCCGCCGGTATTGAGACGGCCTTCATAGAACACCTCCGCCTGCTCATGCGCCTTCGGCGGCACGCCGGTTTCGGGACCGGATGCAAGCCCCACGCATTCAAGGCCCGTCCCCGTCTTCACCACTTCCGGCAGCTCGCTTTTCCACGGCGCATACTTCGCCCACGCGGCTGCATCGACAGACTTCACACCCGCTGGCGCTGGGGCGCCAGACGCAAAGGTTGATGGCCCCTCGACTGTTGGCGTGGCTGGCGCCTTCGCTTCACCACAGGCCGCAAGAGCCAGGACAGATCCGGCAACAAGAAGAATTCGCATGAGACAGCCCTACTCCACGCCCTGCAGCCAGATCTCGAACAGCAGGTTCTCGTCCGGCCCGATCAGCCCCGGATAGCCGCGCTCGGCATAGCCCAGCGCTGCGGGGATGTAGATGAGCCAGCGGTCGCCCGGTTTCATCAACGTCAGCGCCTCGCGGAAGCCGGGCACAAGGATCGCCACTTCGTAGGTGTCCGGCGCGCCGCGCTGGAAGGAGCTATCGAACGCCCGCCCGCCGGAATTCAGCCGGCCCTCGTAAAACATCTTCGCCGCCTGCCCCATCGTCGGCGGCTTGCCCGTCTCCGGCCCCGAAGCGATCACCACATATTCCAGCCCCGTGCCGGTCTTCTTGACCTCGGCCAGGTCCGGGTTCCACGGCGCATGCTTGAACCACGCCGACCGCGAGACCTTGGGCGCCTCCTGCGCCACGGCAGCGGTCATGGTCCCGCCCGCCACAAGCGCCAGCGCAACAGCAACCCCAAGGCGACGCAACATCCAGAACTCCCTGATCTCTTTGCGGTGACGCTAGAAGCTTCCCGCGCCCCCGTCGATGCGTCCGCTGCACCACAGGCGGCCTACTACACGCTCATGTGACCCCTGCCGCAAAACGGCGCAGCCAGCCCGACAGGTCCACGCAAGCCTTGTCTGCCAAGGCAATCCGCCGTCCTATGCCGGCTTCACCGGGGACCACATCATGCGTATCCGTCTCGCCGCCAGCCTGGCCGCGCTCGCCCTCGTCGCCTGCGACGGCGCCAAGCCTGCCGCCCCCGCAGCTGAAACACCGCCCCCCGCCCCCGTGGCCGAAGTCGAACCCTCCGCCGTCACCCCGTCCGCGAAAAGTTGCGAGGACATCGCCGCCCTTGCCGCCGCCATGGCCGAGCCCGAACCCTTCGCCTCGCTGCGCACGGCCAAGTTCAAGCTCGGCGACCGCGAACTCGACGACACCTTCACCACCGCCGCCGCCCCCGCCGGCGCCACGTGCAAGCTCGCCGTGATGGACGGCTTCGATCCGAAGGGCGGCAAGCTCTACGTCGCCAACTGCGCGCTGTTCTCCTCCGGCATGCTCGACCGCGAAGACAATGCCGAGCTTGCCAAGGCCGTCTTCGACGCCGCCCGCAACGACCTCACCCGCTGCCTGCCGCAAGGCTGGACCTCGCGCGACGGCAGCAAGGTCGAGGCCGACACCACCGAGACGATGATCTTCGAATCCGCCGAGGATGCGAAGCGCGCGATGGACGCCAGCTTCTACGCCTACCCGGTGGAGCTGAAGAAGGAATGGTCCGAAGGCGATCGCGTCCAGGGGGCCGGCTGGCGCGTCACGCTGAATTTCCAGAAAGACACGCCCGCGCTTACTGAAGCAAAGCCCGCCGCTCCCCCGTCGTCCACTCCCCAGTAGTCCGCCGCGCCGAACACCGGTACAACGCGTCCCGCAAGCAGAGGCGCGCCCCATGTCCTTCACCCACCGGCTCGATACCGTCATCGAAACGCCGCGCCTCATCCTCAAGCCGCCAACGCTCGAAGAGTTCGAGCCATGGTGCGTCTTCATGGCCGACGAGGAAGCCTCGCAATACATTGGCAAGACGCAGCCGCCGTCCGCCGTCTGGCGCAGCATCTGCTCCATGGTCGGCGCCTGGCAGCAGACCGGCTATGCGATGTTTTCCGTGTTCGAGAAGGACACCGGCCGCTGGATCGGCCGCCTCGGTCCGTGGGAGCCGTGGGGCTGGCCCGGCAAGGAAGTCGGCTGGGGCCTCATCCGCGACGTGTGGGGCAAGGGCTACGCGTTCGAAGGCTCGATCGCCGCCATGGATTTCGCCGTCGACGTGCTGCACTGGACTGACATCATCCACTCCATCCACCCCGACAATGTGAACTCGCAGAAGCTCGCCGCGCGTCTTGGCTCCGTCAATCGCGGCCCCGGCAAGCTGCCGCCGCCGCTCGACGAGATGCCCGTCGATCTCTGGGGCCAGACCGCCGACGAATGGCGCGCCCGCCGCTCCGACATGTGGGAGCTGGTGACGCGGTGAGGGAGTCGTTCTCGGGCCTGACCCGAGAACCTTTCTTCATCGCCGCGAGTCGGACTGTTGAAGGAGAGAAAGATTCCCCGGGTCGCGCTTCGCTTGCCCGAGAATGACTTCTCAGAAATTACCCCCCGAACGCGCCGCCATCCAGGCGGTAGGGGTGGATGAACCCTTCCACCTCATAGGTGCGTCCGCCCCAATACGCGCCGGGCACATGCCATACGCGCACCTTCGACCAGTCATTGGCCTCCGAGACGTCGATCACCGGCACGTTGAGGCTGATCTCGCCACCCTTCAGCCAGTTGGCATGATCCACCCGCAGGATGCGCGACGACACGATCTCGCGCACCGCCGAGACATGCCCGCGCGTCACGTCATTCCAGCCGCGCAGCACCAGCACGGAGCCCTCCGCCGGCCGGCTTGATCGCACATACTTGGCCGAGGCCTGCGACCACCACGTCACCGCATCGCCCCAGATCTGGATGCCGGAGATCAGCCGCGCATAGGGCACGCATTCCGAATAGGGCTGGTCAGGCACAACCGACGGGGCATTCCCGGCATCGAAGGGGATGAAGGTCAGGTCCAGCGGCGCGGCCGCCTGTGGCAGGCTCACGGGCGCGGCCACGGCCACGGGCCGGGGCGCCGGGGCGCTCGCGGCATACTGGATCGGCGCACGGACGCTGCTGGCGCAGGCCGCCAAGCAGGCCGACAGGGCAAGCCCCGCCAATCCGGCCAGAACCGCCCGTCCCCACCCTGTTTGCGCCCGTAATGCCATGGTTGCGCACTTTTACCGGGGATTCCTGAGTGTCCAGTGAACATGCCTGCAAGGTTGTCCCCCGGCCCCACCACCCCGCAACCCGCCACATGGACAGGCCCCCTCGATTCTGGTCTATGCGGCCCCTGAACCTTTATACCCGTTGCGAGCATCAAATGACCGGCAGGATCGTTACCGTTTTCGGTGGTTCCGGCTTCATCGGCCGCCATGTCGTCCGCGCCCTGTGCAAGCAGGGCTGGCGCGTCCGCGTCGCCACCCGCCGCCCGCATCTTGCCGGTGATGTGAAGCTCGCCGGCGATGTCGGCCAGGTCCAGCTCGTCCAGGCCAATGTCCGCAACCGCCCCTCCATCGCCCGCGCGCTGGAAAATGCCGAAGCCGTCGTCAACCTCGTCGGCATCCTCACCGAGCGCGGCTCGCAATCCTTCCACGGCACGCAGGCGCTCGGCGCAGCGAACATCGCCGAGCTCGCCGCCGCAGCCGGCATCAAGACGTTCGTGCAACTCTCCGCCATCGGCGCCTCGAAGGCCTCCCGCTCGCGCTACGCCCAGACCAAGGCCGAAGCCGAAGAGTCGATCCGCGCCGCCATCCCCACCGCCACCATCCTCCGCTCCTCCATCGTGTTCGGACCGGAAGACGGCTTCTTCACCCGCTTTGCCGAACTGGCGCGTCTCTCGCCCGTCCTGCCGTCGATCGGCAGCTCCACGAAATTCCAGCCGGTCTATGTCGGCGATGTCGCCTCCGCCGTCGCCGCCGCGCTGGCCAAGCCCGAAGCCGCCGGCCGCACCTACGAACTCGGCGGCCCGCGCACTTACACGATGAAGGAACTGCTGCAGTACATCACGCGCGAGATCGATCGTCCGCGCGTCATCCTGCCTGTGCCCGTCGCTGTCGCCGGCCCCGCCGCCTACATCGTCGGCGCGCTCTCGCGCCTCAATCCCTTCTTCGGCCCGCCGATCACCGGGGACCAGGTGCAACTGCTCAAGACCGACAACATCGTCGGCCCGGGCGTGGGCACGCTCGCCGATCTCGGCGTCACCAATCTCGAGACGGTGGAAGCCATCACGCCCACCTATCTCTGGCGCCACCGCCCGCACGGCCAGTTCCAGCCGCCGCGCGTCGACGAAGCCAGCCGCGTCGACGTCTGATCCCCCACCTTCCCTGATCGGCCGCCCTGATCTGCAAAACCGCGCCCCAGCCGCGACAGTGCGCCTGATGCGCGCCCGCTCATGTCGTGCTGTAATGGCGCGTACGGACGGGGAGGTCCACTCATGCCAAGGTCATTCGGCGCGCGTACGGCGCTTGCCCTGATCCTTGCGCCCGCGCTGGCGCCGCACGCCCATGCCCAATCCACCACGCCCGCGGACGCCACCGCCGCGCCGCAAGCCGCCACCAGCTTCGACGCCGCCTTCTTCGCCGCCTACAACCCGATCAACGCGGGCGACATGGTCGGCCGCGTTCCCGGCTTTGAAATCAACGATGGCGATGATCGTCGCGGCTTCGGGGCCACCGCCGGCAACGTGCTGGTCAATGGCGAGCGGCCCAGTTCGAAGGCGACCATCTCCGAACAGCTGCGCCGCATCCCCGCCAGCGCCGTCCTCCGCATCGAGCTGCTCTCCGGCAGCGCAGGCGGCGTCGACGTGCACGGACAATCCAGGCTGGTGAACGTCATCCTGCGCCCGACGTCTGACACGGGCAGCCCCATCACCTGGGTCGCCGGCATCCGTCACCTGCAGTACTCGAACCGCATCGGCTACACCCTGCAAGTCTCGAAAACGCTCAAGCTCGCCGATGACGTCGAGCTGGCGCTGGACCTGCAGGCCCCCAACCTGCGCGGCCGCACCATCGCCTTCGAGGAGGTGCGCAACTCGGCCGGCGCGCTCACGCGTTACCGCGAACAGTACAACCAGCCGAACTTCAACGGCCTGCAGGCCGCCGCCAACCTCAAATGGCGCATGTCGCCCACCGACACGCTGAACATCAACGGCCTCTACAATCCCAGCGACAACTCGATCGGCATCGGCAATGTCGAGCACCAGCCCAGCGGCGCGATCATCAGCTCGACCTATGGCCGCACCGAATACCCCGCCCAGTGGCGCGGCGAACTCGGCGCCGACTGGGAACACGGCTTCAGCAACGATCTCAGCCTCAAGCTGATCGGCCTCGCCACAGCGTCCCGTTCCGACCAGGCGCTCGAGCTCAGCACCTACCTGCCGACCAGCCTTGCCAATGTGCGCCGCCAGTTCACCGGCTCTGAAAATGGCGAGCGTGTCGTCCGCGCGGCCCTGTCATGGAAAGCCAGCGACGCGCACAGCCTGGAGTTCGGCGCTGAAGGCGCCTTCAACTATCGCGACAGCGAACTCTCCATCTCCAACCAGGCGGCCGGCGGCCCGATCGTTCCTGTCGCCCTCGATGTCGCCAACACGCGCGTCGAGGAAACGCGCGGCGAGCTTTCCGTCACCGACATCTGGCAAATGGCCCCCGGCCTCACCCTGGAATCAGGTTTCAACTTCGAGGCCTCGCGCATCACGCAGACGGGCGATGAGAGCAAGCAGCGCGAATTCACCTACGCCAAGCCCAGTCTCGCCGTCACATGGCTGCCCGATGCCGGCAGCACGCTGCGCGCCAGCCTGCGCCGCGACGTCTCCCAGCTCGACTTCGCCGAGTTCGCAACTTCCGTAAACGCCATCGACAACATCACGCTGGTCGGCAATCCGGATCTCACGCCCGAACAGGCGTGGAAGGCGCGCCTCGAATGGGATCGCCGATTCGGCGGGCGCGCCGCCCTCACCGTGGGTCTCTTCCACGACGAGATCGAGGACGTGCGCGATCTTGTCGTCCGCGACATCGATCCGGGCCCGGGCGTCACCTTCGCTGACGCTGTGGGCAATCTGGGCAAGGGCACGCGCACCGGCCTCGACGTGCGCGGCGCGCTGCCGCTCGATTTCCTCGGCCTTAGCAGCGCCGACCTCCGCGTCAACGCCATCTACCAGGACACCCGCGTCACCGATCCGCTGACCGGCGCAACCCGCGCCTTCTCCTCCGGCGACAACAGCAACCAGGGCCCGCGCAGCGGCGGCGGCAGCGGCGGACCGCCTCCGCTCAATGTCGGCAACCGCGACTGGGGCTATGTCGTCTCGGTGCGCCAGGAACTGCCCGACCTGAAATCTGCGTGGTCGCTCAGCATCGCCCACAACGCGCCACGCGAAGAGTTCAAGCTGCTCGAAGCCGTCACCATCGACCGGCCGGTCCAGCGCGTGGACCTGAGCTGGGACACCACGATCATCCCCGGCATCGCCGTGCGCTTCAACTTCGGCAACATCCTCTCCCCGCAGGAAGAACGCGTTCGCACCTTCTACACGCCCGACCGGTCGAGCGGCGTCATCGCCCGCACCGAAAGCCGCGCCAACAAGGGCGGCCCTGACGGCACGCGCAGCTTCACCATCCAGCTGTCCGGAAAATTCTGAGCGGACGCGGCGGCGCCATGCGCCACGCAGGTGAAGCGTGATGGTCATCTTGCTGATGGCACGCTGACGACTTGACCAGAGCGCAACGCTGATCGCCCGCGCAACGCATGCGCGCATGACCACGCAACGTCCCGAACATTGCTTCGCTTTGAGTTGCGCCGTTTCAAAAGCGTGGAAAATACTAGCGACGTGCGGACCTGGGGAATTGGGTCACGGGGCGCACGGGAGCCTATGATGTCGAACACGGATAGCGGCGCGGCTGCACGCGCGCGAGCGGCTGACTGGTATGGCTGGTCGCAATCGCCTGACACGCCGGGCGCAATCATCACCACTGTCTCGCCAGGCAAGCCACCGCGCGAGCAGAAGATCAAGCTGTCGCCGGGCCAGTCCGTCGTTGGCCTGCTGCCGCAAGCGCGTGTCGCCGCCGGGCAAACAGCCTCGGCCGAAATCCAGCTTGCATCGACATCGAACGTTGGCGTGTCGCTGCGCGTGCTGCTGATCCGCAACGGCGGCGATGCTCCCGGCGGGGATTTCAAGACCTTCGTGAAGGTCGGCAGCGGCGGCCTGTTGACGAAAGTCTCAGGGAAATTCGCGGCGGCTTATCCCTCGCTCCGCATCGAACTCAAGAACACCGGCGTCAATGACGTCGAATTCATCGCCGGACACCCCACAATCCGCATCGGCTAGTCACATCCCCGGCAGGGAGTGACACCCCGCGAAGGGGCCGTTAGCCTCCCCTCTGGAGCTGCGAGGGGAACGGAACGATGGACAAGCTGGCTGTCGTATATTCCGACCAGAATCTGGGCATACTTGCCCTGTGGTTGCTGATCGCAACGCTGGCGGGTTTCCTCGCGCGCAAGATCGTGCGCGGCAAGCCGGTGATGGGCCTGTGGGGCGATATCGGCTTTGCCCTGCTCGGCGTCTTTCTCGTTGGCACGCTGCTGAAGGCGTTCGATGTCTCTTTCACCGGCTGGATCCGCAGCTTCGACCTCGGCCCCCTCAACGACGTGACGCGCTGGGTCGACGTCTTCCTCGTCGCCTTCCTCGGCGCCCTCGTCCTCCGCGCCGTCCTCCGCCCCATCACGGGCAAGGGCTGAGCGCTGAGAAATTGGCGGGCCACGCGCCGGGCAGACGCAAGCGCCAGTCTCAGGATTGAGCTGCCGACAATGACGGTCCGTCAGTCAGCCCGGATGACGACCCGCGCGCTGTGGCAGGATCAAAATGCAGGCGAGAATTGCTACACCCAGAACTGCGGAGGCAACTGGACGGCTGAATGCCAGGCCGCCGTGATCGAGAGGCTTGTCGAGGAAGTCGCCAACCGCCGCGCCCAAGGGACGGGTCAGAATGAATGCGGCCCAGAACAGAAGAACACGGCTAACCCGTTGCCAGAAATAGAGCGCGACCAGCACCGCCAACATCGCGCCGAAGACGACGGCCGCGCCTGCATAGCCAAGACCGCCGGTGTCGGCAGTCCAGTCACCAAGCGCCGTGCCCAGCGTTTGGGAAAAGCTGATTGTGACCCAATAGAAAATTTCGGCCTTCGGCTCGTGCACTGTCTCGACTGAGATGGAACCAAGCGTCACGCGCCATGCCGCGAGCGACGCCAGAACACAGCCAAGCAACAGTACCGAGCCACCGGTGTAGCCTATGCCCATTGAGCGGGTCGCATAGTCGGCCATTGTCGTTCCGGCGGTTGTGGAAGCGATGATGGTTGCCCAGTAGAGCAGCGGGTGAAAGCGCTTCGCCGCGATTTGAAAGCCGACAAGCACGAACAGCACGGCCAGAAAAATAGCCGTCCCGACCAGATAGCCGAGATTCATCGACATGCTGACGGTATCGCCGCCGGTTTCGCCCAATGTCGTGGCGAGAATTTTGATGATCCAGAAGCCAAGCGTTACGGCAGGCACCTTGGACACAAGTTCGCGCTTGTCTTCGTCCGTCATGGGCACTCATCCACCGATGCGCTACGCGCGAAGTGTGAAGCACAGACCAATTCTCATTTGAACCTATTAGCCGGATAAATTCTGGCGCCTGCCGCCCATGAGGCAAGCTCCCTGCACAGCTACCCCGCCACCGGCACGCCCGCGCCGAAGCCGGCAAAATAGATCGCCGCCAACCCCGCGCCGCCGACCAGAATGCGCCACCAGCCGAACAGGCCGAAGCCGCGCTTCTGCACATAGTCCAGCATCAGGCGCACCACGATCAGGCCGAACACGAACGAGGCGACAAACCCCACCGCGATGATCCCGAGATTATCGCCCGTGAGAAAGTCGCGGCTCTCATAGATGTCGAGCACGAACGCGCCGACCATGATCGGGATCGCGAGGAAGAACGAGAATTCCGCCGCCGCGCGCTTGTTGATCCGCAGCAGCATCGAGCCGACGATGGTCGAGCCCGAGCGCGACACACCCGGCACGATCGACAGCACCTGGAACAAGCCGATGATCGCCACCTTGTAGAGGGGCAGGTTCATCGCCGTGTGGTCCTGCGGCGCAGGCGCCAGCCTGTCGATCACCAGCAGCACCACGCCGCCGATCACCAGCGACCAGCAGATCAGCGTCAGGCTGCCGAACAGGTAGGTCTTGATGAAGTCATGAAGCAGGAAGCCCGCAAGGAAGGCCGGCACGCACGCGATGATCACCGACAGCGCAAACCGGCGCGACGCCGCCTCGGTCGGCAGCGTGACCAGCACATGCCACAGCCGCCCGAAATAGAGCGCCACCACGGCCAGGATCGCGCCCAGCTGGATCACCACCGTGAACGTCGTCCAGAACGGCGAATGCAGCCCCAGCGCCGTCTGCGCCAGCAGCAGATGCCCGGTCGAGGAGACGGGCACGAACTCGGTCAGGCCTTCCACAAGGCCGAGCAGGATCGCCTGCAGGATTGTCGTCGTGTCCATGGCGCTCCGCCCGTCAGATTCGCCCCTACCCCACCCCGTTATGGTCGAGTTTCCGTTACCGGCGCTATTTGTCTTGTTTGGTACTCATATACGCCTCACGACCGTTCACCCTGCCCACCGCCTGCGCACTCATCGTATTTATAAGTCTCATACGGTTCTTATGTCCGGAATTTCGATTGCGTGTAGGAGTAGCAGCAGGCATTGGAGCCACTCGCGATCCAGTCAGCGGGTGCATCCATGGCGCAGCAGCGCATGCTCTCCTTCGTCTCCGTCGACCCCGAATCGCCCGAAAAGCGCGAAGCCGAAGACCGTCGCGCCGATTTCCACGAGATCTACGCCGACTTCATCGCCGCCAAGGCCAACGAACAGGCCTCGCGCTGCTCCCAATGCGGCGTGCCCTTCTGCCAGACCCATTGCCCGCTCGGGAACAACATCCCCGACTGGCTGATGCTGACCGCCAACGGCCGCCTGCAGGAAGCCTACGAAATCTCCGCCGCCACCTCGAACATGCCGGAAATCTGCGGCCGCATCTGCCCGCAGGACCGCCTGTGCGAGGGCGGCTGCGTCATCGAACAGTCCGGCCACGGCGCGGTGACCATCGGCGCGGTCGAGCGCTACATCACCGACACCGCCTGGGAACGCGGCTGGGTCGAACCGATCAAGCCCCAGCGCGAACGCACCGAAAGCATCGGCATCATCGGCGCAGGCCCTGCCGGATTGTCAGCCGCCGACGAGCTGCGCGCCCGCGGTTATCAGGTCACCGTCTACGACCGGCACGACCGCGCCGGCGGCCTGCTGATCTACGGCATCCCGAACTTCAAGCTGGAAAAAGAGATCGTCGAGCGCCGCGTGAAACGCCTCGCCGATGGCGGCGTGGTGTTCAGGCTCGGCATCGACATCGGCAAGGACATCTCCTTCGCCGAACTGCGCGGCAAGCATGACGCCATCCTCGTCGCCACCGGCGTCTACAAGGCCAAGGAACTCACCGCCCCCGGCAGCGAAGCCAAGGGCGTCCTGAAAGCGCTCGACTACCTCATCACCGCCAACAAGACCGGCCTCGGCGAAACCGTCGCTGATTTCGAAAACGGCAAGCACAACGCCGAGAAGAAGAACGTCGTCGTCATCGGCGGCGGCGACACGGCGATGGACTGCGTGCGCACCGCCATCCGCCAGGGCGCGAAATCCGTCACCTGCCTCTATCGCCGCGACCGCGCCAACATGCCGGGCTCGCAGCGCGAAGTCGCCAACGCCGAGGAAGAAGGCGTGCAGTTCGACTGGCTCGCCGCCCCCAACGCCGTCACTGAGAAGAAAGGCGGCATCGCCAAGGGCGTCCGCGCCGTCCGCATGCGCCTCGGCCCGCCCGACGCCTCCGGCCGTCAGGCGCCCGAGGAAATCCCGGCCTCCGACTACGAAGTGAAAGCCGACATGGTGATCAAGGCGCTCGGCTTCGATCCCGAAGACCTGCCCGCGCACTTCTCCGAATCCGCCCTGACCGTGAACCGCTGGGGCGGCGTGAAGGTCGACTACCGCTCGATGATGACCTCGATGGATGGCGTCTTTGCTGCCGGCGACATCGTGCGCGGCGCATCCCTCGTCGTCTGGGCGATCAAGGAAGGCCGCGACGCAGGCCACTCCATCGACGCGTGGCTGAAAGCTCGCGCTACACCCGCTCGCGTGGCGGCGGAGTAGCGCCATGGACATCTACCAGATCTCCTGCGACCTGAAGCCCGGCATCCGCGACGACCAGTTCGTCGCGGCGCTCGATGCCTATCTCGGCGCGCTGAAATCCTCCGGCCGCATCGAAAGCTGGCGCCTGCTCCGCCGCAAGCTCGGCCTCGGCATCGCAGCACTCGGGGAATTCCAGATCCTGATCGAGACGAAAAACCTCGCCCAGCTCGACGAGGCTTTCACCGCCGTCTCCACCCGCAACGAGCCGGTCGAAGGCAAGCACTACGGCGTCAATTCGCTGGTGCAGAACTTCCAGGCCGCCCTCTACCGCGACTTCCCCGACCCGCACCGCCAGCATGGCGAGGAGCGTTTCTGATGACACACGAAGCTGAAGGCCAACGCTGGCTCGAACAGTACGAGCAACACCGCGACACCCTGATCGCGGCCAACGCCTACAACCCCGACGACGAGAAGGACTCGTGCGGCGTTGGCCTCGTGGCGCAGATTGACGGCACGCCGCGCCGCGAGATCGTCGAGATGGCGATCCGTGCGCTCAAGGCCGTTTTCCACCGCGGCGCTGTCGATGCCGACGGCAAGACCGGCGATGGCGCCGGCATCCGCGTCGACGTCCCGCAGGACTTCTTCCGCGACGCCGTGCGCGGCATGGGCCACACCCTCGGCAACGACAAACAGATCTGCGTCGGCCAGATCTTCCTGCCGCGCACAGACTTGGCCGCCCAGGAAAAAGCCCGCTCCATCATCGAGACCGAAGTCGTGCGCTTCGGCTTCTACATCTATGGCTGGCGCCAGCCGCCGATCGACACCTCCGTCATCGGCATGAAGGCCAACGCCACGCGCCCGGAGATCGAACAGATCCTGTTCACCGACCAGCTGCGCCGCGACCCGCCGGAACTGGAGCGCGCGCTCTACATCTGCCGACGCCGCATCGAAAAGAAGGCGCGCGAATCCAATCTCGATCTCTACGTGTGTTCGTTCTCGGCCCGCGCCTTGATCTACAAAGGCATGTTCCTCGCCGAGGACATCGACAATTTCTATCTCGACCTGCAGGACCCGCGCTTCGTCTCGGCAGTCGCGATCTATCACCAGCGCTATTCCACCAACACCTTCCCCCAGTGGAGACTCGCGCAGCCCTTCCGCATGCTCGCCCACAATGGCGAGATCAACACCATCTCGGGCAACATCAACTGGATGAAGAGCCACGAGATCAAGATGGTCTCGGAAGTGTTCGGCGAGCATGGCGATGATGTGAAACCCGTCATCCAGCCCGGCGGCTCCGACTCAGCCGCGCTCGACAACGCATTCGAGCTTCTGGTGCGCGCCGGCCGCCCCGGCCCGATGGCGAAGACGCTTCTTGTTCCGGAACCCCTGTCCCGCGACGAATCCATCATGCCGAAGAGCCATCAGGCGCTCTACGCCTACGCCAACTCGGTGATGGAGCCGTGGGATGGCCCCGCCGCGCTCGCCATGTTCGACGGCCGCTGGGCCATCGCCGGCATGGACCGCAACGGCCTCCGCCCCATGCGCTATGCGCTGACCGGCGATGGCGTGCTCGCAGTCGGCTCCGAAGCCGGCATGTGCGCCATCCGCGAGGAAGCCATCGTGAAGAAAGGCCGCGTGCCCCCGGGCGGCATGATCGCTGTCGACGTGCGCGACGGCAAATTCTACGACCACAAAGCCCTGATCGATCGTCTCGCCGGCAGCCACCCCTACGAGCAATGGCTCTCCAACGTGGTCGAGCTGGAACCGCAGATCGGCCCCGGCCCCGAAGCGCGTCTCTACAACGACCGCCAGGAATTCCTGCGCCGCCAGCACGCCGCCGGCCTCACCATGGAAGACGTGGAGCTGATCCTCTCGCCCATGGCGGAAGACGGCAAGGAAGCCATCGGCTCCATGGGCGATGACTCACCGCTCGCCGTTCTCTCGGACCACTACCGTCCGCTGTCGCACTTCTTCCGCCAGAACTTCGCGCAGGTCACCAACCCGCCCATCGACCCGCTCCGCGAAGAGCGCGTCATGTCCCTGCGCACGCGCTTCAAGAACCTCGGCAACATCCTCGCCGAAGACGAAACGCAGACCAACGTGTTCGTGCTGGAGAGCCCCGTGCTCACCAACGGCATGTACACGCGCATGCTGGAAACCATCGGCGAGCAGGTCGCCCTCATCGACTGCACCTTCCCGGCAGACGCTGGCGGCTCCCCCGGCATCGCCCTGCGCGACGCCATCGCGCGCATCCGTGAAGAAGCACGCGTTGCCGTCTCCTCCGGTCGCGGCCATATCATCTTGACCGATGAAGGCCAGGACGCGGAGCGCGCCGGCATCCCGATGATCCTCGCCGCCGGCGCCGTCCACTCATGGTTGGTCAACCACGGCCTCCGCACCTTCTGCTCGATCACCGTGCGTTCGGCCGAATGCCTCGACACGCATTACTACGCCGTCCTCGTCGGCGTCGGCGCCACCTGCGTCAACGCCTACATGGCGCAGGAAACCCTCGCTGATCGCCACGCCAAGGGCCTGTTCGGCGACAAGCCGCTCGGCAAGGTCGTGCTGAACTACAAGAAGTCGATCGAAGCGGGGCTGCTGAAAATCCTCTCCAAGATGGGCATCAGCGTCATCTCGTCCTATCGCGGCGGCTACAATTTCGAAGCCCTCGGTCTCTCCCGCGCGCTCGTCGCCGACTATTTCCCCGGCATGACCAGCCGCATCTCCGGCATC
>JAOATF010000065.1 GCA_030158285.1 Hyphomonadaceae bacterium
CATGACAAGCAACAGCGGCTGCCCCCTCCGTCATGCTTCGCATGCCACCTCCCCCAATGCTCCGCATTGGAGGAGGAAAGAGAACGGTGCTTGCAGCGAACGCAGGTGCTTTCCTCCTCCGCGCAAAGCGCGGGGGAGGTGGCATGCGCGCTCTTGCGCGCATGACGGAGGGGGCAGCCGCCGGCTTGCGCTCAACGTGCAGCCGCGGGGTCCGCCCAATTCCCTTTCCGCAAACGCCAATCCGCCTCGCTGGCCTTGTCAGCGAGGCCGCATCCATTTGTTCCGCAGCGCACCAAATCCCGGAAACGCCCAAGTCTCGCCATTGACAGGCCGGATTACATACGTAGTCTGATCTCGAATTACAGGTGTACCATGACCCAGATCTCCGACGCCGAAAGCCGCATCATGGAAGCCCTGTGGCGCAAGTCGCCGCTGACGCCCGAGCAGATCATCGCCACCGTCGGCCCGGAGAACGGCTGGGCCCCCGCCACCGTGAAAACGCTGATCACCCGCCTGCTCAAGAAAAACGCCATCGCCGGCGCCAAGGAAGCCGATGGTTACGGCTACCGCCCGCTCATCGCCCGCGCCGCCTATGTGCAGTCCGAAAGCCAGGGCCTGCTGGATCGCCTGTTCAAGGGCGAGGTCGCACCTCTGGTTGCCCACTTCGCCGAGAACCGCCGCCTCTCGTCCAAGGACGTGAAGCAGCTCAAGGCCCTGATCGCGAAAATCGAGGAGGACAAGAAATGAGCGCCGTCCTCGGCCTGCTGATCGAACTCAACATCGCCGCCGGCGCCGCCATCCTGTTCGTGATGCTGGTGCGCCGCCCCGCCGCCCGCCTCCTCGGGCCCCACGCCGCCTACAGCCTCTGGGCCATCGTTCCCGTCGCCATGCTGGCGACCCTGCTGCCCGAGCGCACGACCGAAACCTTCGTCACCGAATTCCTGATCGGCGGTGTCCCCGCCAGCGTCGCCGCCGCCCGCCTTGAAGCCAGCGCCTCATGGCTCGCGCCCGCGCTGACCGCCGCGTGGATCTTCGGCATCGCCGCCCTCACCTTCATGCTCGTGCGCCGCCAGCGCGCTTTCCTGCGCGACGCAGACATCGGCCTCGCCGGCCCCGCCATCGTCGGCTTCCGTCATCCGCGCATCGTCACGCCGGACGACTTCACCCGCCGCTTCAGCCATGACGAGCGCAAGCTGATCCTCACGCACGAACAGGTCCACATCGATCGCAACGACGCGCGCATCAATGCCGGCGCCGCCCTGCTGCGCTGCCTGTTCTGGTTCAACCCGCTGGTCCATATCGGCGTCAACGCCATGCGCATCGACCAGGAAATGTCCTGCGACGCCGAAGTGATCGACCGCCGCCCGCGCGTCCGCCGCGCCTATGCCGAAACGCTGCTGAAGACGCAGCTCGCCTCCCGCCCCCTCCCCGTGGGCTGCTACTGGCCCGCTGAATCGCAACACCCGCTGGCCGAACGCATCAGCCTCATCGCCGCCAAGCCGCTCTCCGGCCGCCGCCGCGCCGCCGCTGCCGCGCTCGTCGTTGCCGTCACCGCCAGCGCCGGCGTCGCCGCCTGGGCCGCCCAGCCCGAGCGCACCATCTTCCGCGAAACCGCCGACGTCGTCCTGCCGTTCGAACCGCTGCAGCACGACGAAAAAGCCGGCGCCGTCACGCGTCCGCGCCTCATCGCCAGCTCCTTCTCCGCGCCCGCCGTTCCTGCCAGCTGGCACGGCAGCTCCGAAGTCGTCGCCGAAGTCTGCCTGTCGCGCGCAGGCGCAGTCGACAGCGTGGCCCTCCTGAAATCCTCGGGCGACACCGGCATCGACAACGCCTCGCTCCGCTCGCTGCGCAAGGCTCGCTTCGAACCCGCCACCCGCAGCGGCCAACCCGTCGCCCTCTGCCGCCAGCAGATCACCCTCGAATTCAAGCTCGACCCCGGCGCTCCGCCATAGGTCCGGGCTAGCCACTCAACCGCACGCATCTCACCCCTGAAGGAGGTCTCCATGTACGGAGCCATGAGAGAACACGCGCCGCAATCCACCCGCTTCGCCGGCGCCATCACCGCAACCGCGATCACCCTGGCCACCGGCTACATGCTCGCCCACGGCTTCGGCAATTACATCGTCAATGCGCTACCCGACCCCATCGTCTTCGTGCCCCTGCAAGATGAAACCCCGGCCGCACCGCCGCCCCCCACCGCCGACACGCTCGATACGTTGAGCGACACGGACATCGTGCTCGTCGCGCCGGAAACTGTCTTTCAGGACTGGCCCACCGATCCCCCCATCACCGGCTCCAAAGACCAGGTAACGCCCCGCGCCGATCCCGGCCCGTCTACGCCGCCACAACCGCCCCTGCCGAAATCCATCCGCCTCGCGCCGAAAATCCTGCCCGCCACGCCGCCGCCTTATCCGGCCTCTGAAGCGCGCAAGAACAACGAAGGCGTTACCCAGCTCTCCGTCTGTCTCGACACGCGCGGCCGCGTCACCTCCGCCGCGCTGGCCGCAACAAGCGGCCATCCCGTGCTCGACCAGGCCGCGCTGAAATGGGTCCGCACGCTGAAATTCACGCCGCTCACCCTCGACGGCGCACCGCAATCCATCTGCAACCACGCCGTCGATTATGAGTGGCGCCTCAACCGCGGCTGAAGACGCAGATATCTCCGTCAGGCCTCGACCCCAGTAAGGCGAGGCGTGGGCCGGACCGCAGGACGCCCCCGTTCCGGCTCGGCCATTCTGAAGGCGCTCCGCTCCTCGAGCTGGAGCGCCTCTTTTTTTCAGCGCGCGCCCTTCGCCCCATCCATGACGCCCCGCCGCAAGCGAACCATGCCGCGGATCCAGCGATCATAATCGCCCGTCTTGCGCTGCATGTACGTCGTCACCTGCTCGTGCGGCAGGATCAGGAAGCTTTCCGCTTCCAGGCCTTGAACCACCGCCTGCGCGACATCAGATGGCGCCAGCACGCCATCGACATTCTGCGAGCCCGCCGCCCCGCCCAGCATCGGCGTATCCACCGCCTGCGGGCACAGCAGCGAAACGCCGATGCCGTTCTCTTTGGTCGCGATGGCCAGATGCTCGCCAAACCCGATCGCCGCGTGCTTCGACGTCGAATAGACCGCCGACCCGATCTGGCTCAGCAGGCCCGCCGCCGAAACCGTGTTGAGGAAATACCCCGACTTCCGCGCGATCATCCCCGGCAGCGCATGACGCGCCGCATAAACGTGCGCCATCACGTTGACGCCCATCGCCAGCTCCCAATCCGCGTTCGGCGGCGAGCCGGGATTGTCCATGTCAGGATCGCCGCGCGAGATACCGGCGTTCGAACAGAATAGGTCAATCCGCCCGAACTTGTCCTCGGCCGTGCGCACGATCCTCTGAACGTCCGCTTCCTTGGTCACGTCCGCCTGAAGGCCGATGCCGCCAACGGATTTCGCAACCGCCTCCGCGCCCGCGCCATTCATGTCCGCAACGATCAGCGCCGCCGCGCCCTCCTTGTGGAAGCGCTCCACCAGCGCCTTGCCGATCCCGCTCGCGCCACCCGTGACGATGACGACCTTGTCCGCAACCTTCATGTGCGTTGTTCCCCTTGAATTCCGATCAGTCCGTTGTCACTTCGACAAGCGCGAGATTGACGATGCCGGTGGATAGAACATCGCGCACGGCATCGCGCCGGGTCGCGGGCACGCCCGTGGCAACCGCGTAGCCGACCATCGCCGGTGCATTGGCGCAGGCCGCATTCTTTTTCGCGGCGGCTGCCTTGAGCCCGTCCACGTCCGATGCGGCGCCATTGATCTTGATCGACCCATCTCGCGCCAGATCAACGCTCAGCCGCACGGCGTTGCAGGTCGCCGCTGTCTCCGGCCGATAATCTGGCAGCACCGGCTCAGGAACCTGGTCGCCAGCCTGCGCCATCAGGGCAGGCGCGGGATCGCTGGCGCAGGCGGCGAGGCCAACGAAAGCAGCAACAGCAAGGACGGCGATACGCATGGCACTGGCCCTTCAACAACGGAAGCCAGACCATAGCCGACTTTCCGCATCCGTCGATTGTTGCCGCGATACGACTTGCCGGACGTGACTTGAAGGGCAATTGTGCCGCCCAATCGGAGGAGACGGGCATGAAGTTCAAGATGAAAGCGCTGGCCATGGCAAGCGCAATGGCCTTGGTTGCGGTCGCCGCAACGCCAACCCTTCTGGCCTCGGCACAACAAGCCCCCGCCGAGCCCGATACGCTGATCTACGCCGGCAAGCTGCTGGCCGATCCCGCCTCCGGCCGCGTCCTCACGCAACAGACCATCACCGTCCGCAGCGGCCGCATCGTCAGCGTCGCCGCCGGCTACACCAAGGCCCCCAACGGCGCGAAAACCGTCGACCTCAAGAACGCCTTCGTCCTCCCCGGCCTGATCGACAGCCACGTCCACATCACCGGCGAGCAGGGCCCCTCGAGCCGCCTCGACGGCCTGCTCTCCACCAGCGCCGACGATGCCATCTCCGGCGCCGGATTCGGCATGAAGACGCTGATGGCCGGCTTCACAACGGTCGCCGATCTCGGCGCGGAAACCAACGCGATCATGGCTCTGCGCAAGGGCATCGCGCGCGGCACGATCTCCGGCCCGCGCATCATCGCCGCCGGTCCCGCCGTCAGCGTGCATGGCGGCCATGGCGACGCCAACGGCATCCCGCCTGCCCTTGTCCCCCTCTACCGCGGCCCCGGCGTCTGCTCCGGCCCGGATGACTGCGCCCGCGCCACGCGCGAGCTGGTCCGTGACGGCGCCGATATCGTGAAGATCACAGCCACCGGCGGCGTCCTCTCCGACACCGCCGCAGGCCTCGGCCAGCAATTCACCGACGCCGAACTCGCCGCCATCGTGCAGGCGGCCCACTCCATGGGCCGCAAGGTCACGGCCCACGCGCATGGCGTCGACGGCATCAACTCCTTCCTGAAGGCCGGTGGAGATTCCATCGAGCACGGCACCTATGCCAACGCCGAATCCGCCGCGCTGTTCAAATCCAAAGGCGCCTATCTCATCCCGACATTGCTTGCCGGCGATTTCGTTGCGCGCGAGGCCGCCAAGCCTAACACCTTCCTCACGCCCAACCAGAAGCAGAAGGCCCTGCAGGCCGGCCCGCTGATGCTCAACATGCTGCGCGACATGCACGCCGCCGGCGTGAAGATCGCCTTCGGCACGGATACCGGCGTCTCCGCGCACGGTGACAACGCGCAGGAATTTGCCTTGATGGTGAAAGCCGGCATGACGCCGCTCGAGACGATCCAAGCCGCCACCGTCAATGCCGCCGACCATTTCAGCCTCTCCGCCGAAATCGGCACGATCACAGCCGGAAAAGCCGCCGACATCATCGCCGTCAACGGCGACCCGCTGTCGAACGTGCGCGAGCTTGAATCGGTCGACTTCGTGATGCGCGCCGGCAAGGTCTTCAAGAACTGATGACAGACCCGCTGTTCGATCTCACCGGCAAGATCGCGCTCGTCACGGGCGGCAGCCGTGGGCTCGGACTCGAAATGGTGCGCGCGTTCGCTGAACGTGGGGCCGATATCATCATCGCCAGCCGCAAGCTGGATGCCTGCGAAGCCGCAGCGGACGAAGTGCGCAAACTCGGCCGCCGCGCCAAAGCCATCTCCGCCAACATGTCCCACTGGGATCAGGCCGAACGCCTCGCCGAAAGCGCGTGGGCCGAATGGGGCCGCATCGATATTCTCGTCAACAATGCCGGCATGAGCCCACGCGTGCCCAGCCACGAGATGACCGAAGACCTGTTCGACAAGGTGCTGGACCTCAACTTCAAGGGCCCCTTCCGCCTCGCCGCCATCATCGCCAAGCGGATGTTCGACGGAGACGGCGGGAATATCATCAACGTCTCCTCCTCCGGCGCGCTCTATCCGCTGCCGCAGGTCGTTCCCTACTCAGGCGCCAAGTCCGCCCTCAACGCCATGACCGTCAGCTTCGCCCGCGAATACGGCCCCAAGGTCCGCGTCAACACGATCTCGCCGGGACCGTTCCTCACGGACATCGCCAAGGCGTGGACACCTGAAGCCCGCGAAACATCGGACAACGCCCTCGGCCGCCCCGGCAAGCCGGAAGAGATCGTGACGGCCGCCCTCTTCCTTGCGAGCCCCGCCTCGAGCTTCACCACCGGCGCCATCATCCGCGTGGATGGCGGTTCGTAGGGTGCATTGAGCAGCGCGAAATGCACCATCGCGCTGCAAGCACGGTCCGGTGGATTTCGCTTCGCTCAATCCACCCTACAAGTTCAACAACGTCGGATCCCCGCCCTGCGCGGCGATGTTCACCGTCACAGCCCGCTCCGTCGCAAACCGCGCCACATAATGCGGCCCGCCCGCCTTCGGCCCCGTGCCCGACAAGCCCGACCCGCCAAACGGCTGCACGCCCACAACCGCGCCAATGATTGTCCGGTTCACATAGAGATTCCCCGCACGCACATTGGCCTTCACCTTGTCGAGGAAACCCTCGAGCCGCGAATGCACGCCGAGCGTCAGGCCATAGCCCTTGTCGGACAGCGCCTTGCCCACCACTTCAATGTCATCCGGATCATAGCGGATCACGTGCAGGATCGGCCCGAACACTTCCTTGTCGATCTGGTCGAGCGATGACAGCTCCACGATCGCCGGCCCGAAGAACGTCCCGCGTTCATGCAGCCCGCCAATATCCCGCTGCCAGACTTTCGCAACCGGCGTCATCTTGCCGAGGTGCGTCTCCAGCAGGCCCCGCGCCTCCGCATCGATGATCGGACCGATATCGGTCGATGCCAGCGCCGGATCGTCGATGATCTGCACCTCCATCGCGCCCTTGATCATCGCCACCGTCTCGTCCGCCGTGTCATGCGGCAGGAACAGGAGCCGCAGCGCCGAGCAGCGCTGACCCGCCGAGCGGAACGCCGACATGATCACATCGTCCACCACCTGCTCACGCAGCGCGGTCGTATCGCAGAACATCGCGTTGAGCCCGCCTGTCTCCGCGATCAGCGGCACGATCGGGCCATCCTTCGCCGCCAGCGTGCGGTTGATGATCCGCGCCACCTCGGTCGACCCCGTGAACGCAACGCCGCCACACCGCGGATCGCCCGTCAGCTTGCCGCCGACACGCCCATCACCCGTCAGAAGATGCAACGCCTCATAAGGCAGCCCCGCATCGTGAAACAGTTTTACGGCCTCGAACGCGATCAGCGGCGTCTGCTCCGCCGGCTTGGCCAGCACGGTGTTGCCCGCCGCCAGCGCGCCCGCGATCTGTCCGGTGAAAATCGCCAGCGGGAAATTCCACGGGCTGATGCACACGAACACGCCGCGCCCCATCATCTCCAGCGCATTGGTCTCCCCCGCCGGCCCCGGCAGCGTCTCCAGACCCCTGAACTTCGTCTCGGCCTCGATGGCGTAGTAACGACAGAAATCCACCGCCTCGCGAACCTCCGCGATGCAATCGTCCAGCGTCTTGCCGCCCTCGCGCGCCAGGATCGCCGTCAGCCGGTCGCTCTCGCGCTCCATCGCAATGGCCATGGCCTCAAGAATGTCCGCCCGCTTCGGCCCGCCCAGCGCATTCCACTGCGGCTGGAATTTCAGCGCCGATGCATAAGCCGCATCGACATCCGCATCCGTTGCCGATGCCACGCGCCCGACCACCCGCTTGGCATCCGCCGGCGCCCGCAGATCATCGCCACCCGCCGTCTTCGCCGTGCCATCGACAATCGGCCCCGCCGCAATCGGCCCCGCCGCATCCAGATTCGCCACAGCGCCATGCACGCGCTCACGCACGTCCGCCTGGCTGTAGTCGACGCCGCTCGAATTGGTGCGCGCCGCACCATAGAGCCCCGGCGGCGGCGGAATGCGCGGATGGCGCGAGGGCGCTGCCGACAGCGTGGTGTAAGGGTCAGCCGCGATCCGCTCCGCCGGCACATCCTCATCGAGGAAGGAGTGCACGAACGATGTGTTCGCGCCATTCTCCAGCAGGCGCCGAACCAGATACGGCAACAGGTCCTGGTGCGCGCCGACCGGCGCATAGATCCGCACAGACCGCTCGCGCCCCGCCGCCTTGTAAAGCGCCGTGCCCATCCCATGTAGACGCTGGAACTCGTAATCGTTCCGCCCCGCCCGCTTCGCCATCAGCTCGATCGACGCCAGCGAATGCGCGTTGTGCGTCGCGAACTGCGAATAGATCGCCGGCCCCGATTTCAGCAGTGCATCAGCGCACGTCAGATAAGACACATCCGTCGCCTGCTTGGTCGTGAACACCGGATAGTCCGGCTGCCCGTCCACCTGCGCGCGCTTCACTTCTGAATCCCAGTAAGCGCCCTTCACCAGCCGCACCATCAGCCGCCGGTTCGTATCCTTCGCCAGCTGCCCTAGCCAGCCGACCACCGCCTCGCCGCGCTTCTGGTAAGCCTGGATCGCCAGCCCCAGCCCGGTCCACTTCGCCAACTCCGGTTCCCGCGCCAGCCGCTCCAGCAGCGTCAGCGACAGGGCCAGCCGGTCCGCCTCCTCCGCATCCAGCGTGAAGTTGATGTCCTGCTTCGCCGCCAGCTTCGCCAGCTCGACAACCATCGGATACAACTCACGATGCACCCGTTCGCCCTGCACGGCGCGATAGGCCGGATGCAGCGCGGAGAGTTTCACGGAGATGCCATCGGAATTCTCCGGCCGGTCGCCCATCCGCGACTTGCCGACCTCACCGATCGCATTCGCATAGCTGTCGAAATAGCGCCGTGCATCCGCCATCGTTCGCGCGCCCTCGCCCAGCATGTCGAACGAGTGCGACGCCGCCTCGCCCTTCTTCACATTGCGCTGGCCGCGCTTTATCGCTTCATCGATCGTGCGTCCCATCACGAACTGCCCGCCCATGATGCGCATCGCCTGCATCATCGCCGCGCGGATCACCGGCTCGCCCGCCTGCCGCACCATGCGGCTGATGAAGCCCGCCGGATTCTTCTCCGCATCCTCCGCCGGATGCACGATCCGCCCCGTCAGCATCAGCCCCCATGTCGAGGCGTTGACCAAGAGCGAGTCCGACTTGCCATTGTGGTCAGACCATTCGCCCGACGAGATCTTCTCCGCGATCAGCGCATCCGCCGTCTCCGCATCCGGCACACGCAGCAGCGCCTCGGCGAGACACATCAGCGCCAGCCCTTCCGGGTTCGACAGGCCGAACTCCTCGAGGAAGCTTTCCATCACGCCGGAGCGCTTGGTCTCCGCCCGCGCCTTCAGCACGATATCGCGCGCCGCCGCCGCCGCCGCCCGCCGCTCGGTCGCATCGAGCGCGGGATTGGCCAGCATCTCGGCGATGCGTTTCGATTCGTCCTCGAACTTGCCCGCATCGAGCACATCGGGTGAAGGCACGCTGGAGCTGGAAGATTGCGGCATGATCGATCCACTGTGACAGGGAAAGGCATATCTGCCGGTGCGCAGGCGCCGGATCAACTTGAAAGTCTATGCCGCAGCCCCACGTCAACAGGATGATCGCACGCACCGCCCTGCTCGCCCTCGCCATTTCTGCCTGCGCCGCGCCCCCACCAGAGAGCGCGCCAGTGCAACCTTCCGAGGATGCGGCGGCTTGCGATCTGAAGGTTGATTTTGCCAGCATTGGCGCCGGCATCGACAGCGCCACGCTACAAAAAGTCGAAGCCCTGCTGTCCGGCGACACAGGTGTTGCAACAGTCGACCGCAAGCGCTGGGGCATGGAGGGCGAGGTCACGCTCTGCGCGGACACCCGCACGGAGGCCGACGCAAACCGGCTTTTCGGTGCAGTAAAGGCGCTTTTCCCCGCGTCATCGGCAAAGCCCCTGCGGGTCGAAACCCGCTCCGGACAGACCTACCAGGCGCCCGCTTCCTAGCCCCCTGCGCCAAATCCGCCCCGGCCATGGACAGGGGGCGCCCCCGGCCCGTATTCAGGCGGCGCCCGCAGCAACCAGGGAACCGCGCCCGCAATGCGCATCATGCTCGTAACCGACGCCTGGGATCCGCAGGTCAATGGCGTCGTGCGCACCATGAAGCGTGTGATCACGGAGTGCGAGGAGATGGGCCATACGTGGGACATCGTCTCGCCGAACGGCTTCAAGACGATCCCGCTGCCCACCTATTCCGAGATCAAGCTGGCCTTCGGCGCCAAGAAGATCATCGAGGAGCGCTTCCTCGAATTCGAACCCGACGCCGTGCATATCGCCACCGAAGGCCCGCTCGGCTGGGCGGCGCGCGCGGTCTGCCTGCGCCACAAGTTTCCCTACACGACCGCCTATCACACGCGCTTCCCCGAATACATCGCGGCGCGTTTCTTCTTCCTGCGACCGTGGATGGGCTACATGTACGTCCGCGAATTCCACAAATACTCCGGCCGCGTCATGGTCGCGACCGCCTCCATGCGCGACGAGCTTGAGGCACAGCGTTTCAAGAACATCATTCCGTGGTCGCGCGGCGTCGACACAGACCTGTTCCATCCCGACAAGCGCAAGGATGATGGCGGCCCGTTCAAGGGCATGGCGCGCCCGATCTGGCTCAATGTCGGCCGCGTCGCTGTCGAGAAGAACATCGCCGCCTTCCTCGATACCGACCTGCCCGGCACAAAAGTCATCGTCGGCGACGGCCCACAGCTTGAGTCCCTGAAAGAGAAGCACAAGGACGCGCACTTCCTCGGCGTGAAACAGGGCGAGGACCTTGCCGCCTGCTTCGCCAACGCCGACTGCTTCGTCTTCCCCAGCCTCACCGACACGTTCGGCCTCGTCATCCTCGAAGCCATGGCGGCAGGAACGCCCGTCGCCGGCTTCAACGTGCCCGGCCCGCGCGATCTCATCCCCGGCTCCAACGCCGGCGCAGTGAATGACGATCTGAGGATTGCCTGCGAGGACGCCCTCAAATGTTCGCGCGAGGCCACGCGCGCCTACGCCGAAACCTATTCGTGGCGCGCCTGCGCCGAGCAGTTCATCAACAATCTCGAACCGCTGCCCGTGCCCGAACGCCGCCGCTTCTGGAAACGCCTCGCAAAACTGCGTCACGCCCTGCGCATCCGCCGCCGCAAGCCGAAACCGGATGAGGCGCAGGCCACCGAGAAACCCAAATAGAAAAGGGCGGCCACCGGCCGCCCTTTCCGCGTCTCACATCAAGCCGCCCTACTGCGCCGGATTTCCATCCGCATCGACAATGTGCAGCTCGCCGAGATTGAGCTCGCGAATGCCCTTCTCGATCTTCGCCCGATCGCCGACGATCACCCAGACATGGTTCTGGTTCGGGATCAGCGTCTTCGCCGTCGCCTCCACATCAGCGGGCGTCACCGAGCGATAGGTATCCGCATACTTCGCCCAGTAGTCGGCCGGCAGGTTGGACTGGTGGATGTCCACCAGCGTGTTCAGCACGGCTCCGCCGGTTTCCCAGCGGCTCGCCATGCCGAGCAGCGTGTTGGTGCGCACGGTCTCAAGCTCCGCCGTCGTCGGCGGCTTGCGGCCAACAACATCCGTCAGCTCCTTGCGCAGTTCCACCAGCGCGCCCTTCGTGGCGTCGGTCTGCACCGGCGCCGTCACGATGAAGGTGCGCGGCCCACGACCGCCGCTGATCCCGGAGCGTGATCCGTACGACCAGCCCTTGTCCTCGCGCAGGTTCATGTTGATGCGGCTGGTGAAGTTGCCGCCGAACAGCGCGTTGAACGCCGAGTTGCGCGTATCCATCGCCGGATCGCGCACCGGCTGTACCGAGCCGACGAGAATGATCGACTGCGCCGAATCCGGCCGGTCGACCAGATAGACCGCTGGCTTCGCCGGTCGCGCGCCCAGCGCCGCCGCCGCCCGCTTGTTCGGCGCGTTGCCCCAGCCCTTCAGCGCCGCTTCCAGCTTCGGCGTGATCTCGGCCAGCGTCGTGTCGCCAACCACGAACAACGTCGCATTGTTCGGCCCGTACCAGGCCTTGTGAAAGGCCGCCGTATCTGCCGGCGTCAGGCCGGAAATGTCTTCCATCGAGACGAGGTGGCCATACGGGTGATGATCGCCCCACAGCACCCTGGACATCACACGTTGGGCAATCGAGTTGGGATCGCGCAGCTGCTGGCTGAGCCCCTGAACGGTCTGCGCCTGAATGCGCTTGAAGTCGCCGTCGGTGAAGGCCGGGTTGCGCAACACGTCCGCCCAGATGTCCATCACCTGGTCGACCGTCGGCGTCAGGGCTGAGAATTCCACCATCGACGTTTCGCCGCCACCGCTCGCGCCCACGAATGCGCCAAGCCGATCCACCTCGTCCGCGATCTGCAGCGCCGTGCGCGTCTTGGTGCCCTCGTCCAGCATGTTCGCCGTGAGGCCCGACAGCCCATCCTTGATGGTCGACTCATCCGCCGGATAGCCGGTGTCGATCGCCATCGAGACGCTCACCTGCGGCACGTCATGCCGCTCGACGAGATAGATTTTCATGCCGTTTGACAGCGTCGCCGTCTGGTAAGCCGGGAAGTCCGCATCCGAGATCGAACCCGGTTGCGGCATCTTCGAGCGATCAACCGCTGCCGAGAACGCCTTCGGGCTGCCGAACGGCAGAACCGTCAGCGTATACGATCCCCGCGTCAGCCATTTGCGCGCCGCCGCCTGCACAGTCGCGGGCGTGCCCGCCTCCAGCCGCTTCAGCGAGTCCTTCCAGCCATCCGGCTCGCCGGAGATCATCTCCCACTGCGCCAGCTGCGCCGCCTTGCTCGACGTGCTCTCGAGGCCCGAAATCACGCCCGAAACCGTCTGCACGATGTTCTTGTCGATCTCGGCCTGCGTCGGCCCGCTGGCGATGAGGCGATTGACCTCCTCGTCCATGATCGCCTCGATCTTCGCGAGATCGGCATCCGGCTTGGCCGTCACCACGATGCGGAACTGTCCGGCAATCTCGCTCTGCGGGTTGCCGACATTCACGCTGGTTGCCAGCTGTTCATCATAGACCAGCCGCTTCACCAGCCGCGCATTCTTGTCACCGCCGAGCGCCGCCGCGACATGGTCCAGCTGCTCGCCATCCGGGCTGCCCAGCTCGGGCACATTCCACGTCTTGTAGATGCGCGGCTGGGCCACGCGGTCATACAGGATCTCGCGCTGGTTCTCGGCCAGCGGCGGCACCCAGGATTTCGGCTGCGACGGCGGCGGGCCCGGCGGGATCTCGCCGAAGAACTTCTCGACCTTGGCCTTCGCTTCTTCCGGCTTGATGTCGCCCGCGATCACGAGGATGGCGTTGGACGCGCCGTACCATGTCTTGAACCAGTCCTGCACGTCCGCCATCTTCGCGGCGTCGAGGTCTTCCATCGAGCCGATCACCGTGTGGCCGTACGGGTGATCGTCCGGATAGGTCGCATCGACGATGTGGTTGAACACCTGGCCATAGGGCTGGTTCTCGCCCTGCCGCTTCTCGTTCTGCACAACGCCGCGCTGCTCATCCAGCTGCGCCTGGTCCACCGCACCGAGCAGGAAGCCCATGCGATCCGACTCCAGCCACAGGATCGAATCCAGCGCATCCGTCGGCACGGTCTGGTAGTAGTTCGTGCGGTCGGTGTTGGTGGAGCCGTTCTGGTTGGTCGCGCCGATCTGCTGCGTCGCCTTGAAGAAGTCGTCGTTGAAATGCTGCGAGCCATTGAACATCAGGTGTTCGAACAGGTGCGCGAAGCCGGACCGCCCCTTGGGCTCGTTCTTCGATCCGACGTGATAGACGATGTGGATCGTCACGGTCGGTGTCTTGTGGTCCTCGTGCACGACGAGCGTGAGGCCGTTCTGCAGCGTGTATTTTGTATAGGGAATGTCGTAGCTCATGCCCGCGATCTTCGCGACCGTCTCGTCGCGCGCGGGAGCGGCAGCCTGCGCCACCGGCGGTTGCGCCGAGATCATCGGCGCCGCGTACGTCGCTGACGTCTGCCCGCCCGACGCACACGAACTCGCCGCCATCGCCGCGGCCAGCGCGCCGCCGCACGAAACCAACATCCGCATCCTGAACATGCACGACCTCTTCCAACTGCTTTCGCAGCACTGTAGAAGCGGCATATCGAGAAGCAATAAAAATCGCTACCCATGACAGCGATGAGGCGTAGCGGTCACAGTCGCTTGTTCACGTACGGCACAAGACACTCTGCCCCAGCCGCCTTCGACTTCGCCGCATCGCAGGGCTTGTCGTTGTAGAGCACGCTCGCCACACGACCGATGATGTTTGCGATCGGCACGAAGCCGATGGCCGGCTGGCTCTGCTTCTCCGGCAACGTCGCCTGCGAGTAGCGCTGGCCGTATTTGCGGTTCGACTTGAACGGCAGGTGTCCGCTCCGCGCCCGGCTATCCAGCGACATGTCGCGATTGTCGCCGATCATGAACAGGCTGCCTGCAGGCACAGTGTATTCCGGCGTGTTGTCGAAGAACTCATCGTCGGAATATTCGTGGATCACATGCGCTGCAGGTTCACCCGGCAGCTGCTCGCTGTAGGCGGTGACGCGGTAGATGGTCGAGGGATTGAGCGGGTTGAGGTAAGCGACCTCACGGATCAGCGTGCGCGCAACCATCTTGCCATTGAGATAGAGCCGCCCGCCCTTCATCTGCACGGTGTCGCCCGGCAGGCCGACGATGCGCTTCACATAGGGGATGGAGTGGGCCTGCCGGGGATGGCGGAAGCTCACAATGTCACCCCGCCGCGGCGGCCGCGTCAGGGTGAATTGCGCGGTGCGGTCGCCGACCAGCAGTGTCGGCGTCATGCTCCCCGAGATCACACTGCCCATCTTGGTCGGCTTGCCGTCGCCGAACATCCAGCTGAAATCCGTTCCCGCCGCCGACTGCGCCAGCGCCTGTCCCGGCAACGCAAGACCAGCAAGCAACAGCGCCAGCGCCCAGATCTTCACCGCATCCCCCAGCTAGTCCCGTGGACCGTAGATCACCCCGCCCCCGCTCGCATAGAGCTGCAACACCGCTGCTCCCTCCTCGCGGAGGAAGCCATCCTCGAACGCCACGCCACGCGCGGCCATCTCGCTGCGCAGTTCCGCCGTGCCCGAGCCTTCCGAAAAGCCGATCGCTTCGGCATCCGCCTTGGTCGCCGCCGAGACGATCCGCCGGAACCCGGCCCAGTGCGACGCCCCCAGGCACATGATGCAGGGCTCGCACGAGGTGAACAGCGTGAACGCCCCACCCGCCTTGAGCGCCGCCGACGCCATCGTGATCGCCACCGTCTCCGCATGCAGCACCGGGTTTCCAGTCGGCTGCGCGAGGTTCACCCCGACGCCCACGACCTCACCCGTCGCCTCCGCCCGCACCACCGCCCCGAACGGCCCTCCGGACTTCCGCTCGACATTCCCGCGCGCCGCCGCCAGCGCGAGCCGCAGGCAGGCTTCGTCGCTCGCCGGCGCACCGGGCAGCGTCATCGCTGCCAGCCAGTCCGGCAGCCTGATCTCCACTGCATGCATGCGAAACGACCACTCTCTGTTTGTCGCGCCGACGTTGCCACGCGCCGCCGCGCGATAGAAGGCGGGCCCCACCCGCCGCAAGCGCCGCGACATTTTTGCAGTGACGAAGTTCCCGCGCCGCTCGCCAGAGCTCTGCAGCGACCAGCGCGGCGGCGCCAATCACTCCGCCAGCGGCGCACCGAGTCCCGGATGGAGACAGCACACGGCGCGCGGTCGCGCTCGCCTGAGGGCCGAAAAATCGAACGAATCGAAGCTGTGATTTCGAATCACCCGGCCGCTGGCGACTGTCACAAATCCCGCTCGCGCCGCAGCCGGAAACCACGCGCCTGCCAATTGACGCGGAATATGAACGGTTGTTGGCAACCCACTGAGAGGTCGCAAGATTTTATTTACATCCCTGCGACTATTCCCTATATCCATCGCGCCGGCGGACATCGGCTCGAGGCTCTGCGCCTTGATTCCACGTGGCGTCTGAACTTCCCAAGGGTCTCCACTGAAAGAGACCCGCTCCTCAAAAGAGGAGCTCCTCTGAAAGAGGTGGGGTTTGGATGACGTGTGCGGGTTGAGAGGCAGACTTAACGAGTTGAAAGCCCGTACTAACGCCGGATTGGGTTCAACAACTATCAGGGGTGTACGTGAATTGCTCACGTTTCATACGCCCCTGGACCTGGTCCGGGAACGACTCCC
>JAOATF010000066.1 GCA_030158285.1 Hyphomonadaceae bacterium
CGCTTCTTTGCCGTGAACGACAGAGCCATGTGCTGGTCAGCTCGCTTTTTTCTGGGCCGCAGCTTCCACCCGCGATGGCCGGGAGGCGCCGTTGGACCGTTAGTATCCGGTGCGCGGGGACGAGCTGTTTCCAGCCCGTCGGCAGAACTCTACCACCACCGTCAACCCCCTCCTGCGCATTGGGGATCGAAGGCAGTACGCGCCGCCGGAGAGCCCTGCCCTCCGGCGACGCGAACAAGGCGTTACTTGATTTCGACCTTGGCGCCGGTCTCTTCCAGCTTCTTCTTGATGGTCTCGGCTTCCTCTTTCGACACGCCTTCCTTGACGGCTTTCGGAGCAGCTTCGACGAGGTCTTTCGCTTCTTTCAGGCCGAGGGACGGCACGACTTCGCGAACGACTTTGATCACGTTGATCTTCTTGTCGCCGGCATCCTTCAGGATGACGTTGAATTCGGTCTGGGCTTCAGCGGCCGGAGCGGCAGCAGCAGCGGGACCGGCAGCCGCGGCAACCGGAGCAGCAGCCGAAACGCCCCACTTCTCTTCGAGAAGTTTCGCGAGGTCGGCAGCTTCGAGGACGGTCAGCGAGGACAGGTCCTCAACGATTTTATCAAGTTTCGACATTTCAAAATTTCCTTGAAAACGGGTGTGTGACTACGGATGTCTCGTGAGGCAGCAGGTCTCAGGCAGCGTCCTTGTTGGCGTAAGCGCCAATGACGCGAGCGAGTTGAGCCGCCGGCGCAGCCACGATTCCAGCGATCTTGGTCGCCGGAGCCTGGATGAGGCCGATGATCTTGCCACGGAGCTGATCCAGCGACGGCAGAGCAGCAAGCTGCTTCACGCCGGCCTGGTCGAGCACCTGGTCGCCCATGAGCGCGCCAATGAGAACGAGCTTCTCGTTCGTCTTGGCAAAGTCCGCCACGACTTTCGAAGCCGCGACCGGATCCGGCGAGAAGGCAACCGCCACCGGGCCGACGAACATCGCCCCCGCAGCTTCACCGCCCTTGCCGTCCAGCGCGATTTTCGCGAGCCGGTTCTTCATGACCTTCAGATTTGCGCCTTCGGCTTTGAGCTTGGTGCGCAGATCCGTGAGCTCTCGCACGGTCAATCCGGAATATTGCGTGACAACGATCACGCCGGCGTCGGCGAAGACCTCTTTATAGGCCTCCAGCGCCACCGCTTTTCCAGCTTTATCCATATGCGGTCTCCAGGTTGGACGACCGGACAATTCCAGCCGCCCCAGGATGCGCACGCAGGACTCGGCGCCGTTTCACCCTTCCCAGCCCGTCCGGCAGCCTGTTAGGCTACCGCTCGGTCACGGAGAGGGCTCGCGGTCGCCTCGACCAGCGTGCCCCCGTCCTAGGGCGAAAACGAACTCCAGGGCGACGCCGTCGCCCCCGGGAAATTTCCCATTGGCAAACTGCGGTCCCTGTCCCGTCACACCCCGTCTCATGCAGAAAATTAAGGAGCAAAACCAGTTAGTTAGCTGGCTTTTTGAAGTGGCTCCACCTGCAATCTCGGACGAGAAACGGGAGGCTCGTGTTAACGAATCTCCCGTCCAGCCGCAGCGTATAGCCCCCCAAACAGCTCTTTGGCAAGCACCCTCTTGCTTTTTGCAGGAATGCTGATCCGGCCAGTCAGAATAAGGGAAATTGGAGGGGTTTATCCACAGCAGGGCCCAAATGGGAAATCCCTTGCCCCGCCGCAAGCCCCGCGGAATCGCCGTCCTGCCCTCGACTCAGGTCTGAACGCGCGACAGCTCCGAGTGCTTCTTGAGAACTTCGGCGCCAGAAGCCTGCGCTATCAGATAAGCGGGATTGTCCGGCTCGCCATTGCGGACGATATGCGCGCCCTTGATCGTCCGCTCCACCCGGCCAGTGAACACCTCGCGCACGACCCCTTCCGCCATGTGGGCGGCCCAGCGCCAACAGACGCGATCGCCTTCGCGAAAGGGATCCAGCGACCGTTCCAGGCAGACCTCCAGCAAGCAGACGTCACCAAGCTAGGCCGGCACGCCCCGAAGTCACGGCTCAGCGGTCACCGGGATCACAACACCGGGCAGATAAAGCTGGATCGGCCGCAGCTCGTATACCGCCGACGGGTTGTTGGCCTGCAGGTCCTTCGCCGCTTGCACCGCCTCTTCCATCGTCGCGCAGTCCAGAACGTAGAACCCCAGCAGCGCTTCCTTCGTCTCCGCGAATGGACCGTCGATCGCGACCCCGTCCCGCACGGTCACCGCCTTGCCCGTCGCCCCGAGCCGCGCCGCCGAGCCGAGCCTGCCTTCCTCGGTCAGGCGGCCATGGACCCGATGGAGACCCTCCATCAGCGCGTCGTCCTCACTCGGCGTCATGGCCGTGATGACGCCTTCGACGTGATAAGCCAGCATGGCGTAGAGCATTTCGATCCCCCGT
Source organism: Hyphomonadaceae bacterium (assembly GCA_030158285.1). Classification (GTDB taxonomy): domain Bacteria; phylum Pseudomonadota; class Alphaproteobacteria; order Caulobacterales; family Hyphomonadaceae; genus UBA7672. The sequence continues at coordinate 2,408 of JAOATF010000066.1, forward strand.
TTCCTGCACGCTCCCAAAGGACGCGCGACACAGCCCGAAGCCGACAGCCTGCCTCAAAACGAAAAGCCCAGCGCGTTCACGCCCGCCGCGGCGCTGCCTCCAGCACCTCGACCAGAAGCGCCAGTGTGGCCTCGGCAAAGAGCCACATGTTCTCCACCCGGTCCTGGCGCCCTGTTTCCAGCGTCCGCACGACGCGCACAGGCCCGGCTACAGCCATGCATGTATGCCCCGAGGCATCGCCATAAGGATTCCCGCCCGGCCCGGCAGCGCCGGTTTCCGACAGCCCCCAGGTCACCCCGCCATGCTTCTGCCGGATCGTCTCCGCCAGCAGCTCCGCATATGGCTCCGAGCTCGAGCGGATCCCCTTCGCCCGCATCTCGTCGATCGAGATTCCCGCCAGCCCCGTAATCGACCGCGCCGAATACGTGATGGCCCCGCCAACGAAATACGCCGAGGCGCCGGGGACAGCGAGAAGGCTCGCCGAGATCAAACCACCGGCCGATGTCTCGCCAACGGCAATCTTCTCGCCCCGCGCCTTCAACAGCGCGCCCGCGCGTTCACCCATCCTGTAGATATCGCGCATGGCTGCCTCTTCCCGCGCTGCAGTGTGCACACGCCGACCTGAAATGACAAAGGCCGGCGGATTGCTCCGCCGGCCTTCGCGATTTCAGCAGTCAGCCCGAGCTTACTGGGCCGAGGTCTGCGAGACGTCCGACACGTCGATCGAGACGCCCGGGCCCATCGTCGAGGAGATCGCGATCTTCTTGACGTAGGTGCCTTTGGCGCCCGACGGGCGAGCTTTCACGAGCGCGCCGACGAAGGCGCGGACGTTCTTCTCGAGGTCAGCTTCCGAGAACGAGGCCTTGCCCACGCCAGCGTGGATGATGCCCGTTTTCTCGGCGCGGAACTCGACCGAACCGCCCTTGGCGTCCTTGACGGCCTGGGCGACGTTCGGCGTGACGGTGCCGACTTTCGGGTTCGGCATCAGGCCTTTCGGGCCCAGCACCTTACCGAGACGGCCGACGAG
>JAOATF010000067.1:0-6054 GCA_030158285.1 Hyphomonadaceae bacterium
ACGATCGCGGCGTTGGTCATGTCGTCCATCGCCGCATTGCCGATGGCCCAGCCGCCGCCGTGATAGTCGATATAAACGGCGCGCGTCTCACCCTGCGCCGGACGCAGGATGCGCAGCGAGACAGTGTGGCCCTTCCATGCAATGCGCCGCGTGGACAGCCGCACCCCGCGCGTACCGACCGGCACGACAGCCTGCGCGCCAAGCATGGTCTGGATCATCAGGCGGCCCAGCGGCGTCGGCGCCCGGAAACGCGGCGCCCAGCGCAGCCGCTGGTTCATCCGCCGGACCTCGTCCATCTCCGCGGCGGCGTATTCGGGAAAAGGCTCAAGCATGGGCGCATCCTGCTCCGATCCTGAATCTAGTGAACGCCACGTCCTGCGCAATGGCCATGGCAGCGTGCGACGCCCCATGATAGCCCGATTGCATCAGGATCGAGGGGATCACACATGAGACTGCCCGCCGTGTATGCAGCCATCGCCTCTGCGACCCTGTCGCTCGCCCTTTTTGTCAGCCCGGCCTACGCGCAAGACGCCCAGGCGCAAGACAAGATGATGAAGGCGCTGGATTTCGGCGAGCTGAAAGGCGCCGCGGACGAACTCGAGTACACGCTGGCCGACGAAGGTGTTGATGAGGACGGGGACTATTACCTCGAACTCCAGTCCGACAGCGGGCTGATGTTCTACCTCTATGGCGCGGGCTGTTCGGAAGATGACGCGGCGAAGGACTGCCTCGGCCTCAACATGATCGCTTCGTTCACGCTCAACGACGAGGCTGACGCGCATGAGGTGATGGATTCGATCAGCTACGCCTTCATGAAGATCTATCGCTCGGGCGACGACATAAAAGCGTCGCGCTATCTCATCTTCGATGGCGGCATCACGCGCGAGAACATGAAGGAGAACGTGTCGGTGTTCGTCCAGATCGCCGATTCGATCTGGGAACAGCTGGCCGGGCTCGAAGTGCTGGCGGACTAGATGGCGGCGATGCCAGACAAGCTCGAGATCAGGCTGCCCGAAGGCATGCGCACCGCCACGACCGCGGACTGGCGCCAGCTCGGCGCGATCACGGCCGAAGCCTTCGCAGAAGACCCCGTGAATCTCTGGATCTTCGGCAACACTGCGCCGATGGCCCCGGTGTTCAGCGCGCTGGCCCGCCATGTCTACCTGCCGCGCGGCATCTGCCACATCAGCGGTGATACGGGTGGAACGATGTGGAGCCATTCGTCAGCTGACAGGGAGCTGCCGCTGCTCGCCACCATCGGTCTGGTGACGGCGCTGCTGGGCAAGGGAACCAAAGGCGCGGTCAAGCGCGCGCTCGGGGCCAGCGCCACCATGCAACGCGAGCATCCGAAGGCGCCGCATCTCTACCTGTTCACCATCGGCACGCGGAAAGCCGCGCGAGGCAGGGGCCTCGGCAAGACGCTGATCTCCCCCATGCTGGCGGCGGGCGATCGCGCGGGCCTGCCCTGCTATCTCGAAAACTCGAACCCCGCGAACACCGGCTTTTATCGCGCTCACGGCTTCGAGCGCGTGAAGCTGTTCGAGCCCGGCCCCGGCGCTCCCGTGCTGGAAGCAATGTGGCGCGAACCACGTACGGCAAGACAGTCCGGCGGGGTTTGAATAACCGTTCCGCCGGGCGACTTTGTTAAGCCTCCCCCGCGCGATAGGCTTCCGATAGCAGGCGATATTGGGGAAGGTCATGACCACGATGGAGGGGAACACGCCCAAGGCCGGCGCGCAGGCCGAGCCCGCGCCCCTCGGGGCAAAAGCCCGCAGCCACGACTTTCTCGGCCGCTTCCGGGAAGTCGTCAGCGATCCGTTGAACCTTGCAGTCCTACGCCACCCCCATGCCGGCCATATCGATGGCGAGCATGTGATCCTGCACAACGGGCTGAGGGCGTTCCTGGCGGGCCCGTATGCCTACTACAGCGATTTTGCGAGGCTCCTCGTCATCAATCGCGGCCTGCATGAACCGCTGGAGGAATTTGCCTTTCAGGAGATCCTTAAAGTCATGCCCGAGGCCCCGGTGATGATCGAACTGGGCGCTTACTGGGCGCACTATTCGATGTGGATGAAACAACACCGCCCACACGCCACGACCTACATGGTCGAGCCGCAGGACACGAACCTGGAATCAGGCCGACAGCACTTTGCCCTCAACGGCTTCACGGGCGAGTTCATTCATGACCGCGTCGGCGTTGGACATTTCACCATCGATGCCTTCGTGCGTGAGCGCGGGATCGCGCGCATCGACGTGCTGCATGCCGACATCCAGGGCTATGAACTCGAGATGCTGGAGGGCGCGCGCGAGACCATTGCCGGTCAGCGGATCGATCACTTCGTTGTTTCGACGCACAACCAGAAACTCCACGACACGACCGTCTCCATCCTCGAAACGGCCGGCTATCGGATCGAGGCGTCCTCCGGTCCGAGGCATCACACCACGTCCTGCGACGGCGTGGTGATCGCTACGCGCGGGGACATGCCGGCCGTACTCGCCGGCCTTGCCTTTCTCGGACGGGAAGAGATCAACAAGGCAACGCCCCGCCAGCTGCTCGAAAGCATCCAGCAGGTGATCCGGTCAACGGCAGGCTAGCGGGGCAGGTAAGCGGCCATCACGGATGGCCCACGCGCATCAGATCGCGTCGAGCCCTTCCATCAGGGCCGGATCGATTTCGACGCGCATGCCCTTTCGGTAGTCCTTCACGGTGCGCATGGCCTCGTCGCGCGAAAGCCCCTGGCGATAGATCAGGCGTTCGACCAGCTTGCGCTCATCGCGGCGCGCTTCATCAGGGCTGCGTGTCTCGACCATGGCGGGAACTCCGTGACAGACTCGTTACGCTTGGCTCGTTATCTCGGGCGGCGTGCATGGAAACGCCGACGCTCACACCGGCTTCCATGCGCTCCGATATGGGGCGAAGATCGGGCAACGGAACGGCGCCGCGAAGAAAAAATGCTCCGCTTCAGTGAGTGAAACTGATGCGAGCTTTAACGCAGCTGATGCTGCACGCGCGAAACGAACCGCGCGCGAGTCCCGGAACAAACGCGTTCTGGCTTGCCTAGTTCGCAATCGTGAGATGATAGCCTGCAGGGAGCTGGGCGATCTTGTCGCCCGCGTCCTTGATCATCTCGACGCCGAACCTTGCGAAATCGAGCGCCTCGGCGTCATCGCAGGGCGGCGCGGAGTCCGGATCGCTCGCGGTACTCTGGCCCGCTCCGAGGATGGCCTGGAACAGGTGCAGGTCCAGCATGGCGCTGAGCTGCTGCATCTGCCCGGTGACAGCAGCGTTGAAAGTCGCCGCCTCGTCCGGGGGAAGCTTTTTGCACTTCGCCTCCCACAGCCACACGCCATAGCCGACCGAGAAGGCTGTTGCGGCGCCGATGGCGGTCTCCGCGTTGGGCGGCAGGGGCGCGTCCTGCGCGACCGCTTCACCGGGAAGCAGGACCGCGAAGCCGAGGGCGCAAACGGCGGTGATTGTTCTCATTGTCCAAACGCTCCTGAAAGCAGGCCGCTCATCTCGTCGACCACGGCGCGCGTGCGCGGCCCGGGCGCGGGCGGCAGCCGGCACTGCGAACTTCGTTCGCCCGGCGTCATTGTGGCGCAGAAGCCGATCAGCCGGGGCAGCAGCGCACTGAGCCTCTGCTCCAGCTGCTGGTAGGCTTCGGCGCGCGCGGCCTCCCGGGTCTTCAGGTCGCGCGCCTGCTGGTCTGATGCGTCGAATTCGATCTGGAGTTGCGCCATCAGGGTATCCAGCTGGCTTTCGAGGCTGGCGCAGGCGGCAAGCCGGCGGTTGTACTCTTCCTCCTCGAACGTGCCCTGGCAGTAGGCATTGTGGGACTCGACGCGCGTGTTGTAGTCCCGCTGACGCGCATCGATGCTGTCGCGATGGCTGATCCAGTCCGTCGCGTTCATGTCGATAGCCTCGCGCGTGACGAGGTTTCCCTCCATCTCGTACAGCACCTGTCCGATGTCCTGCGTGACTGCGGCCAGACTGTCGGCGTGCGCCGGTCCGGACAAAAGCAGGACCATTCCGGCGAGCGGCGCAAGACGCGCTGACAACCCCTGTCGCGAGCTCATGGCGTAGCCCCTGCCCTGACGCTTCGGGGATCGAGGATACAGCCGCGTCTGTTCCGCGTCCACGCAATCAGGTTTGCGCGCCGGGAAGCCTGACGCTGCGCGTGCTGCCGGTTTTGAAGCGCCAAATGATTGCAGCGGAAATATTCTCAGCGCCGCCCACAACGACGCTGAGAATGAGGTGAAGTCTCAGCTGGCTTCCAGCGTCTTGGCGCGGAACAGCAGCCCCGCAAGGCCGGCACCCACAAGCGGCGCCACAATGAACAGCCACAGCTGGCTTAGCGACTGGCCCTGCACGAAGACGGCAGGTCCGAACGAACGCGCGGGGTTCACCGACACGCCGGTCACCTGGATGCCGACGATGTGGATCACCACCAGCGTCAAGCCGATGGCAAGGCCCGCAAACTGCGCCGGCGCTTTCGCCTGCGTCGAGCCAAGGATCACCACGACGAACAGGAACGTCGCCACGATCTCGAACACCAGCGCGGCCGTCATCGAATATCCGCCGAGATAGCCTTCGCCGAAACCATTCTGCCCGAGCCCATTGACCGCGATGTCATAGCCCGCCTTGCCGCTGGCGATCATGTAGAGGATGCCCGCGCCGGCCAGCGCGCCGAGGAACTGCGCCACCCAGTACTGCACCATATCCGTCACGCTCATACGGCCGGAGAGGAACGCGCCGAACGACACGGCGGGGTTCACATGGCAGCCCGAGATCGGGCCGATCCCGTAGGCCATCGCCACGATGGCGAGGCCGAAGGCGAAGGAGATGCCCAGCTGGCCCACTTCCGGCCCGGCCAGCACCGCCGATCCGCACCCGAAAAACACGAGCGTGGCTGTGCCGATGAACTCGGCGACGAGCTTCTTCATATCCGTCCCTCCCCAGGGTTTCTGATGTCTAGTGTACCTTGTGGACCCTACGCCAATCGGGACCCCGCGCCAGAGCCGCCCCATGAGATGCCAAAAGAGACTTGTGAACAGACCAAGAACGTTCTATTTCTGTTCTCACGGTCAATCGGGCCGATTCGAACGCGGAGCCGGACATGCACGGGTTTGTGACGCTGGATACGCAGGATATCTCGCGGGCTGTGAAGTTCTACGAGCCGCTGGCCCGGGAACTCGGCGCCCGCCGCTCGGTGGAAGCTGACGATTTCGTCGCCTGGGGCCTCCCCGGCGCGCCGGCCAGCATCAGCGTGGCCAAGCAGGCCGATCCCCGCATTTCGCAGTGTGGCGCCGGCATGGTGGCCCTGCAGGTGGACGATCCCGAACAGGTGGAACGCCTTTACGAACTGGCCCTCGCGCAGGGTGGCCGTGGCGAAGCCGAGCCATGCGAGCGCGGCGGCTTCTATGGCGCATATTTCCGCGATCCGGACGGCAACCGCCTCAACGCCTTCTGCGTCAGCCGTCACTAGACGCCGGATTTTGAATCGCAGCTCCGGGCTGTCTCCGGCATGCTAGCCGGCAGGCAGTTCGGACACGCGCATGTATATCGTTCCCTGGATTTTCCGCATCGCCCTGGCCGTGTTCCTGCTGGTCGCGGCGGGCGCAATGCTGCTCACCCTCATGGGCGTCGATGTCGGGCTGTTGCGGCGCTAATAGGCAAGCGGCAGGCGGTTGTTTGCGATTAACGCTTTCCCGCCTATATTAGTCCCGTCCCCGCAAGGGGACTATGGCGATAAACCCTCGCGTAATAAGCAGACCGGACCCGGGGGCAGTGCCCGGCGGCTCCACCAGATCTTTCTCCGGGCATTGGCCGGACTGTCTGGGGCCGACACAGGATCGACGGATGTGTAAAGGCGAAGACTTTGCCCGCTTTGGCCCCGATAGAAGCCTTTTACGCAATAGTTGCCAATGACAACTTTGCTCAGGACCAAGCTCTTGCTGCGTAAGCAGCGGACCTAGTCCGAACCTTAAGTCCTTAGCTCTAGCCAGCTAAGGCGGGGCTCGGGGCGGCGCCTGGCAACAGAAGCCGCCCCACTT
>JAOATF010000067.1:6154-15850 GCA_030158285.1 Hyphomonadaceae bacterium
TAGCCAGCTAAGGCGGGGCTCGGGGCGGCGCCTGGCAACAGAAGCCGCCCCACTTTATTTCCGGCCAGCGTCAGCGCGGTTCGAGCTTCAGATTCGAGCCGGATTTTACGCACACCATCTGCATCTGGCCTTGATGCTCTTCCGTCTGCGGACAGACGATGTAGTCGCCCGACAACGTGTTCGAGAACATGTCAGGCGCCAGCGCCTTCCGGACAGCGTCGGGCAGTGGCGGCTCCTCGCCGCCTGCTATCCCCAGCACACGCCGCGCGTCTCCAACCATGATCCGAAACGCGGGCGTTCCGTTCGCTGTCAGCAAGCTGCCGTGTACGGCATAGCAGGCTCGGACCGTGCGAGACTCACAGGGACGATCCTGCGCGACCGCTGATCCGGCTGCCGCAACCCCCAATGCTATCGAAGCGGCGATAGCTACAGCGCGTTTCATCAATCTCCCGCCTGCCTGCAAACCGTGAGTTTCCGCACGCGTTCGCGCGGCCCACGATCCAGCCCAACGCGTCAGATTCAGGAGATCTGCCATACCTCAAGTCCTTAGCTCTCGCCAGCTAAGGCGGGGCTCGGGGCGGCGCCTGGCAACAGAAGCCGCCCCACTTGTTTTCAGCGCATCGTTTTGGTCCGGGGTTTTGGCCCGGTGTTTTGGTCCGGGGTTTCAGTCCGCGTGCTCCGCAGGCACGGGGTCGACCGCGACCACGATCGGGTAGTCCGGCCGGAAGGGCTGCGGCTTGGGCGATCTGTAGATCACGGGGCCCTTACTACCACCCGCGCGCACGACCGCGGACCATTGGTAGGACCAGGCAAGCCGCATGTCGTGCTGATCGACAGTGAAATCAAACTGCGCATCGTTGCCATACATGATCAGCGCCCCGTCGGGCGAAGCGAACGTCACCTCGAAATAGCTTCCAAGCGGGAAAGCCGAGCCGTCGGAGGTCCGCACGTCCCCTCGCCCTTCCACGCACCGCCAGGTCGGCGCGGACGAACCAATGACGATGGTCTCGCAGCGCTCCCCGGGCACGGCCCACGGATAGCTGTCGAGCGGCGGAAGCTGCGCGCAGCCGGCCATCGCCAGCAACGCCGCGACGCCCCACAGGCGCAATGCGCGCACGACATGGAAAATACGGCGCCCCATCTTCCCCCTCCCAATCCGAAGTCGCGCGATCCGACTGAGGCTAGGTCAAGTCATTGGCGCAATCCATGGGACCGACCTATCTTGTATCCAGCACACCAACCTCTGGAGGCCTGACATGAAACGTACCGCCCAAGCCCAATGGTCCGGCGCCCTTCGCGACGGCAAGGGCGCGATCTCGCTGCAGAGCGGCGTCCTGAAAGACAGCCCCTACACATTCAAGGCGCGCTTCGAGGATGAGAGCGGCAAGTCCGCCACTAATCCTGAAGAGCTGATCGCCGGCGCGCACGCCAGCTGCTTCACCATGCAGCTGTCGCACTTCCTCGCCGAAGCCGGTCATCCCGCCGCAAAGATCACGACAAGCGCCGAAGTGACGATCGGCCCCGTCGAAGGCAAAGGCAACACGATCACCAAGAGCGCGCTCACGCTGCGCGGCAATGTGCCGGGCATGAGCGAAGCCCAGTTCGTCGAACTCGCCAACAAGGCCAAAGCCGGTTGCCCAGTCTCGCGCGCGCTCGCCGCGATCGAGATCACGCTGGATGCGAAGCTCGAGGCCTAGGCCCCCGAGATGATGCCGTAGCTCTCGCCCTCGACGATCGGCACGATCACGTGCCGGACGCTGTAGGCGAGGCTGTCGAGCGGGCGCGCCTCGCCGAACGGCCATTCGTCCGCGATCACGATCAGCACATACTGGTCGCCGATCATCAGGCGCGTCACGCCCTGTACCGCGCCGGCGACGAGCGCGGATTTCGGCAGGACGAGATAGCTCTCGCCGCCGCGCGTATCCCAGCGGCCGGTTCCCTCGAAGATGTCGGCTTCCGCCTCGAAGGGCGGCGCCAGCGGATCGTGCGCGACAAGACAGAGATGCTGCGCCGCCTTGCCCTGCGCCATGATCCACGCATCAAGCCACGCATTGGCGTCGCCCGTGTTGGCCACGCGCCGCGCGGAGCCTGTCAGGATCTGCGAGTCCGGCGTGTCGGCCGGTGCAAGAGCCCAGACTTCCGGCGCCTGCCAGCCGCGCCTGCAGATGCAGCGGCCGAGTTCGCCCGACGACCAGAGCAATTGCTGGACATACCCCATCAAATCCTTGGGGGCGGGAATCCGGGCGAGCGCAGTCACAGTCACTCCTGCCGGTGCTTCACGCGAGGCGCCGCGCCCCTTCGGGCCAGCGTGATCCGGTAGCCCACGTTGTGAGCGACATTCGTGGCGAAGTGCAAGCTGCATGCGCCTGTCGTGATGGTCGCAACCGCTGCGACAGAGGCCAACTCGTTGCGCAGCGGATACGAGATCCGTCTCCGCGCGCCTACTCCGCAGGCTTCGGCGGAGGCGGCGGATAGATGCCGCTCAACCGGTCCGCGCGGTTAGGATCTTTCAGCCACTTGTCCGGGAAAGGCGCGGCTTGTCCGCCATCCTTGTTGCGCCAGACGATGCCCTCATTGGTCCGCTCGGTGTAGGGAACCACATGATCCCCGCCCTGCCGCGCAAGCCCCGCAAACAGCTTGTCGCGCAGTTCGACCTTGGTGGCCCGCCACGCCGGATCATCGATCAGGTTGTTCATCTCGTTCGGATCGACGGAAAGATCGTACAGTTCCTCGGTATCCCAGATGCCATGATACTGGATGTACTTCGTCGTTCCGCTCTCGATCGCAAACGTCGTCGGCGTGTGCGGGAACGACCATTCCCAGTAATATGAATAGATGAAATCCGGCGCCGCCCACTGCTCGGGCGTCATCTTGCCTTCAGCCGCCGCAAGGAAGCTGCGCCCCTCGAACTGCTCGGGCGATTTCACGCCCGCGAAGTCGAGGAAGGTCGGCGCGAAATCGAGATTGCGCACGCGCGTGGGGTTCGTCGCGCCCTCCGGCACACGCCCTGGCGCATAGATCAGCAGCGGCACACGCACCGAGGGCTCATACGCGTTGCGCTTGTCGATCAGGCCGTGGTCGCCGAACAGGAATCCATTGTCGCTGGAGAAGACCACAACCGTGTTCTTCTCCCTGCCGGCTTCACGCAGCCACGCCATGATCCGCCCAAGGCTGTCGTCCACCGAAGACAGGGTGCGGTAGTATTCGCGGATATACTCCTTGAGGTCCTGGTCCGTGTGATACGGGAAATCGACGCCGTGCCAGGAATTGCGCTGGTTGCGCACCCACATCGGCTTGCCGCGATAGTTCTCCTCGGTGTTGGCGCTGCTGGCGGGCAGCTCGATCTTCAGATCGGCATACTGCTTGCGATGCCGTTCCGCCGGGGCGAAGTCCGAATGCACGGCCTTGTGTGACAGGTAGAGGAAGAACGGCTTCTTCGTATCGCGACCGGATTTCAGCCAGTTGATCGCATAATCCGTCAGCTCGTCCGTGATGTAGCCACGCCGTGGCGTGACCTTGCCATCGACATTCAGCGTCTGCACATCGCCCGCCGCCACGCGCGACGGCGCAATACCATCAGTGGGATAATACGTCCCCTGCCCCTTGAAGCTGACCCACCTGTCGAAACCGGCGCGTGGATCGTCGGTGGAGGCGCCCATGTGCCACTTGCCGAAAAACCCGGTCTGGTAGCCGGCCTGCTGCAGGTAGCTGGGAAAGAACACCAGCCCCTGCTCGGTCGCATTGTTGTTGTCGACGATGCCGTGGTTCACCGTCGACAGCCCAGTCAGCAGCGTCGCGCGGCTGGGCGAACATAGCGCGGTCGTGACGACTGCGTTCGGGAAGTAGGTCCCGTGGCTCGCCAGATAGTCGATGTTTGGCGTCTCGAGGCCCGGCGTCAGGAAGCCCATCGCATCGAAACGCAGATCATCGAGCAGCACGAAGACGATGTTGGGGCGCGACGTGTCGCTGGTCTCCGCTGGTGGCGCCGGGGCGCCCGTGCACGCGGCCAGCCCCATCAGAACAGCAAGACCCCACCCCCGCAACGCCATGACAGACCCCTTGTTGCTAGCTGCGCCGTTCCGCATAGAGCGGCATGCCGCCCTCGGGTCGCAGCGTGATGCGGATATTCGGCTCAACGCGATGCGCCGCATTCGGCAGGAAGCGCAGCCCGCGCACCAGCGTTGCGAGCATGGCGACGGATTCCATGTAGGCGAACTTCATGCCGATGCAGATGCGTGGCCCCGCGCCGAACGGCATGAACTGGAAACGATGCATCCCCTTCGCGCGCACGTCCGAAAACCGATCCGGATCGAAACGCTCGGGGTTATCCCAGAGCATCTTGTGCCGGTGCATCACGTAGATGAGGTTGAAAGCGAAATCGCCTTTCTTCACCTGCGCATCGCCGAGGTCGATGTCTTCCGTGGCCACGCGGTCGATGATAGACACGGGCGGGTAAAGTCGCATCGCTTCTTTGATGACATGCTCGTGGAACACCAGCTCTTCCACCATCGCTGCGTCGATCGGCTTGTCGCCGCACACGTCCCGCACTTCCCGGAGCAGGCGGTCCTGAACCTCCGGCGCATTGGCGATCAGGTAGAGCGCGAACGTCAGCGTCAGCGCCGTCGTCTCATGACCCGCGCCGATGAACGTGACGACATTGTCCCGCAATTCATCGTCCGAAAGCCCTCGCCCGGTCTCCGGATCGCGCGCCGCCAGCATCAGGCCCAGCAGGTCTTTCCGCGTCTCGCCCGACGCACGCCTGCGCAGGATGGCGTTTACCGCCGACGCCTTCAACCCATGCGCCGCGCGCCGTCCCTTGCCCCCCCACGGACGCCACACCCACGGCGGCGTACCGAACATGTCCAGCATGTCCGGCTTGCCCATCGTATCGATGTAGTCGCTGATAACGCTGGCCATCCGGTCATAGCCGAACGCCGGATCCGCCCCGCCGAGGATCGTTTCCACGATCACATCCAGCGTGGCGTGCTGCATCTCATGCATCACATCAACAGGTTGCCCCCGCGGCATCGCCTTGATGCGCTCGATCGTGTCCGCCGCCGACTGCGAGAAGGCCGGGACCAGCGCGCGCAGGGCGTCGATGCGGAACGCGGGCGATGCGGCGCGGCGCTGGAATTTCCAGTGCTCGCCTTCCGACGTCAGCAGGCCTTCACCGAGCGCGGGGCCCACCAGCTTTTTCTGGAACTGCGACTTATGGAAGATGTCGGCATGGTCGAGAAAGACCGCCTTCATGTGCTCCGGCTTGCGGAAATAGTGGAAGGTCCGCCCGATCCATTTGATGCCGTGATACGGGTTCTCGTACATGGCTTTCGGCCACGCATAGAGCGGATTGGCGATCATCTGCAGCAAGCCGCGCACAAGCGGCAGGGGCTTGTCAGGCGGGATCACCGTCTGCGGGACGAAGTCCGACGAGATCAGCGTATCGGCCATTACAGGCGCGTAGCATGCGGCTCAAAGTGGGTCGAGGACCGTCGCCGGGCACGCAAGATCATAAGCTTATGAAGCATGAACCGTTTTGAACCCGCTGCCGGTGTGGGAGTTAAGTCAAATGTGTTCGATTAAACTTATTTCTGCCGCCAGTTTCCCGAGATTGGCCGCCTGAATACGGGTCTGAAGCGTGGGGGCGCCACCTTCGAGAGGTTACGAATGTTAGTGTATGTGGCGACCTACCCGAGAAGCGGTTCCGCTATCCTGCGTGATACGGTTCTCCTGAACTGGCATCGCGCCACGTCAAACTTCTACGCGACCGCGACCTGGCCAGAGGAGATCACGCTCCTCCCGTCGACACTTCCGTCGGCTTCGCCCGAGCTTACCTCTTACAGGCACAAGGACGGCCCCGTGCGCCAGATGCTGGCGAGCCCCGGCCGCCGCCTGCTGACGCGCAGCATGCGCGAGCGCCTGGCTGACAGTCCCGAACACTTCTTCATCAAGACTCACGAACCGCCGCCTGCCGATCCGGTCGAGGGCGAAGTGGCGATCCAGCTGGTCCGGCACCCCGCCGCGGCCATCATCTCGCAATGGAAGCTGCACGCCGCAACGCACGACGCATGCCCGCCCCTGCCGCATTTCTGGGAGGGGTCGGACACGGGCGGTCGCTGGGATCGCTATCACCTCGCCTGGGGAGCAGCCGGCATGCCGCTGTTCAGGCGCCGGTTCGAGGACTTCCTGCACGCGCCGATGGACCTTGTGCCCGCTCTCGCCGACTTCCTGAAACTGCCCCACCCCGAACGGCCGGTCATGATGACGGCGGAAGAAGCGAAAGCGCGTAACCCGATACGCAATCCGATACGCGGCGCGGATGGCTGGATGGCGCAGATTTCAGTCGCCGAGCTGGTACAGCTCTGGAACCGGCACAAGATGGTGGCGAAGGAGATGGGCTACGGCATGATGGGCGTCATGAGCCCGTTCACGCCGCCGCCGCAGCTGGTCTACGGGAAGAAGCGGGCGCTGCCGGTCTCGCCGGTCGGCTCGGAAGTCATGGACCTTCCGCCACGCGAGGATCGCGTGGTCGCCAAGCCCGTGGCGACACCGGCCGTCTTCTAGCAGCTAATGGTAGCAGCTACTGGCCGAGCGCCTGCTCGATGTCGGCGATCAGGTCGTCGGGATTCTCCACGCCAATGGACAGCCGGATTAGCGACTCCGTGATGCCCAGCCGCTGGCGCTGGTCCGGCGGCACGTCGGAATGCGTCATCGCCGCCGGGTGAGACGCCAGTGTTTCCGTGCCGCCGAGGCTGACGGCCAGCTTGATGACCTGCAGCTTGTTGAGGAAGGCGAAAGCAGCCTTCTCGCCACCATCGATCTCGAACGAGAAGGTCGATCCGGCCGTGACGCACTGCTTTTCGAACAGCGCGCGATCCGGGTGGTCCTTCGGCAGGAACGGCAGATACCAGACCGATTTCACGCGTGGATGATCGCGCAGATAAGCCGCGACCTTGCGCGCGCCGAGTTCGGCCGCATCCATCCGCACTTTCAAGGTTTCCAGAGAGCGCAGCAGCAGCCAGGCCGTATGCGGGTCGGTCATGGTGCCCAGAATGGTGCGGAACACCGCCACCTGCCCCACCCACGCCGCATCGCCCGAGGCCGCGCCGGCGATAAGGTCGGAATGGCCGCCGACATACTTCGTCAGGGACGTGACACACAGATCAGCGCCCAGCTTCAGCGGTTGCTGCCAGATCGGACCGAGGAAGGTGTTGTCGACAATCACCGGGGGCCGCGGACCATCGCCTTTCACCTCATCGGCGATTTCACGGGCGAGCCCGATATCGACAAGGCCGTTGGTCGGGTTGGCGGGTGTTTCGATATAGATCGCGCCGACCTTGCCGCCGTTGGCCTTCGCCTGCGCAGCAGCGGTCTTCGCGGCTTCGCGCAGGCCCGCCTGACCAGCCTCGGCCATGAAGCCGACGCCCTTCACGCCGAATTGCGGGAGGATGGTGTGAACGAGGAATTCCGTGCCGCCATAGACGGGCTCGGAAAACACGAACGTGTCGCCGGGGCGCAGAAACGTCATCAGCGTGGTTGAAATGGCCGCCATGCCCGAGGCGAAGGCCAGCGCTTTCTCAGCGCCGTCCCATACGGCAAGGCGATCTTCCAGCACTTCGAGATTGGGGTTGTTGATCCGCGAGTAGATGAGATGCATCTCCTCGCCACGCTGCTTTTCGCGCAGGCCATAGGCGAGTTCGAACGACGCCTTGCCCTCCTCGGCTGTGCCAAAGACGAACGTCGATGTCTGGAACAGGGGTGGCTTCAGGGCGCCTTCCGAAAGGTGAGGCGAATAGCCGTACCCCATCATGAGGGTCTCGGGCGCAAGCTCGCGATCGCCAAGCTTGCGCGATTTGTAAGGTTTGGTTGGACGGGTCATGTGCGTGAGAATAGGCCGCTTCGCGCACAATCGGAATCAAATGTTGTGCTTCGCTCTTGCCCAAAGGCGCCTGATGCGCGTTATCGTTCCGGCGAAACGAGGCGAACCGATAGGGCTCGCCTGTGGCTTGAACGCATTTTACCACGCCGTAACGAGAGCCTAGCTCTGCGGACAAGGCGATGGAGGGCAAGGTTGGACAGGGCACCGGGATCCGGGAAGGATCACATTGGCTATCATGCCCTGACGCAGGCGGCGCTGCGCGGGGTCGTGCGCGCAGCTATGGACAAGGCCGTGACCCTCGGCCACCTGCCCGGCGACCACCATTTCTACATCACCTTCCGCACGCGCGCCCAGGGCGTGCAGATGGCGGACTGGCTGAAGGACAAATTCCCGGACGAGATGACCATCGTCGTCCAGCATCAGTATGAGTCCTTCGCAGTGCACGACCTGCATTTCGAGATCGTCCTGCGCTTCGGCGGCAATCCCGAGCACATGCGCGTGCCGTTCGTCGCCATCAGCCGCTTCTTCGACCCCTCGACCAATTTCGGCGTCCAGATCGACACGATGGACGCGAAGCCGACCGATGGAACGCCCGAGATCATCCCGGCGTCGAAAAATGGCACGGCCGCTCCCGCGCCCGCCAGCGAAGCCACCGTCGTCTCGCTCGACGCTTTCCGCCGCAAATAGACGGACACCCACGTGAGCGCACCCGACAAGCCGGACGAACCGCCCCGGCTGACGGATGCGGAGATGCTCGCGCGTTTCCAGAACGCAAAGAAACGCCCGCCCTGCTCCGAAACGCTCGGCATGCAGCTGACGGGCGTCGACCAGGCCAACATGGTTTCGCGCTATGCGTTCGAAGCGCGGCCTGAATTCGCAAACCCGAGCGGCGCCATCCAGGGCGGCTTCATCGCCGCGATGCTGGACGAGGCGATGGGCACGGCCGCGATCATTACATCCAACGTCACAATGAACGCGCCGACGCTGGAGATGAAGGTCTCCTTCCTGCGGCCGCTGTTCGCCGGCAAGGCAACGGTCGAGGCGAAGATCCTGAAATGGGGCAAGTCCACCTGCTTCATCGAGGCCGAGCTGTTCGACCCGGACGGCAAGCTGGTCGCCAAGGCCAGCGCGACGCAGGCGCCCAAGGCCTTCAAGCGGTTCTGACGCCTCCTCGCTCGACCGCTTTTGACTCCTGTGAGACAATGTAGTGCCACCCGGCGCTGTCCCGAAGGTCTGACATGATATTCAGAATAGGCCTGCTCGCGTTTGCCGCCTTGCTTGCAGCGCCCAGCGCGCTCGCCTGTTCGTGCCTCTGCACGACCACCGGCGAGAAGACCGACTGGGTTGCTGAAGCGACCTACATCTTCACTGGCAGCGTTCTATCGGTTGAAAAACACGGCGATCCGCTTGAAGGTGGTTACGAGACGATCCGGATGAGCGTTTCCAAACTGGCCAAGGGCGCGCCCGTCAGCATTATCAATCTGCGCTCACCAATCAGTAGCGGCGGCTCCTGCGGAGTAGGGTTTCGGAAGGGCGATACGCACAATACAATCGCGTTTCTTGAAAGCGACGGGCACCTTTGGGTTGGTCAGTGCTCGCAGTATTGCGCACGTAACGCTGGCGCTTTCAAATCGCTGCAAGGCGACCAGTGACGCCCATCTGCCAAACCTCCCTGCCCGTCGCGCCGTGGATGGACGTGCTCGCAGCGCGCCTGCCCGGGCTGCAGCCTGTGGCGGAGGGCGACTGGCTGCGGGTGGATGACGCTTATGCCGGGCAGATGGCCTATCGCGACCAGCTGATCGCCACGCGCCGCGACGAGG
>JAOATF010000068.1 GCA_030158285.1 Hyphomonadaceae bacterium
GCGTTCTTCCACCAGCTGAAGACGTTCGGCGAGGATGCGTTCAGCCAGACCATGGCCCGCGAGGATGCGCGCGTGTGGATCGGGCGGCAGGATGGCGTCGGGGTCGGCTTTCTCACCATGTTCGTGGGGTCGCTGGAGCCGATTAACGGCCGCAAGCGCGGAGCGGAAATTCCGCGCATCTACCTGCTGCCGGGCGCGCGCCGGGGCGGCATCGGACGCAAGTTGCTGGATGCCGCCGAAGCGCAAGCGAAGGCCGAAGGTTGCAGCTATGTCTGGCTCGACGTGATGGAACACGCCGAATGGGCGCGCGCTGCCTATGAACGCTGGGGTTTCACCGACATCGGCCAGACGACGTTTTCGGGCGGGCTGCGCCCCGGCCGCAGCCGCGCCATGCGGGTGATGGTGAAAGAGCTGAAGTAGCTCGCACGGCGCGAAGCCGTTATACCCCTCGCCGGGGAACACCTTTCGGGAGGGACGCCATGGATTGGAAACTGCTCGTAATTGGCGCCGTGATGCTGGTGGCCGGCGGCTTCCTTGCATGGCGCTTCCGGCAGTCCAAATTCGGATCGGAGCCCGGGCCGGGTTGTGCGATGGCGTTCGCGCTGCTTCTGATGCTGACGGGCGTGATGACGCTTGTTGTCGGTCTTGTGTTCAGGACCTGATCCGGCGGCAGCATCCAGGAGAATTGCGATGACGACAGGCAGCATGATCCGCATGACAAGCCGCGATGGTTTCGAATTCGATGCTTACCACGTGAAGGCGCAAGGCGCCCGCAAGGGCGGCGTGATCGTGGTGCAGGAAATCTTCGGCCTGTCGGATCACATCAAGGAAATGGCCGAGCGGTTCGGCGCGGCTGGCTACGAGGCGATTGCGCCGTCCATGTATGATCGCGCGGCGCCCGGCTTCATCGTGCAGCCGCCGGATGTGATGGCGAACATGGCGCGCAGCCGAGACCTCGCCATGGGCAATGGCCAGGACAATGCGATGAACGACATTGGCGGCGTGTTTGACGTGTTGTCGAAGTCCGGAAAGGTCTGCATCACCGGGTATTGCTATGGCGGCTCGATGAGCTGGCTGGCGGGCGCGAAGATCGCCGGAATCGCCGCGGCGTCGTGCTATTATGGCGGCAATATTCCGCAGATGATCGGCATGACGCCGAAATGCCCGACCATCTGCCATTTCGGCGCCAAGGACGCGCACATTCCGCTGGTCGGCGCGGTCGACAAGATCCAGGCGGCGCATCCGGATATCCCGGTCCACATCTATGATGCGGGGCACGGTTTCGCGCGGAAGAACTCCAGCGATTACGATGCGGCATCCGACAAGCTGGCCTTCGAACGGACGATCACGCTGTTCGACGGGGTTTGATGCAGCTGATCTTCCTCTGGGGCGCGGCCGCGTCAGGCAAGCTGACGGTGGCGCGGGAGCTGGCGCGGATCACCAGCCTGCCGCTGTTTCACAATCATCTCGTGGTGGATGCGCTGCTGGAGCGATTGCCATTCGGGGATCCGGAGTTCGTGCGGCTGCGCGAGCATATGTGGATGGCGGGGTTTGAGACGGCGGCGAGCCAGGGGCGGTCGCTGATCTTCACTTTCGCGCCGGAACCGAGCGTACCGGACGGTTTCACCGATCGGGTCGAGGCGCTGGTGGCGGCGCATGGCGGCGCGGTGCGTTATGTGCGGCTGGTGCTGTCGGAGGCGGAGCAGGAGCAGCGGATTGCCAATGCGAGCCGCAAGGAATTCAGGAAGCTGGTGTCGCTCGACCTGTTGCGGGAGCTGCGCGGGCAGTTTCAGGCGTGCGAAGCGGCCATGCCGGCGGCGGACCTGGTGATCGACAGTGAGCTGGATGAACCGGAAACGGCGGCGCGCCGGATAGCGTCGGCCTTTGGACTGACCAGCGTATCCGGCGCTACGTGAGCCGTCCGTCAGGCCTCGGCCATGTGCCTCGAAATGACGGACGGTCCAGTTCGTCGTGTCTATTTGTCGTCGTCGGCAACCGTGCCGGCGATCGCGCCAGCCGCGGCGCCGATGGCCGCGCCACGTTCGGCGTCGCCGTCGCCCGTGTTGTTGCCGATGGCGGCGCCAGCAGCGCCACCCAGGGCAGCGCCCGTGAGGGTCGAACAGGCGGCCAGCGAGCTGGCGGCAACCATGGCGGCGAAAATCACTTTGATCGGGGTCATGCGGGTCTCCATATCTCGATCTCGTGGGACCAACGCCGATGATTGCAGGGCGTTCCACCCGCCCCGGAATGGTCAAAATGCTGCAGGCGCGGCGGATGGCGTTCCCGGCCCTTCCCAGCGGGGCAGGCGGGCCCTAAACGTCAGGTCATGAGCAGGCCCGTCGACCGCACCGACATGTTCAAATCCGCCCTCAGCGCCGCCACGCGTGCGCTGGCGGGACAGGACGAACTTGCCGTGGATTTCTCGGTCGATGGCGGGCGCGTGGCCGACGGGCAGATCACGCTGACAACGCCGCCGAAGGACCTGACGCCGGCCGCTGCTGCGCGGGCGCGGGGACAGGCGGATGCGCTGGCGCTGCGCGTGGCGCACCATGACGTGCGCAAGCATGCCAAGGCGATGCCCCAACGCGAGGAAGCCCGGAAACTGTTCGAGGCGGCCGAGCGCGCGCGGATCGAGTCGATCGGCTCTGCGGCCATGGATGGCGTGGCGGAAAATCTCGACGCAGTGCTGCAGCAACGCTGCGAGCGGGCGGGCTATTCGCGCGTGACGGACAAGTCGCGCGCGCCGATGGATGACGCGCTGGAGTTCGTGCTGCGCGAGGTGCTGACCGGACGCAAGCTGCCGCCGGCTGCGGAAACAGTCGCCGATGTCTGGCGCGCCGAGCTGGCCGAGAAGGCTGCGGCGCCGCTGGCGCGCGCGCAAGCCACGATGCACGACCAGACGGCTTTCTCCGCCGTGATGCGCGATCTCCTGCGTGACCTTGGGCTGGGCGATGAAGCGTCCAGCGTGAAGGACAGCGAGGAGGAGCAAGGCGAAGAGGAAGAAGAAGGCGAAGCCAAGAGCGAAGCGTCCGACGACTCCGAGGGAGACGGCGAAGGCGAAGGGGAATCGCAGGAGCAGGATTCCAGCGATGCCGGAGAGGGCGAACCCGGCGACCAGATCGAGGCGTCTGCCGCCGAAGATGCCGACGCTGACATGGACGCGACCGAGGACGATGCAGACGAGCAGGCGACGCCGATCCGCCCCAACTGGCGCGACAGCGATGCGTTCAAGTCCGAGTACAAGGCGTTCACCACCGTCCATGACGAGGTGAAGAGCGCCGACGAACTGTGCGATCCCGAAGAGTTGACGCGCCTGCGGGCCTATCTCGATGCGCAGCTGCAGGGCTTGCAGGGCGCGGTGTCGCGTCTGGCCAACCGGTTGCAGCGGCGGCTGATGGCGCAGCAGAACCGGTCGTGGATGTTCGACCTGGAAGAGGGCGTCTTGGATACGGCGCGGCTGACGCGCGTGATCGTCGATCCGACTGCGCCGCTGTCGTTCAAGATGGAAGACGAGAGCAAGTTCCGCGACACGGTGGTGACGCTGCTGCTCGACAATTCCGGCTCGATGCGCGGGCGGCCGATCATGGTGGCGGCGCTGTGCGCGGACATCCTTGCGCGGACGCTGGAGCGTTGCGGCGTGAAGGTGGAAATTCTCGGCTTCACCACGCAGGCGTGGAAGGGTGGACTTTCGCGCGAAGACTGGATCAAGGCGGGCAAGCCGGCGTCCCCGGGCCGCCTCAATGACCTGCGCCACATCATCTACAAGAGCGCGGATGCGCCGTGGCGGCGCGTGCGGCGCAATCTCGGCCTGATGATGCGCGAGGGCCTGCTGAAGGAGAACATCGACGGCGAGGCGCTGCTGTGGGCGCATGACCGGCTGATGGCGCGCACCGAACAGCGCAAGATCCTGATGGTGATTTCGGATGGCGCGCCGGTGGACGATTCCACGTTGTCGGTGAACGTCGGCAATCCGCTGGAGAAACACCTGCGCGAAGTGATCGCGCACATCGAAGGCGTCTCGCCGGTGGAGCTGATCGCGGTCGGCATCGGACACGACGTCACGCGCTGGTATCGCCGCGCGGTGACCATCGTGGAGGCCGAGCAGCTGGGCGGCGTCATGACCGACAAGCTGGCCGAACTGTTTGGCGAGGAAGAAGCGAAGAAGGCCAAGGCCGCGGCGCAGCCGGGCGGCGGACGCGAACGCAGGGGCGCGGGCATGGTCAGCACCGCCCTGGGACGCGATGTGAAACGCACGACGTTCGGCGAAGTCGCCAAGGGGCGGAGAGCCGGAACGTGAAGCATTGGCTGGCCGGCCTGATGGCGCTCGTCGCGGCAGGTTGCGCCAGCGCAACGGGAGCGGTCGGGAGCACGGACATGAGCCTCGATGCACTGGCGCGTGACTATGTTCGCCTGACCCTGGAAATCGACGCGCACGAGAGCGGCTATGTCGATGCCTATTTCGGTCCCGCGGAGTGGCGCGAGGCGGCGCGGAAAAACCCGCGCGAGCGGCCGCAGCTGAAAGCCGAGGCCGACAGGATCGTCGCGGGTCTCAATGGCTATGCAGCCGAGGCAGGCGAGCAGGGGCAGCGCGCGAAAGTGCTGCAGGCGAATGTGCGCAGCGCGCGTTTCCGGCTCGACATGATCGATGGCGCGCGTGTGAAGTTTGCCGACGAGGCCGAGCGGCTGTTTGCGCTGCGGCCGGAGCTGAAGCCTTTATCGTCGTATGACGGCGCGTTTGCGCGGATCGAGGCGCTGGCGCCCGGCGAGGGTGAGCTGCGCGAGCGGGTGGAAGCTTTCCGCGCACACTATTCGATCCCGGACGATCGCGTGCAGGCGGTGATGGATGCGGCGATTGCTGAATGCCGGCGGCGCACGGCGGCGCATATCGACCTGCCGGCGGATGAGACCTTCTCGATGGAGCTCGTGAAGAACAAGCCGTGGGGGGCGTACAACTATTACCTGGGCAAGCATCAGAGCCTCATCCAGATCAACACGGACCTGCCGGTGTCGATCGGGAGCGCGCTGGTTCTGGCGTGCCATGAGGGCTATCCGGGCCATCACGTGCAGGGGATCTATAACGAGGCGAACTACCGGACACGCGGCTGGGCCGAGTATTCGGTGGCGCCGCTATATGTTCCCGCGGCGCCGCTGAACGAGGGCGGGGCGGATTTCGGGGTGGAACTTGCGTTCCCGGGCGACGAGCGCCTGAAATTTGAAATGGACGTGCTCTATCCGCTCGCCGGGCTCGATCCGGCCACCGCGCCTGCCTTTGCGGAGATGCGTGAGGCGACGCAGGAACTCGACGGTGCGCTGCTCAAGGTGTCGCAGATGCAGCTGGACGGCGAGGTCACCCGCGAGGAGGCGATCACGCTGGCGCAGAAATACCGCATGGCCTCAAGGGATGTTGCAGAGCAGGCTCTGGAGTTCGACCGGGCGTACCGGTCATATGTGATCAATTATTCGGTCGGCGAAGACCTGGTTCGGCGCTATGTAGAGCGCCACGGGGTCGATACTGCAGCACGGTGGAGGGCGTATGAGCATATTCTTGCGACGCCAACCCTGCCGGCTGACCTTGCGAGGTAGATGATGACGACGCGTATTGGATGGCTTGCTGGGCTGGTTTCCGTGAGCGCGCTTCTGGCGGCCTGTGGAACAACAGCGGTAGAGCAATCCGCAAGCCTTACGCAGCCTCAAGAGCAGACGGGCGCTGGCGAGGAGTCCGTGGTGCGGCAGGCCGTGCCGACGGGACAGGCGGTTGCCGAGCGCCGCGTGGCGGTGAACGCGCCCAAGTCGGTCGCTGTGGCGGAGGCCGAAGCCAGCAACCGCGTGATCGTTTCCGCGGCGCGTAATGCCAAGCGCACCGGAAATCTCGAGCCCTATCTCAAGGCCCTCTCCGATGCGTCTTGCCCGGTGGGCACGCCGGTGCGCGCGGCCGATGCGATCAGCATCACAGCCCTGCCGACAGCGCTGCAGCCGTCCGATCCGGCCAAGCGCAAGATCGGCTCGCTGACCTATGTCGCGGGCTACCAGCTTTCCAGCACGGACGCGCGGTTCGGCGGCCTGTCGGGCATCGAGGTGCTGGACAATGGCGACCTGCTGGCGGTGTCGGACGCGGGCTACTTCGTCTGGATGGACCTGGCGGATGATGGCCTGACGCCGGTGACCGCGCGGCTGTCGACCATGCGCGACATCACCGGGCAGGCGCTGACGGGCGTGGCAGGCGACAGCGCCGAGGGGCTCGCCATCAATGGCGGCATGGCGCTGGTCTCGTTCGAAGGCAATCACCGCGTGCTGGCGTTTGACGTCGGCAAGTGCGGCGCGGCAGCGCGTGGCGCGCCGATCGTGTTCGGCAATTACGGCCTGCCGCTGCGCGAAGCGTATGAGGATGCGCGCATCGCCGTCGATCCGGGCAATGGCTCTGAGCCGCTGGCGGTGACGAAGGACTGGTTCCTGTTCACGGGCATCGAGAAGAAGCAGGGCCATCTCAACGCGCTCTCGGCGCGGCCGATCGAGTCCGAGCCGGAGTTCGACCTGCTCGTTGGCGTCGATGCGCCGGAGTTTGCGGGCATCGACATCCTGCCGGACCAGCAGGGCAATGGCGCCGTGCGCGCCTTCCTGATCCATCGCGCGCGCGATGCGAAGGATGGCCGTATCTGGGTGACCGAGACGGATCTGCAGCGCCATGAAGACCGTACGCGTGACTATGGTCCGGTGCGCGGCGAGATGGATGCGCGCTCGCGCCAGCGCTACACGGAAACCGGCTGGCGGGAGCTGGCGCAGCTGAACCAGTTCGGCGTGGTGGACCAGTTCGAGGGTATTGCCGCGCGCCAGATGTCGGATGGCCGGGTGCGCCTCTACCTGATCTCGGACGACGACTATTCGGCCGACAAGCGCACCGTGATGATGGTGTTCGATCTGGCGAAGCCGCTGCGCTAGGCGCTGAGCTTCGTGCTTGAGGCGCCGCACGGGCCGGGGGAACAGTTCCGGGGATGCGCACTCAGAGGTCTGGCATGCGGGCAGGGTTGAACCGGTTGGCCATCGGCGTGATTGCGCTTGGCTGCGCTGGCTTTGCCTCTGTGCCTGTCTGGGCCCAGGGACCGAATGGCAGGCTGCAGGAGGACTATCTTGCGCCGTTGCGGGAAGCGTCGTGCCCGGCGGGTGTGACGCCGGAAAAGCCGGACGCGATTGAGCTGACGGCGAAGCGTGTGGCGCTGCAGGCCATAAACCCCAAGCGCAAGATCATCGGCGACCTGACCTTCGTGGATGGCTTTCATCTCACCAGTACTGACAAGCGGTTCGGCGGCCTGTCGGGCATCGATGTGCTGGAGGACGGCAACCTGCTGGCGGTGAGCGACGATGGCGCCTTTGTCTGGATCGACCTTGGCGAGGATGGCGTGACGCCGACGGCGGCGCGGATGTCTGGCCTGAAGGATGCCGCCGGCAAGACGATGCCAAGCAAGGCGGAGAGGGACGCCGAGGGGCTGGCCTATACGGACGGGCTGGCGCTGGTGTCGTTCGAGGGCAATCACCGGGTGCTGGCGTTTGACGTTGGCAAATGCGGTGCGGCGGCGCGCGGAGCGCCGGTGGTGTTCGGCGCGTTTGGCGAAAGCCTTGCGCAGGCGTTCGATGCGGCCGGGTTGAAAGTCGGGGGCAATTCCGGGCCAGAGGCGCTGGCGGTTGCGCCGGGCTGGTTCCTGTTTACCGGGCTGGAGACGCAGGCGGGCGGGGCAAGCCCGCTGTCCGCCCGGCCGATCGAGGCGCCGCCGGTGTTCGACCTGACGATCGGCAAGGGCATGCCGCCCGTGGTGGGCATGGATGTCGTGGCGGATGGCGATACCGTGCGCGCGTTCAGCCTGCATCGTTCGACGAATGCGATGGCGAGCAATGTCATCTCGATCGTCGAGACGGTGTTTGTGCGCGAGTTCGATCAGGCCGGCGTGCCGGCGAACAGGATGAGCGAGATCCGCGAGCGTCGCCAGGAGCGCTTCCGTGAGACGTCAACGCGCGGGCTGGCGCAGATGAACATCTTCGTCACGATCGACAATTTCGAAGGGATCGCCGCCCGGGAGATGCCGGACGGACGTGTACGTCTCTATGTGATCGCCGATGACAATTTCTCAGCGAAGCAGCGGACGCTGCTGATGGTCTACGACGTGGCGAAGCGGGGCTGACGCCCCGCCTGCCATCTGTCGGCCTGTCGTGAGGCTGTATCAGCCGCCGAGCTTGGCGGCGTCGGTGTCGCGGTCGACCGTGCAGGTGACGTTGACGACCGAGTCATCGGCATTCTTGACCTTGAGCTTGTAGGTCAGCGTCGCGTCACTGACTTTCGTGGCGTCGGTGTCCGTGCGCACCGATTTCGGCGCCGGGTCGGCGGCCTTGGCGGCGGTTTCACAGAGCGATTTGCCCTTGGTGAGCGTGGTCTTGGCGATCGCGGGGGCGGCGGCAATGGCGAGGCCGGCGACGAGGAGGGCGATCAGGGACGTCTTTTTCATGGTCTGGCTCCGGTTGCCGCGAAAGCTGCGGCAATGGCTAATTCCTGCGCATACATGATTTGAACTTCAAGTTAAAAACGTATATGCAGGATTGAATGGCTCGATCAGATTTTCTTGATCTGGATTGTCTTGCTTATGCGACACGTCGCACGGGTCGCGCGGTCACGAACGTGTTCAACGCCCGTATGGCCGGGTTCGATCTCAATGTGTCTCAATTCGGATTGCTGGTTGCGGTGTCGAAGATGCCGGGCGCGACGCTGGCCGCCATCGGCGAGGCGATGCTGATCGACGAGAGCACGCTGGCGCGCAATTTCGCGGTGATGGAGCGGCGCGGGCTGATCGCGGCGGCGGGCGGACGTGGTCGTGGCGGCAAGCACCTTACGCTCACGCCCGAGGGCAAGCAGCTGCTCGTGGAAGCCGGGGGTGTCTGGCGGGCAATCAACCGCGAGCTGGCGCGGGAGCTTGGTGTCGAGGAGGCCGCAGCAGGGCGCGCATTCCTCGTGGCGCTCGGCGCGGCGGCCGAGCGGCTGAAGCAGCAACCCCGGAAGGAACCGGCGGCGGACAAGCCTGCACGCCGCCGGATAGGTGAGCGGGCCTAGTTGGCCGGCGTGACGGACGACACTTGCTCGGTGCCGCGGTCAACGACGCAAACCAGCTTCGCCGACGAGTCGTCAGCGTTCTTGACCTTGAACATGTACGAGAACGTGTCGCCGTTGGCGCGGGTCGATTCCTTGTCGACCTTGACCGACTTCGGCGCCGGTTCCTGCTTCGACAGGTGGGTCTTGCACAGGGTTTCAGCGCCCTGGACCGAGATCTTGGCGAGAGCCGGCGAGGCGAGGGCGACGGCAGCGGCGGACAGAATGATGAGGGAGGAAAGGCGGGTCATTTCAGATCTCCATTATGGCTGACCTCTAGGGTCAACCTGACGCTGACTTGACGGCGTCAGGTAGACGGCGTCAAGTGACGCAACGTTCAAATCACGCTGCGCCTGCTAACACCTTCGTTAACTCCCCCTGATCCGTTGCATCTGCGGTGGCCCGTCGCAGTCCCTGTGCGATAGCGTCGCGGAAACGCGGCGCTGACCGCGATCAGGGAGGGACAGGTATGGCTGATAGTGCAGATATTGTGGGTGGCGAGCGCGAGACCGGCCGGTCGATACAGGCCAAGCCGACTCAGGAAATGTTCGATCTCTACGACCAGTACTGTCACAGCCAGATCGACCGGCGGACCTTCATGGACCGGCTGGGACGGCTGGCGGTAGGCGGTGTGACGGCGGCGATGCTGGCCGAGGCGCTGATGCCGAAATACGCCAGCGCGCTGCAACTCCGCGAAGACGATCCCGCCATCATCGGCGCCCGCATCACTTATGTGTCGCCGGACGGAGCGGGGAAGCAGGGCAAGCAGATGGGCGGCTATCTGGTGCGCCCGTCCAAACCCAGGGCGACGAAGCTGCCAGCCATCGTGGTGGTGCACGAGAATCGCGGGCTCAATCCGCACATCGCCGATGTGGCGCGGCGCGCGGCCGCCTCCGGCTTTCTCGCCTTCGCGCCGGACGCGCTCTATCCGCTCGGCGGCTATCCCGGCACGGACGATGAGGGGCGGACGCTGCAGGCGACGCGTAATGGCGCAGAGATGCTGGAAGATTTCATCGCCGCCGTAAAACTGATGCAGGCGCATCCCGATTGCACGGGCAAGGTCGGCATTGTCGGCTTCTGCTTTGGCGGCGGGATCTGCAACAACGTCGCGGTGCGCGTGCCGACGCTTGGCGCTTCAGCGCCCTACTATGGCGGGGCGGCGGCGCTCGACGATGTGCCGAAGATCAATGCGCCGCTGCTGATCACGCTGGCCGGTCTCGATGAGCGCGTGAACGCTGGTTATCCAGCGTATGAGGAGGCGCTGAAAAAGGCCGGCAAGACCTACACGCTGCATACCTACGCCAATTGCCAGCACGGTTTTCACAACGACACGACGCCGCGCTTCGATCCGGAGAATGCGCGTGTGGCGTGGGCGCGTACGCTCGACTTCTTCCGCAAGCATCTCGTCTAGGACCTGGGACAATGATGAACCGCACACTTTTCGGCGTGATCGCAGCTGCCTGCGCGCTCGCCTCCTGCAGCCCGCAAGGCGTCGCCAAGTGCGATGCCGTCGATCCTGCAACACTGGCTGCTGCGACGCCCGCTGCGCCGCCCGTGCCGGAGGCCGTGAAAGGCTGGCGCGAATATCCGCTGCGTGAGGGCGTGATCGCGGTGCAGGCAGGCAAGTGGCGTACCGACACGATCGATGTGCCGGTGCCGGCGGGCAAGGGCCTCGAATACAAGCTCGACATGAAGAAGGGCGAGGGGCTGGTCTACAACATCAGCTATGGCGACCTCGAACACCCCGGCATGATGGAAGTGGAATTCCACGGCCACACCGAGCAGGTCGATGGCGTGGGCGACCTGATGTTCTACGCCAAGACCGGCGGCTCGCCCCAGAGCGGCACGTTCACCGCCCCCTGGGACGGCATCCACGGCTGGTATCTCAAGAACGACAGCATGAAGGACGTCGTCGTGAAGCTGGAGCTCGCGGGCTTCTACGCACTGCAGGCGAGATAGGGGCCTAGCCCCACGTCTCGCCGAAGACGCGCAGGAAGTTGAGGCCGAGCACCTTCTCGATGGCGCGCGAGGAATAGCCCTTGCGCGCCAGTTCGTCGGCGATGATGCGGCTGCGGTCGGAGCGGTTGAGGCCGACCGCGAAGGGCAGCGGGCCTTCGCCGGGCGCGCCGACGCCGGCGGCCTTGCGCCGCGCAATGTCTGCCTCCCACGCGGCGAGGATTTCGGGCGTTGTCTCGAATTCCGTCGCCAGCGTATCGCTGCCGATGCCGACATGATCCTCGCCGCAGACATCCAGCGCGTGGGTCAGGTGGGCGAGATAGTCCTCCAGCGTCGGCTGGGGCGAGTCGGTGTTGATGAAGCTCAACTCGTAGATGCCCACGACGCCGCCACGCTTCACCAGCGCGCGCAACTGCGCGTCAGACTTGTTGCGCGGATGGGCATGCACCGCGGAGCAGCCGGCATGGGTGATCAGCACGGGCTTGGTCGACGCAGCGATGGCCGCGAGGCTGGAGACCTCGTCGCTGTGGCTGAGATCGACTGAGACGCCGCGCGCGTTCATCCGCGCGATGGCTTCGCGGCCAAGCTCTGTGAGCCCTGTCGATTCCTTCGCCAGGACGCCTGATGCGAACGGGCTCGTGCGATTGTAGCTGAGGCCCATCACCAGAACGCCGGATGCACGGAAAGCGTCGATGGCGTCGACACTGCCTTCCAACATGGCGGCGGATTCGAACGATAGGATCAGGCCGATACGCCCGGTGCGCTTGGCCTCGGCAATGTCGCTGGCGGTGTCGATCTTCATGTAGAGATCGGGATTGGCTGCGATGCAGCTGTTCACGGCCCCCACGTCTTCAGCCGTCTCGGCGCGCCCGGCGCTGTCGCCGCCAAGGGAGAGTTTGACGGCGGTGAGGCCGGAGCGGCGGAGCTGCGCGGCATCTGGCTCGGCAATCCTGTTGCCCGGATCAATCGGCACGACGAGGTTGCCGTCGATGACGATGGCGTTGCGATAGCCTTGTTCGCCGGCCCATGTCGTCGAGGCGCATGCCGTGAGAGCGCTTGCTGCGGTGAGGCCCAGTGCGCCCCGGAAGGCTGCGCGTCGTGTCAGTCCCGCCATCATCGCTACTCCGTTTGAGCGCGTATTATGTAGGCGCCTACATAATGTCAACTGGGCTACTGCTTGCCGGCCTTTTCGACGATTCGGTCGAACATGGATTTGCGATCCAGCGCGTCTTCCAGCTTGTCGATCAGCCTGACCAGATCGCCCGCCTCGGCATTCAGTTCCTCGGCGGCTTCGTTGAACGCGTCCCACAGCGGCGTCATCCGCTTGACCAGCGCGGCGCCCTTGGGCGTGAGGCTAAGCTCGCGGCGGCGGGCGTCTTTCTTGGACGTCTGCGACTTGATGATCCCGTCGCGCTCCAGCGACCGCGCCGACTGGCTGACAGAGACGTGCGTGATGTGCAGCGCGCTGGCGACCTCGCCCACCGACATCGGGCCGTTCTGCACCAGCTGGCGGAGCAGGCCGTACCAGCGCTGTTCGAACCGCACCTTCTGGTCGGCATAGATGCGGGTTCCGTCGCGATCCAGCCGTTCGGACACGCGCCGCAGCCGCGCCGCCAACGCCGATCCGCCGAACGAGCGGCTGTAATCCGGTTCCTTGCCCATGCCTTGACCCTGCTGCCTGAGGTCTCGCGCTTACAGGCTGGACGGCGATGCGTCCAACTCTCGTGCCAACTCCTGCAGAGCTGGAAACCCGACGGCGGCGCGCGCGTGACCCGTTTCCTCGCTGTTTCGCGCTTACCTCTTCAGGCAGAGAATGTCCGGTGTGGGGCCGGATGGCGGCTCGCGTGTGGGGCGAGCCGCCGCTGCTGCCGGCGAGTGAGGGGTCACGAGATGGGCATGGTCGGTAAAGTCGGAGCGGTCGCGGGTCTCGCGCTCTCCATGATGAGCATGGGCGGATGCGCCATCGTCAGCGACCTCGGCGCGACGGGGCTGGCGGAGAACATCGAAGACAATGCGGCGACACTGAACGAGGCGCACACGCGCGCCATGACGGCGATCATCGCCATCAACGTGATGCGGGCGCGGGATCGCTGGCCCACCAACTACACAACGCTCTCGGGCATCAAGTCGAACCCCACGCTGTCGCTCAACGGATCGGCCTCGTTCGGGCCGCTGGGACTGGGCAATGCGCCGATGCCGTTCGCGGGATCTTCCGCCAGCGTGTCGCGCAATGAATCGGCGAATGCCGAATACTCGGTCAACCCGTTCTCCAACAACGACAAGACGCAGGGCCTGCTGAAGCCGATCCAGCCCGAGCAGATGCAGAATTACTGGCTCGCCGGCTGGCCGCGCGAGACGCTGATGTGGCTGTTCGTCGATGCGGTGACGTTCGCGGGCGATGCGCAGCCCTGGTACATTGATGGCGATGAATTCTCCGCTGCGCCCTCGGCGATCGATGCGGCCAACACGGCGCGCTATTTCGAGATCATTCGGCGGGCCAAGCGCAACGAGATCGATTTCGGGCCGCTGCCGTCGCTGACGCTCGATCAGCGCGACTGCAAGCCTTATGACCCGGCCTACCTGCGCGAAACGCTGGGCGGAGCGGCGCCGGATAGCGGGCGGGGCGGCGGCAACATGGTCGACACGATCCGCACGGTGGAGGGGCTGACCGGCCGACAGATGGTGTTCGCCGACGATACCCGCGCGGCGCGTTCGGGCGAGCCGCAAATGACGGCCGACAGGTTCAACCGTCGCCTCCTGCTGTGCGATCCGGTCGAACCGGCCTGGGGCTTCATCGATGCGCGCACGGGGCAGGCGATTGCCTCGGTGCGCACGCGCTCGTTCGACGACATGATCTACTTCCTTGGCGAGACGCTGCGGAACGGCACGGAAGAGAAGCCGACTGTCGCGGGCGATGTGATCCTGTTCCAGACCTACCCCGAGCGGACTGACAAGTCGTTCGCCGTGCGCGTCGAGCATGCGGGCCGCGTCTATTTCATCGCTCCGCAGGCCCCGATTGGCGACACGGACGGGCCGAAGGACGTGACTGGAAACGTTCTTTCACTGCTGAATCAACTTTATCTGCTGGCGCAATCCGACGAATTCCTGAGGGCGCCGGAGTCGCGGCTTCGCTAACCCGCCACTTCATGTTTCCGTCAGAGTGTTTCCGTCAGGCCTGACGGCGCGCTATCGTGTGCCGGTCGCGGGGAGAGTCCAGCCGGATGGAAACGGGCATCAAGGACAGTGGTGAAGCTGGCGGGGCAAGCGCGCTCATGCCGCGTGCGCCGGGTGGACGCTACCAGCAGAAGCGCGAGCTGATCCTCGGGGCGGCGGCGCGGCGCTTCAACACGCAGGGCGTGCGCGGCGCCACGCTGGAAGATATCGCCCGTGACGTGGGCATGAACCTCACCAGCATCCGGCACTACTTCCGTCGCAAGGACGACCTGGTGGCGGAAGGATTCCTGCGCTCCATCGGCGCGCATGCCGAACGCATGCGGCCTGCGATACATGTGGCGGGTGGCCGCGAGGCGCGGGTGCGGGCGCTGGTGAAGCTGTATTTCGGGCTGCGCAAGGAAATCCGCGAGGGCAGTGGACCCGAGGTGATGATCTTCGGCGACATGCGCTCGCTGACCGAGGAGCATGGTTCGCAGGTGTGGCCGCGCTATACCGAGCTGTTCGAAATCGTGCGCAGCGTGGTGGCGGATCCGGCGGAGGTGGCTACGGACAGACAGCGGGCGAATGCGTTGGCGTATGTGGTGTGCGCGCAGTTGTTCCGGTCGGTGTTCTGGTTGCCGTCGTACCCGGTGGATGCGTTCGACTGGGTGGAGGATAAATTTGCGGACATCTTGCTCAATGGGCTTGCCGCGCCCGGCAGGACGTTCGCGGCGCCTGCGGCTCCGGCCGAGATGACCGCGCCGTCGCCGACGTCGTGGGAGAGCTTCCTTCTGGCGGCGACCGGGCTGATCAACGAGCAGGGCTATCGCGGCGCGTCGGTGGATGCGATCGCGCGCAAACTGAACCGCACCAAGGGGTCGTTTTACCATCACCTGGACGGAAAGGGCGACCTGCTGACGGCGTGCTTCAACCGCACACTGGGCCTGCTTCAGGAGGCCCAGCGCAATGCGCGCGCCACCGAAACGCGCGGCATGAACCAGGCCTATGCGGCGGCGGCGACGCTGGTGCGGCGCCAGCAGACGGCGGCGGGGCCGCTGTTGCGGTCGTCGGCGTTGATGTCGGTTGAACCGGCGGCACGCGACCTGATGCTGACGCAGCTGTCGCAGGTGGTGATGCGTTTCGCGGCCATGGTGACGGATGGGATCATCGATGGCTCGGGGCGGCCGTGCGACGCGCGCATTGCCGGCGAGATGATCATGGTGACGGTGAACTCGGCCTCGCAGATGCCGAACTGGGTGAAGGGCGTGACGCCCGACAACGCTTTCGATCTCTACGCCAGGCCGCTGTTCCACGGCCTGTTCTCCTGAGGCGTCAGGTCGTGTGCTGTTCCTGCAGCCAGCGGGTCAGCACGCCGCCCTTCACGCATTTCGCCCACGCTTCCTGCGGCGTCTCGGCGTAGGTGAACAGCGTCTCGTCGACCTTGGCGATGACGCCATGCTTCACCAGCGCATCGAAGTTGAGGACCTCTTCCCAGAACTTGCGATCATAGAGCACGATCGGGATCGGCGGCGACTTGCCTGTCTGGCGCAGGGCGAGCAGTTCGAACAGCTCGTCGAGCGTGCCGAGGCCGCCCG